>PXUA01000006.1 GCA_003022435.1 Bacteroidetes bacterium SW_9_63_38 | reverse complement strand
GAGACCATCCGGTAGGTCTCCGCCTGGAAGAGGTCGTCTTCGGTCGTGTCCGGCGGGGACAGCTCCTCAAACGAGACCGGCAGGTGGGCCGGGCGGGCCGCTGCGGTCTGGGGCTTCCCGCCCGGCGGGACGGTGATCGTGCTGTTGCTATCCGACAGCGTCACGTAGTAGTCCACCCCGCGGGTCGTAACCAGCGAGTCCGGAATCGATGTCCGCAGCGAGTCGTCTGCTCCGACGGTGAGGACGGTGTCTCGGTACGTGCTGGTGCCCCCCTTCCGGAAGAAGAGGCGCTGCTCGGCGGTCGGGGCAAAGCCGCCCGCGATCGAGAGGGCCACGTCGGTTTCAGCGTTGCGGGTGGCGATCCCGCCCCGCACGTCAATCTCAACCCCGCGGCCGCGGAGCGCGACCGTACGCGTCGTGTCTTCCTCCGTAGCCGTCACGTCCAGTGTCGCCTCGCGAACCCCGGTGCCCGACGGGGCGAAGACAATATCGTAGCTTTGCGTGGCGCCAACGGTCAGGGAGTCAGGGTCGTCGTCGGCGGTGACCGTGAAGTCCCCGGCGTTCGGGCCGTCGATGGCAGATTGAAGACCAGTCAGCGGAATTTCGCCGTCGTTCCGGACGGAGAGTGTGACGGCCGAATCCGGCTGTCCGACGTGCCGGCTTCCGGCGCGGCTCGTGTCGGTCAGCGTGGCGAGCGTGGCCTCCTGCACCTGAATGACGGTGGTGTCGGTGGCGGTGGCATTGCTGTCGTCCTCCACTTCGTAGATGAAGGCATCCGTGCCGATGTAATCGGGATCGGGGGTATAGTCGACGGCCCCGTTGGATTGAAGCGTCACCGTCCCGTGGGCGGGGCTGTCCACCACTGTTGTCACCGTGGGGATGTCGTCCTCGTCGATGTCGGTGTCGTTTTCGAGGACGCCCGGAGCGGGTGCGTTCAGCGTCTTGTTGTCAGGGGCACTGAAGGTGTCGGCCGCGGCGATCGGCGCATCGTTGCGCGGTGCAATGTCAACGGCGACGGTTGCCCCGTTGGAGACGGCGCCCGAGTCGTCCGCCACCGTATAGGTGAAGCTGTCGGTGCCGTTGGAGTCCGGGGTCGGCACGTACGTGGTTGCGCCGCTAGCGGCGTCGACCGTGTCGATCGTTCCAATTGCAGGGGGCGCTTGCACCGCAACCGTGGACGAGTCGGTTTTGCCGTCCGGATCGGTGTCGTCGGCCAACACGTCGACGGTCACGGTATCATCCTCAGCCACAGTCGCACTATTGCCGTCCGCCACCGGCGGGTCGTTGACCTCCCGTACCGTGATTGCGACCAGGGCGGTGTCCGTGGCACTCGAATCGTCGGCCACTGCGTAGCGTAAGCTGTCGGTGCCACTGCTGTCCGGATCCAGCGTGTACGTGAGTGTCCCCGTTGTGCCGTCCACGTCGGTCACCTGTCCAATCTCGGCGGTGTCCACGACCGTGACCGACGATGAATCGAGGGCGCCGCCGAGTCCGGCTTCGCCCACGTCGCCGTCGTTGGCCAGCACATCGACGGTCAGATCGGTGTCCTCGTCGGTTGCCGCGGTATCGTTGGTCGCGGTCGGGGCCACGTTGTGGGTCGTGAACGCTGCGAAGTCGCTGGTGTCCGCCCCGAAGTCGCTCTGCGCGTCAAAGCGGAAGCGGTATTCGGTGCTCGGCCGGAGGGTGTCGGCCGTGGGGGCCGACAGTGTTGTGTCCGAATCGAGGCTGTTGGCCACCGTATCGGGCGGAAGTGTGCTGAGCGTCGTGCCCGACGTGCGGCCGAATTCTGCGGACACAGTCGTTGTGTCGCCATTCGGCGTCAGTGTGGCGTTGAGGGTGGCCTGCGACGTGTCGACAGCACTGGCCAGATCGGTCGTGATCGTCGGGCCGGCTGGGTCCGTCGTGACCGTCTGGCCGGCGCCCGTGCCGCTTCCCTTGCTGTTGGTGGCCTTGAAGCGATACTCGTAGGTCGTAATGGGCTCCAGGTCGGTCACCGTCGCGCTGACGGCGGTGGTGTCGTCACCGGTGAGGCTGCTGTTGGCCGTGACCGACGAGTCGGAGTCGAAGCTGCCGTTTTGGCTGTACTGGACCGTGACGGTTGTTCCCAGGCCGCCCGGGTTGACGCGCCCCTCGGCAACGAAACTGCTGTCGGTGATACTGCTGGCGGCGTCGGTGACCACCTGCGGGGCAATCGTCGTGTTCGGGTGCCAGGTGGTGCCCGGATTGAGGCCGCTGTCTGAAGCCGAGATGACGTCGAGGTCGCCGTCGCCGTCGAGATCGACCACCGCCGTTTCCGTCACGTCGCGCGCATCGTCCGTCACCGCATCGCGGGCAAACGTCCCCGTGCCGTCGTTTCGATACTCGACCACCGCGGCGTCATAGAAGGCGGCGCCGACGATGTCGGCGGTGTTGTCGGCGTTGAGGTCAGCCGCCGTGAGGTCGAGGGACGGATCGTCGTTCGTGGACAGGCTCTGCGCGGAAAAGCTGCCGCTGCCGTTGTTCTCGTACCAGGACGGCGCGCTTCCGAAGACGTCGAGGTCCCCGTCGCCCTCGGCGTCGAAGAGGGCGAGGGCTCGGGCGTCGACACCGGAAGAAATGACCGTGGCCCCTGCGAAGCTACCGGCCCCATCGGTGTTCTCGTACCAGGCAATGGTACCGGTGTTCGAGTTGGCCACCACGGCATCCAGGTCGCCGTCGTCGTCTACGTCAGCCGTGGCGACTTGGCCGGAGAGGGTCACGTCCGTTGCGAGTGTATCGGCGTCGGCAAAGCCGCTGCCGGTATTGGGATACCAGATGACGGCGTTGTCGCCGGCCGAACTGCCGAGCACGTCGGGATGGCCGTCGCCGTTGAGGTCGCCGGCGGCGATATCGTATGAACTGCTTGCGTTGGTCGTACTGTTCTTCGTAAAGCTGCCCGTTCCGTCGTTGGCGTACCAATCGAGGTCGTTGTCGATGAGGTCGGGCGTGCCGTCGTCGTCCACGTCGGCCACCGCCAGGGCCTTGGCGTTCGTCGCGTTTGTCGTGACGGTGTCCTCGGTGAACGATCCGCTTCCCTGGTTTTGGTACCAGAGAATGCTATCTGTGCTCACCGACAGTCCGACATCCAGATTGCCGTCCCCGTCGAAGTCCGCCGAGAGAACGTCGTTGGCTTCGTACGGACTAATCGAGGCGGACGTAGGGAAGGTCGTAGGCCCCGAGGCATTGCCCGCCGTAAATCGGGTGACGTGGGTCGTTGAAAGCCGGGTGCCGTCGGCGGCAACCACGCTGTCCGCGAGGAGCGAGACTGCAATCGCTTCGCCCGGTTGGAAGTCGCGTGCCGGTTCGTAGGTGAGGGTACTGTTGGTAACGCCCACCGAGTCGTCGGCTTCCGGAATCGGACCGGTCTGGCTTCCCACCACACGCACGGCACCGGTCGTGATGCTGTCGGGATCCGGCGTTTTGTTGAGGGCTACGCTGATGCCGGTGAGACTCGTGTCGACGCCCGTCGCATTGCGGGTTGGGGACGTGTCGGTCACGCGGAGGTTGCTGGTCTGGCGGTACAGCGTCGTCGTGGCCGATCCGCTGAGGCCGCTGGTCACGAGGTCGAGCACCCCATTGCCGTCGTAGTCCGCCCAGGCGAGATCCCCCTGACGGGCTCCGGTGAGTCCGGCCCCGAGGGCCGAGAAGCTTCCCCCGCCGTCGTTGCGGTAAATCTTCGTAGCGAGGTCGCCGCCTCCGGTGCTGTCACCCATGACGGCGAGGTCCAAACGGCCGTCGCCGTCGTAATCGCCCCAATCGACCGATCCGTCTTGCAGGCCGGTCAGCCCCGCAGAGAGGGAAGAAAAATTCCCCCCGCCCTCATTGCGGTAGATGGTGGTGGACCGGCTGTCCGATCCGTCCTTTCCGCTGATCGCAAGGTCCAGAAGGCCGTCGTTGTCGTAATCGCCCCACTGAGCGGCGGCGTTCTCAACGCCGGTAAGCCCAATCACCTTCGTGAACGTGCCGCCGCCCTCATTCCGGTAGACGTTGGCGTATCGGAAACTGCCGTCGGTGCCAGCCACCGCGAGGTCCGGGCGGCCGTCGTTGTCGTAATCGCCCCAGTCGACCTCGCCCTTCTCGACGTCCACGAGGCCGGCGTCGGCGGGGGCAAACGAACCGCCGCCCTCGTTTCGGTACACCTGCGTCGTATCGCCGCTGCCGGATTGTCCCGAGAGTACGAGGTCGAGGTGCCCGTCGCCGTTGTAATCGGCCCAGTCCACCGAGCTATTACGGACCTCCACCAGACCGGTGCCGATCGGGCTGGTAAAGGTCCCGGTCCCGTCTCCTCCGTACAGCTCCGTCATTGCGCCGCTCCCAGTGTATCCAGTCACGATCACATCAAGGTTCCCGTCGCCGTTGTAGTCCCCCCAGGCGACGTCGGCGTTGTCCACCGACGTGAGGCCGGCGCCGACCCGCGAGAAGCCGTTGTTGTTCTCAACGTCGTTCTCGTAGATGGACGTTTTTCGATTCGTCGTCCCGCTACTGTCCCCGGCGACAACGAGGTCGAGGTCGCCGTCGTTGTCGAAGTCGCCCCAGTCGACGGCACTTTCGCTGACGTTGGGCAACGAGGTCGAGACGGACGCCAACGTGCTGCTTCCGGCGGCCGCGGTTGCCGTGAAGGCCACCGTTTCCGTCGAATCGAGCCGGAGGCCGTCGGTGTCGGCGATGCTGTCGGCCAGGACCGAGACGGTGACCGGCTCTCCCGGCTGGAAGTCCTGTGCGGGCGCCATCGTGAGGGTCGAACTCCCTGAAACGCCCACACTGGACACCCCAATGCGCCCCGACTGGGTGCCGGATCCGTCTCCGACATTGTACAGGGCCCCACCTCGGCTGGACGATGAGTTGTTTTCAAACACCGAGTTTCGAATGGTCGGACGGCTGGTTCCGCCTGCGGTAGCGCTGTTGTAAAGGGCGCCGCCGTCTCCGTTGGCAGTGTTATTCGTGAAGGTCGCATTTTCAATCGCGGGACTGCTCACGCCGTTGTCGCCCTCGTTGTAGATGGCTGCCCCTCCGAAGGCGGCGCTATTGGAGGCGAACGCAATATTTTTCAGCGTAGGGCTGCACTCCCCGGTTTCGCCGTTGCAGTAAAGTCCTGCTCCGCTGTCGTCATTGGCGTCCGGCCCGCTTCCGTCGGCGTTGCCGCCCGTGACGATGACGCCGTCCAGGCGGGTGCTCATGGTAATGGGACTGTTGGCCCCGTTGAAGCGGAGGACGTGGTAGCTGTTGTCCGAGGCGTCTCCTCCAACGCCAATGTCGCCGCTGAGCGTGACGGTGTTGGCCGACACGTCGCGACTCGAAATGCTCGACTCGGTCCCGTCGAAGCCGCCGTAAATTTTCAGGCTGTCCTGGGCCCCAGTGACCACGAAGCTGGTGTCCCGCGTGCCGGCCGGGACGTCGGCTCCCTCATCCGGGTAGTACGTGCCGTCGGCAATCCAAATCGAATCGCTCGACGTGGCCCCCGACAGCGCGTCCTGAAGGTTGGGATAGGCGTCAGTCCACGAGGAGCCGTCATTGGCCCCGGTGGCATCCGTGTCGACATGGATTCGCGCCTGCACGGGTGCGGCGCCGACGGCCCCAAGCCCGAGCACCGCCAGAACCACGACCGCCAGGCGGATCCCGACCGGGCAGGCTCTACAGTCAGCCTCCGAATCCGTCTTTTCGTTCTGCAAAAGGCTGTTCAACCAACGAACGAGTAGCGACATCGGCATTGAAGAGAAGTGAACAGTACCAGAGAATTGAGTGGAACGACTAGTGTAGCGTCAACCGTGATTTTGCAGGTCGCGAGTGCAATCTCAACATCCCAGGGCAGGTCGCTCTGAGCGTACGCGAAGAGCCTCCTCGAACAGAACCGCCGTCTTCAGAGACATCTTTCGACTTGGCAATCTTGGAGCGTATGCGCTCCTCTTGCCTTGCTCAAGATGGCGTGCCGGTCAACGGATGTTGAGATTGCAGTAGCACACCAAGAACAAGAATTGACAGCCCACTAGCAGGCTATTGCACATAGATCCATTTCTCTCTCATCTCCTCATCTTGGTAAATTTATTTTTTTCTCATAATTACTAATCAGACAATAATTTTTCCGTGAGTACATCTTGCACCAGGAAGTTGACTGGAGAGGTGCTCAATCGCCAATACGCAACAGGTTGCTAGCCTCATCCGGAACTCTCAGGTGTTCCATTGCACTGCTCGTACAAGAACCAGGGTCACTCTTGAATACGAATCAGCCTGCTCGGCCCGGACACCGGAGCGGTGAAATACAAAGCTATTTCATTTTGATTAACGAAAGGTAATTTTTCGTTTTGGCCTATCTACTCTTTTTCCCGTACACGCGACGGTATTCCCATGATGAGATGAGCGGCCATGTGTGATGGACGTAAAACTGCGACGGCGTGGCGATACCGACGCGGGAACGGTTCAACACAGGGCACGGGCGATGCAAGGCGCGGGCAGTGCGGAGAACCCATTCCGCACGCACGTGCAGGTCGGTCAGATCAATCCCCTCACTCGCCTTCTCCGCGTAGCCCTTTGTCCCCACGATCGCCTTCAGCCGACGCGTCTCTCCGGCCTTCAGGTCCAGCTCCGCCCCTTCCGGAACCCGCTTCTCGTTGTCCAGGTCCAGCAGGTAGACGCTTCCGCCCTCCGGCACCGTGCCCTTCAGGGTGCCCTCCTCCTGCGGAGACAGCTTCACCGACCGGGCCTCCCCCTCCGGCGCCGAGAGCCGCAGCTGCCAGCTCTGACCGGCCCCGCCGCCCCCGCTCTCCGGCGGCTTCGCGCTCCCGGCGTGCGGCACCGTCCGGTCCCCGACCGTCTCGACGGCAGCAAGCTGCACCTCGCCCCCTACCGGTCCGGTCCCATTTCCGCCCCCCTTCTACACGTGATCGCCCCCGTCGGACGACAAATTCCCCCTCCATCTTGCGGCGTCCTCCGAAAACACTGGGGCCAGACCGCACAGCCTGCAACGCGCACGGGGCTCTCCACGGCAACCGCATCTTGCTCTCCGGAGCCCCCGAGAGGAGAGGAAAGGGCACGGCGTGACTGCCTCCATGCCTCCGCTCGTTTCGGGCAATCGGGCCGATCAACGGCACAATCGCCGCCTACGTCCCCGGACATCTGCCAGCATGCAATCGCCCTGCGGGCTTCCCATAGCACTGGGATCACATGTCGTCCGTAAACACCGGCACCGGCGTCCCCACCGGCCAGGAAAACACCTCCACCGTTTCGATCTGGTCGCGGGTCAGCCCGGTCGGCTCCCACTCCACCTCCAGCTCCGGCTTCATGTCCTTCGACCGGGCCCACGAGACCGTCCGAAGCCAAAGCTCTCCGTCCCTCAATCCCATCACGTCCCCTACTTCGGCATCGCCCCCGTCCGGATCGTAGCAGTCCCGGCGAAGAAATGTGCCGGAGTCTTTCCGCTCAACCTCCACGACGCGGATCTTGGCCGGATCAATGCGAACGAGGTCCTTCTCCTCGTGCGGATCCTTAAACGAACCGGCCGTGCCCGCCTCTTTCGCACTGGAATCGCCCTCGGCAGAGGCAGCGGCATCACCGGCGGTTGTGTCTGCGTCGGAGGGCATGGCAAGAAAGACGTGTGTGACCGGAACGAAACGAGTGGCGCCCCTTCTGAACTTCCGTCTCCGAAAGGGACAAAGTTATAGTTTGCAGGAACAGTGTAGATCCCACCGCCCGAAGTCCCTTAACACATGCTTGAATAAGATTAGAATCGGCTGTTTTTCGGGCTCAACTGTGTGTCACGTCGGCGACCGTCCCGAATCGGCCCCCGTCCCGAAGTCGCGGGGCCGTTACACCGGCCACTCCTGTTGCGTCCAGGCCTGGTTCCAGAACATCCACTCGTAGCGCACGCTGGTGGTGAAGGCCGTTCGGGCCCGGCCCCGGGCATCGTCGCCGGCCGCCTCCGCAAACCGCTGGAGGCGCGCCAGGAGGTTGTCCATGTATGTGTGGAAGTCGGGATCACGATACATCGCCAGCCAGTCGGCATAGGGATGATCGTCGGGGATATCGCCCATTTCGCGTTTCAGGCGCTGTCCCAGTTCAATGTAGAGCCACGGGCACGGCGTGATCGCCGCCACCGCTTCGACGAGAGTTCCCCGCTGCGCACGCTCCAGCATGTGATTCTGATAGGCGCGGTTGTTGGGCGTCAGGGTCAGCGCTCGAATGTCCGCCGGGCCGTACCCCAGTTCTTCCCCGTACCCTTCGTGAAGCTCGCCCTCCACCACGACCGCGAGGCGAGCCGCGTCAATGAACCAGAGCTTGTCGTCCGGATCCGGACACCGCGTGGAAATCAGCGAGGCCGCGTCTGCAAACGCCTCTAGGTAGCGCGCGTCCTGCATCTGGTAAAACTTGAAGCGCTCAGCGTCGAGGGACCCGTCCGCCAGGGCATGCACGAATGGGTGATCAACGGCCTCCGCCCAGGTCTCCTGCGCGTGCTTCAGGCAGGATTCGGCAAACGGCGGTACCGTGAACGGACGGGCGTCGATCGGGACGGACAACATCTCGGGCATGGCGTCGAGAACGAAAGAATACTTCCAGCGATACGAAGCCGGAGACGCGACGCAAGGGCCCGACCGTCGAGTGCTTTCCTGCGCCGGTATGAGCCGGATCAGGTTCGAAGGGACTCTCTCAGCCCGGCGTGATCCAAGGTCGGTGTTCCCCCACTCACGGATTCATGGCGCCGAGCACCCCCAGCTTCACTTTCCAAAATAGAATCCCGCTCAGGCAGGTGCAACCCACTCAGCGGTTGGTACGGAGTGCCCCGGCGTTCGATTGCCCATCGAGCGCGAAAGCGGCACACACAAACCAGTTGTCGTGGGACCCCCGGACTGTCCGTTTCACGTACCGATCCCTGAGAAAGAAAGTGGGGGGCTTGCTCAAACGCGTCTCCCTCGAACGTCGAGCCATTCGGATACAGTGAGGAAGATCGATGGCTGAGGTGCCCCACCCGGCCGGAGTTTTGACCTGAGGCGATCCTGGTTCTTCCGTAAGTCCTAAACCCTCTACAGACTTTAGATACATAAAATCGTGTCAAGAAAGCCCCGTACTTAAACGATTGGCCCAAAAGTCGCAACAGACACCAGGGATTGCCTTATGAGTCCCCTGTACACAGGAAGCAAACAATATTCTCCGCGTGAGGAGATCAGCCGGACCTGTCCGGCACCGGACTCGTCCGGCAAAATGCTGGGGCTCTGTGTAGGATTACGAGATGAACCGCAGGATGCGATTGCTTCAGCAAATGGAAACGAAGCGGATGTGAGACCTGACAGATCTAAAAGGAACGGGGCTGCAACGGCACCTCCGAACCGGAAAAATGCCTTCATATGCCATCTCCAGCATCTTGACGGACCCCAAATCTGTCAGGTCTTCAGGGGATTGCGTTCACTGGAGTACACGCCCCCGAACGATATCCGGCGTCTGATCTCAAAAAGGCACAGAGGTCCCCGGGACCGAGTTGTGCGATCAGCGGTCCACCCGACACGCGAAACGGGGCACCCACTACCCCCCCTCCCTTGACGACTCTTTCTTATTCCCACAACCCTTCCCATGACCAAGTTCGGTTCGTTTAACAGCGTATTCGGCGATTCGGACGAGACTCCTCTGCGTGACGACGACCAGGGAGCCTCGCTGGACGGATCGTCCGACGGAGCCCCTCACCTGGAATACGAGGAGAAGACGATATACGTCAGTGACGAGGACGGGCCTCCGTCCGAGCTCGACGAGTTGAATGAGGCCCTCCAGAACGAGTGGACGATTCAAGACATTAGCCTCGGGTACAAGAAAGAAGAGGACAACTACGGCTTCATTATCTCCCTCGCCCGAACCCGAGAACCGTCTCTCTTCGATTTTGCGGAATAGCCCGGTTCCTGGGCGTCGTTGCCCTATTAGCAGGCTGTTGCGCACAGACTCTCCTCCACAAACCCCTCTGATATTGTCAGGGGGATTGGCTTTCAATCTCCCTATCAGGGGAATATTTGACTGTCGGGGTGCGAACAGCTTCAAACGATCTTTTGGGGAAAGCAGTTTGCTATTGCTCCACGCTCCAGCTTGAGGTATCTCGATTGCACAACGGACCAGTTGAAGCTGCACTAGCTCCGCTTTCCTGTCCGAAAATGCACTGCGCTCGACTACTATTGCACTAATAATCGAACGAAAACTCTTTAATTTTGGTAATCATTTTTGTGAAACTGCCGATGCGCCGGAAATATTCTGCCGGGCGGCGTACAAGGATAGCGAGTGGCGCCCTTCCCGAACGAGGCAGGTGCTCAGGTGCGAGTGTGCTGCTTCGACGATGGGAAAGGAGCCACTGCGTGCGGGAGTCGGGGGGGGTGACGGCTGCCGTACAAGGTGCTTTTCGCACCCGTCCTTCCTGACAAATAATCGCTATTCTGCTATGAGTGATCGCGCGCTGACGCAGGCCTTTAACAATCCCGGCGGGGGATTCAAGAGCATCTTCGACGAGTCCGGTGAGGACGCGTTGGGCGGACTCAACGGAGACGGGCTCTCGGACCTGGACGGTCCCTCGCGGAAGCAGGAGCAGAAAACGATGTACGTGGACGAGTCGACCGACACGCCGCCGCAGCTGGAGGAATTGAACGCGTTTGTTCAGGAGGGATGGGAGATCGCAGACATCAATCTCGGATACCGCAAGTCCGACGACGACTACTGTTTTGTGGTGACTCTTGAGCGGGAGGCGCCACGGTCGTTCTTTGAGGTCGCGGCCTTTTAGGAACCGTGGAGAACGCCGTCTGGCGCCCAGGGGCAATCCGTCAGCGGGGGCCGACGGCCATTTTCCGGGCCGAGTTGCCGACGACCAGGAAGCTGCTGGCGGCCATGGCCAGCGCGGCGACGGGCGGACTTGGCCAGCCCAGCGCGGCCGCCGGGATAGCGACCGCGTTGTACCCGAACGCCCAGCCCAGATTCTGTCGCAGGCGGCGTCGCGTGGTGTCGGCCAGCGTCAGGAGCTCGGGGACGTGCGTGAGCCGGTCGTCGAGAACGACGATGTCTGCGGAGTCGGCGGCCAGCGCCGTGGGGCCGAAGGCGACGCCGAGGTCGGCGTCGGCCAGGGCCGGGGCGTCATTGCTGCCGTCGCCCACCGTAGCAACCGGGCCGTGCTCCGTGCGCCACTGCTGGAGAAGGGCGCGCGCTTGGCCTCCGGGCGCACCCCGGCAAAGACCTCGTCGATCCGCGGATCGGCGCGCAGCGGGGCTGCGGCCGCCTCGTGGTCGCCCGTGCACACGGCGACGTGCACATCGCGCTCGTGCAGGTGCTCGAGGACGGCGTCGGCCTCGTCACGGAGGGCATCGCCAACCATGAAGAGCCCGCGGACCTTGCCTCCGTCTTCCGCAGCGACCACAGGCACCTGCGCCTGTTCAATGGCCCCGTCCGCCCGTTCGGCCAGCACGTCCGACAGCGTGTGCCGCCGCGGGCCCGATGCTCGTCGGGGTGGCCCACGTAGAGGCGCGTGCCGTCGACCGTCGCCGAAATGCCGCGCGGATGCGTGGTCACGTCGCGGATGTCGTCCGACGCAGCGGTTCCCGACCCGACGACCGCAGCTCCAACCGGATGCGTGGTCCACGCCTCGACGGCCCGGGCACGGCGCAGCGCCTCCTCATCGCCCATCGTGTCCAACACGGTCATCCGGCCGGTCGTGAGGGTCCCGGCCTTGTCGAACGCCACAACCGAGAGGTCGGCCGCCTGCTCGAAGGCGCCCGCGTGCTTGACCACGATGCCTTGCGACAGCCCGGCTTGCGTTCCCGCCGCCACCGCCAGCGGCGTCGCCAGGCCCGGCGCACACGGGCACGACACAATGAGGACGGTGAGCCCGCTCAGGAGCGCGTACGACCACGCGGTGCCCAGCGCCCCCTGGACCACGACGGCCCCGATCCCGAGTACGAGCACAAGCGGCACGAAGACCGACGCCAGACGGTCGGCGACCTGCTGCACGCCGAGCGTGGACCCCTGAATCTCCCACATGAGCCGCACGAGGCGGTCGAGCGTCGCCCCCACCCGCACGTCTGCGGCATTGGTCTGCACCGCGCTGCCGCCGACCACGTCGTCCCCGGCCGCCTTGGAGACGGGCTGCGCCTCGCCGGTCACAAGGGATTCGTCGACCGTTGCTGTCCCCTCGGCCACCGTCCCGTCCACCGGAACGCGTTCCCCTTAGCGCACGCGCACAACATCGCCCGACCGCAGGGCCTCCACCTTCACCGCCTCCGTGCCGTTTCCCTTGACCCGCTGGGCGGTCTCCACCTGCTCGCGGGTGAGGTCGGCCAGCGTTCCCACAGCGCGCCGCTTCATCCGATCCGCCCACCAGCGGCCCAGTGCAGCTTCAAACGATCTTTTGGGGAAAGCAGTTTGCTATTGCTCCACGCTCCAGCTTGAGGTATCTCGATTGCACAACGGACCAGTTGAAGCTGCACCAGACTCACCACAAAGACGATCACCACCGCTACGTCGAAGTAGACCTCCATCTCACCCAGAAGCACCGCCCCCGTGCTGTAGAGGTGCGCGCTCCCGGCGGCAATCACAATAGGCAGATCCATGTTCGGCCGCAGCACGCGCAGGCCCACCCCGGCGCTGCGCAGCAGCGGCCAGCCGGTGATCGCCAGCACGACGGTCGTAGCCACCCACGTGTTGCCGTGCGCGTAGCGCGCAACCCCCCTCCAGCGCCACCACCCCGCTTCCCGCGTACGCCGGGTAGAAGAAGACAATGTACCACATCATCACCATGATCGAGAAGAAGCCCCCGATCAGAAGCCGCACGACGGCGTTTTGCTGGGCCTCGTCGTCCCCGTTGTGAATCGAACGATGCCGTACAGCCGCCACGGGTAAGCAGGTGCGGCGCCGAACGGGTGTCTCCAGCGCTGAGCAGCAACGGAGCCTGTTTGAGGCGTTTTCCGAACGGATGCATTCCAGTTGCGGCGCTTCGGGCGATATCCAAGTCATTGTCGTCGGCGACGGGGCCTTCCACTCCACCGATCTGATGGATTACCTCTCCGACAAGGGCTGTCCCGACAGCTGTCGGGATCCGGATGCACCGGGCTACCTACATCCAGCTCTCGAACGGGGAGTGGAAGCAACTCGGCGATCTCGAAGACGGAGGGGTCCGACTGAACCGCAGCCGCCTTTATCAGCCCGATCGCCTCTCGCGCCTCGCGGGTGGCGCTTGCATGGACGTACGTGTGGCTGATGCATGTAGGGGTGTGGGCCGTTAAACGGGGATTTCGGCGTCTTGTAGGTCGCACCGACCGCCGCGACCGAAGCTACCCGGAGATCGGTCGGCGCTACACGAATCGATGTATAACCAACGGAAAACCGATCCATATTGGCCTCAAACCCTACTTCTGAAAACTGTCCGGTAGCTAGGAATGCAGGCTCAACGATTGGACTCAACCAAGAGACCTCGAAGGCGCTTAGATGCTGCTCGGATTCGAACGCAATGAAGGAAGGGCAGGGACTGATCTTTTTCTCGGGCTCATGGGAAAAATTCCCAGGCCGGAACCATCGCACAGGTGGCCCTGCCCTCCAGCTCCGAGCGTCCTCGGAGCAAGTTACAAACTACCAGTTTCGAACTACACCAAACATATTAGATGCTGCGTGTCGAGCCGAGCCGTCAGTTCCGCAAGCCGTCCCCACTTCAGGCGCAGGACGTGCACGCCCTCGTTCTCGTAGGCCACGCCGTCGGCCGCCACGCCCCGATCCGTCCAGGTAGCAGCGACCCGTGTGTTCTAGTGCAGCTTCAACTGGTCCGTTGTACAATCGAGATACCTCAAGCTGGAGCTTGGAGCAATAGCAAACTGCTTTCCCCAAAAGATCGTTTGAAGCTGCACTAGGGCGGGCCCGCCACTAGAATGTCGTGAATGGTGAACTCAAGTTCGGGAAAGAGCCGGTAGAGGCGCTCCATCCACGCCCGGAAGGCCTCTTGGGAACGGCGAGTACCCCCGAGCGCGTGATTCCCCGCAAAGGTGTGGCGGAGGTCCGACGCGCGCCGGTCAAGCAACGGCGTCAGGCTGCGATCCGACAGGTCCTCGAAGGCGGTTCGGGCAATTCGCTTAACGATTGCATGATACATGGTCCGGATAAGCAGGTACGTTCGACGTTGTCACAAAGGCATCGAGGCGATTCTTCTCTCCCCAGATCCGGGGGCTCCCTCTCTGTCTTTTCCCACTTCCTGACACAGCGTCAACGGATACGTTTTTGACATACTGTCAATAGAAAATGTCTTGTCATAAATTCTTCATAGAACGCGCAAGGAATAACGCTCTCTGCCCTCTTTCCCTCCTTGTACAACCGTCATCGCGTAATCTACACGCAGTTTCTATCGAACGCCCCCGGCCCGCAGCCGTAGAGCAGTCGCTTTCGGTTCTTCCGCATCCCCCTCCGCCTCCACATGTCCAACGACCACTCCGACGACGCCATCGAGACGGTCGCCGACGGCCTCCGCCTCCAGGTAGGCGACCTGCCCGGCGACCACGTCCCGACGCTGCTCAAAACCAAGCCCGGTGCCTACGTGGTGGGCTTTGCGGCGGGCGTAAGCCGGGCCCTCGGCAACTCCGTAGGCAACCACACGATTCGCACCATCGAGCGCGGCTGCCGACAGGGCCTCCCCAGTGACGGCGACCTCGGCCAACGCCTGGCCGACATCGCCACGGGCATCGTCTTCGACGGGGCTGTGACGAGCGAGCCCGACCTTGTCGAGGTCCGCGAGCAGGGCGAGGAGGAAGGCCGCGCCTTCGTGGACGACCGTCAGCCTCCGTCGCTGCTGAAAGAGATGGTGTATGAGTAGAGCGGGAAACCATTCTCCGCCCGTGCACGCGCAACGGATGGTAGTCCGGACACGCCGATTCCCCCGAATTCGCGGAAATACAGGGGGACACGAGCATCATTCACGCTCCGGTTACAAACCGCGAAAATCGTCAATACCTCGATACAACTACCTCCGCACTGCCGAATTTACTGCAGTGCATTGATCCGGGTCCCTATACCCCGGAGCCCCTTTACCACTGTTGCGTCCTATTATGTCCGAGATGCAGGTTCCCGCTACCGACGCGTTCGATCATACTGACGAGTTCGACTCGCTTCAGGTGGAACTGACGCCGGAGCAAATTGAGTGGCTCGAACAGACGGCTTCCGACCGCGGTCTGTCCGTCGGCCATCTCCTTCGATCGATCATCACGGCTCAGATGCGGGGTGTTGACGAAACGCCGTCGCTTCCTGAGGAGTCGGGCGGTGGCGCCTCCCGGTCGCCCTCCGTGGACGTATCGGACAAGGGGCCGAGATCGACCGACGACCCCGAGGACGAGGCGTCCGACCGCTCCGATGCGCCCAACATTGTGGAGAGCCTGCGGTCCGCCAGTGAGCGCCTCCAGGACCTTACGGAGAAAGAGGAGGAGAACCAGACAGAGAACTCCGGCCTCCACGACACGCTCGAGCGCCTCCAGGCTCACATGGATCTTCCGTCCGGTGACGATCAGCCCGATGCCGAGGAGGAAGACGCGAAGACACCGAGCCGGACCATGCTGCAGAATCAGAATCCGTCTATGTTCGACATGATGGACGATGAGTAGGACGCGTCCGGGGACGAAAGGGGCAGAGGCCAAGCGGGACTGTGGAACGATAGCGTTCCACAGTCCCACGTCTATTTTGGACCTTACAGCTTCTGACGGTGCGGAGCCCGCCCTTCTTCGGCCCCCGAACGTGACGGCATACGGCTTCTAGTCGCCTCGGGCGCACGCGAGGCCGTTCACGCCCGGCACGTCTACGTCGAGCGCCGTCGCGGTGCCCGACGCCGGATCAATGCGGTAGACCCGTCCCTGCTTGGTGGCCGACGCAAACAGCGCCTGCTCGCCCCCGACCGCGATGTCTTTCACGAACGTGACGCCATGCGCCGCAAGGTCAATCTCTGCGCTCTGCTCCCGGGTCGACCGGTTAAAGCCCACGATCCGATCAATGTCGGCCGTGTAGAGGTGTCCGTCGAGCATGACGGTGCCCTTTGGGACGTGGAGGGGGCGTCGCTGGAAGGCGCCGGCACAAACCGACGCGTGTCGACAGACCCGTCGGCGGCAAGGCGGGTAATAAATCCATCGCCGTCTTTTGTCGACGGCGCGAGGTTATCACCGATGTTCGTGGTGTAGAAGAAGGAGCCGTCCGGCGACGCCGCAACACTTTCGGGGTGCCTCAAGGCATCGATGGGGTCCCGTCGGGAGGCTTCTGGGTGCACACCAGTCCCGGAATGACGAGAAGAGCGGCGAAAATAGCGATGGAGCGAGCAGTCATGGTACGTCCTGAAATTGGAGAAGAGCGAGCAGATGCAAAGTGAGATCGAATCCGGCAGTAAAATTCCGGGATGTAGATGCGACGGGATGGAGGCAAGCATATGGGCCTGGACGCACTTGTGCGTCAACGCACTCGTGCGTCGCCCACATACTGCACTGTCAACGCTAATTCTGTATACGGAAGGGAGGAAGGAAAACCGTCCGGGAGTGCTGATCGACGGACGATTCTATTGCGTAATCCGTATTGCGTGAGGCCGCTTGTGCGTTACGCGGACTCCCGGGTCAGCAGTCACGAGTCACGTCTTCACGAATTAGACCGGGAGATACGTACGGCACGGGCCAACGTGCACATTGACGATTGACGCTGCAATACCCACATACCCATTCCTCACTGCGCCCGCAGGTAAAAAATGTAGTCCGTCGCGGGCGGCGCGATCTCGACCCGGCGCAGCACAAGCGCAATCTGCGAGCGGTGGTGCGTGCCGTGATTCACGACGTGTGTGCAGAGATCCCGCAGCGTGTTTTCGTAGCGGGTGCCTTTGGAATTCGTGTAGTCGATGGTCTGATCGAGCCCCCCGTCCCGAACGCGCTCATCGAGCACCGTCTGCCAGCGCTCCGTACTGGCCGACAGCCGGTCGGCGCAGTCCGGCAGCGGCTCGGTCGTCCAGAGGTCGAGGTCGGCGTGGTCGGTCCCCGCCACGCGCCCGTACCACAGGTCCTGGGCGCGCAGCACGTGACTGTACAGTTCCACGGCCCGGTCGGGCACACCGTCGGCTGCTCGCATTGCATCAAGCAGACGGGTACTGGCCCACCGGTTGTAGTCGAACAGGCGCTGGAGGTCGTCGGGAGTGCGAGTAGGAGACATGGCGCGGCGAGGGCGGGTGTGCAAAATCAGTGTCATCCCCATAATTGCCGACGACCGATCACTTATCAATCTTGATTTTTGAATCAATGTATTGAGGAGTACGTCAACATAACACCTTGACCGAACGCCCAACCCAAAACCCTCAACACGGAACCCAATGCCCCAGCACCTGACCGCCGACGAGGCCGCCGAGGCACTCGATGTCACAAAAAACACGCTCTACGCCTACGTGAGCCGCGGCCTGGTCCGCTCCGAGCCGAGCGACGACAGCCGCCGGACTCGTCGCTACCGGGCCGACGACATCCAACAGCTGCAGCGCAAAAAGCAGCTTACCCAGGATCCCAAGACGGCAGCCCGGACGGCCCTCGACTGGGGCCTGCCTGTACTGGAATCGGCCCTCACGCTGATCAACGACGGGCGGTTCTACTATCGCGGCCACGACGCCTGCTCGCTGGCCACGTCGCACGACCTGGAAGCCGTCGCCCCGCTCCTCTGGGACCGGGGCACGGATCGGATAAACCTCGCCGACGCGACCCTTCCGATCCCACCCCCCGATTCCGTGGCCGAATCTGCCTCCGTCCTGGACCGCGTGCAGACGCTTCTACCCCAGGTCCAGGCGGCCGACGACCGGGCCTACGATCTCTCTAAGCGCGGCGTAACGAACACGGGCATCCGCATTCTTTCTTTGCTCACGAGCCTCATCGAACGCCGCGCCGGAACGAGCCGCACAGGCTCGGTGGCCGAGCGCCTGCACGCCGCCTGGGGCACGGGGCCGGGCACCGCGTCACTCCTCAACGCCGCCCTCGCGCTCTGCGCCGACCACGGGCTGAACGTGACCGCCCTCACCGTGCGGAGCGTGGCCTCTGCCGCCGCGTCGCCCTACGGCGCCGTCAACGCGGGCCTCTCGGCCGCTCGCGGCCAACGCCACACCGGCAACACGGCCCGCATCGACGCCCTGCTCCGCGAGGCCGGCACGCCGGACCAGCTCCGCGCCACCGTGGCCGCCCGGCTGCAACGGGGCGACACGGTCCCCGGCTTTGGCCACCAGCTGTATCCGAACGGCGACCCGCGGGCGGCGCTGCTGATAGATCGATTGCAGGAGGTCGCTCCGGACGCGGACGGGACCGCGTTCGCCCGGGCCGCACAGGAGGTCGGCCCCGACATCCTCGGGCACCCGCCTGCCGTCGATTTTGCCCTCGTCGCCCTCGGCCGGGCTCTCACCCTGCCGTCCGAGGCCCCACTGCTCCTATTCATCCTGGGCCGCACGGTGGGCTGGACCGGCCACATGGTCGAGCAGTACGAGGACGGCGACGTCCTCCGCCCCCGCGCCCAGTACACCGGCCCCGCCCCTCCCCCCTCGGAATAACACACCTCACGCCCCCATCTAGAGCGAGTACCCTGCCTCCCCCCCAACGTACAACTCACCCCCCCACCAACTCACAACTCATCAACTCATAACCCCCCCAGTCCCCAAACGGATTTCGCGAAGCCGCTCGAACAGACCGCCCCCGCCCTCGTACTCGATGTCATGGTGCTGTTTCAACTTGCCGTATTCGTTCTGTTCGCTCCTTAACCCCCGATCTGCTGCCTATGCACGAACTTCTGGACCTTCCGGATACCAACATCATCGGCTTCCGGCTCTCAAACACCCTCACTGAAGAGGACTTTGACACGTTCGTCTCGCGCCTCCACCAGGAGATGGAAGCCCACACGACGACTCGCCTCGTCCTCGAGATCAACGACGTCGACGGTTGGGAGCCCGAGGAAACGTGGGAGGAGCTGTCCCTCGACATCCGCTACCTGCAGGACCTAGATAAGGTCGCCCTGATCGGCACCGATGTCTGGGAGCCACTGATGGACAAGATCGAGCTGCTGTTCCCGATGTCGCAGATTCAAGCCTACGACGACGAGGACCGCGAGGAGGCCCTAGACTGGATTCGAGGCGACATGGACGTGCCCGGCATCGGCCCCGGAAGCGTGTCGGATCCGCAGGCAGGTGCCCAGGACGGGGACGACGAGTAGGTTGCTGATCTGTGCACAGGGAGGTCAACAACATTCTCCGTGTGAGGAGATCAGCCGGACTCGTCCGGCAAGATCCTGGAGATCTGAGATCCTAGGAATCCCAGAGTGGCTCGATCCGAAATCGGTAGGAATCCATTCCCGTATCAGCATGAGCAATTCCCCGTCTCTCGACGACACGGAGTCGGCCGTTCTACAAGCCGTCCACGCGGAAGGCAATGCCGATCTCTACGCACTCGTTCGGGCCATCGGCACGGGCCCGCGGGCGGTCCAGGAAGCCGTCCAGTCCCTCTCCCAAAAGAACCTCGTCGTCGTGGAGGACGGGGTCGAGGTCTGCTGCACGCCGAGCGGGGAAGAGGTGGCTCGCGCGGAGCAGGACCGCACATCGGAGCAGAATCGCACATAACGCCCCTGAAGAGCAACGCCTGATACGGTTCTGGCCCTCAGCGCGCCTTCCGGTCTCCAAGAAGGCCAGTAAATCTCCGAGAGGGCCAGGAAAAGAGCGTCCCACCGGCGACGGTAGGACACAATCGGAGGCGCCGTGTGCGGGACGCGAAGAGCCAACGACCGGACTCGAACCGGTGACCTGTCCCTTACGAGGGGACTGCTCTACCAACTGAGCTACGTTGGCCTGGAAGCGAGCCATTTTGTCCAGCTTATTTTCCGGAAACGTCCTCACGTTTGTTGTCGGGCCAAAGATCCCCTCCCGGGGGGCTTTCACGACCGATTAACGCAATGCCTACCCGCGGCCGCGCCTCCCGGGATCGTCGCTCCGCCGCCCGTCTCCGCCACCCACGCTATGATTACACTCGATGGGGTTCGGAAGGAATACGAAAACGAGGTCGCCGTGCGGACCCTCTCCCTGCAGGTGCCGCCGCAACAAACAACGGTCCTCATCGGCCCGTCTGGGAGCGGCAAGTCCACGCTACTGCGACTCATGATCGGCCTCATCACGCCGGACGCGGGCACAGTCACCGTCAACGGGCAGCCCCTCTCCGACGCAAACGTGCAGGCCCTCCGCCACCGCATGGGCTACGTCATCCAGGAGGGCGGCCTCTTTCCGCACCTCACGGGCCGGGACAACGCCGCACTCATGGCCCACCACTTCGGCTGGTCGCAGGCCCGCATCGATGCTCGTCTGAACGAATTAACGGACCTGGTGCAACTGAACCCGGACCGGCTCTCGCAGTCCCCGAGCGAGCTATCCGGCGGGCAGCGGCAGCGCGTAAGCCTCATGCGCGCCCTTCTCCTCGACCCCGACGTGCTTCTACTCGACGAGCCGCTCGGCGCTCTCGACCCCATGGTCCGTGCCGACCTTCAGGACGACCTCCGCACCATCTTCCGCCGCCTCGGTAAAACAGTCGTCTTCGTCACTCACGACATCGGCGAAGCCGGCTTCTTCGGCGACCACTTGGTGCTCCTCCGCGACGGCGCCATCGAACAACAGGATCCGATGCCCGCCCTCGTCCACGACCCCGCCTCCACGTTCGTCACCGACTTTATCGATGTCCAGCGCGCCCCGCTCGATCACCTCGGCGACGAGAATCGAGAATAGAATCGAAGTACTTCTACTTTTCCCATCTCATGAACACACCTTCGATTCTCGATCCTCGATTCTCGATCCTGATCGTGCTGGCACTGCTCACAGCCCCAGCACAGGGTCAGGACAAAGACTCAACGCTTACAATCGGCTCCAAAAAGTTCACCGAGAACGTCCTCCTGGGCTGGATGGGCACTCATCTGTTGCAGGCACAGAGCATCCCCGCCACCCACCGCGAAGAACTGGGCGGCTCTCGCTTCCTCTGGGAGGCCCTCGTGCGGGGCGATATCGACGCCTACCCCGAATACACCGGTACGCTCCGGCTGGAAATCCTGGCCGACCGCTCCATTCCCCCGCACCCGGACAGCTTCCGTGCCGCGCTGGCCGAGATCGGCGTGGGCATGACCGCCCCCATCGGCTTCAACAACACCTACGCGCTGGGCATGCGGGCCGATCACGCCGACTCACTGGACATCGAAACGATCCGGGACCTGCGCGCCCACCCGGACCTCCGACTCGGCTTCTCCAACGAGTTCATGGACCGGGCCGACGGCTGGCCGTCCCTGAAGCGCACCTACAATCTTTCCCACACGGCCCGCGGCGTGGACCACGATCTCGCCTACCGCGGCCTCGCCACCGGTCAACTCGACGTCATCGACCTCTACGCCACCGACGCCGAGATCAAGCGATACGACCTTCGCGTATTGCGCGACACGAAACAGTACTTTCCGACCTACAAGGCTGTATTCTTGTACCGGCGTGACCTCCAAACACGCGTCCCCGGTGCAATTTCGACCCTTAGACGTCTCGAGGACCGGATCCCGGCAGATACGATGCAGGTCCTGAACGCCCGCGCGAAAATCGACCAGACCGACGGAAGCCAGGTGGCCGCTCGCTTCGTCAACCGAACGTTCGGCCTCGCAACCACCGCCGACCCGGACACGCGCTGGGAGCGACTGCGGCGATACACCGCCGACCACCTCGTGCTCGTCGGCCTCTCGCTCGGCCTCGCCATTCTTCTCGGCATCCCGCTCGGCATCGTGGCCGCGAAGCGGCGATTTCTCGGTCCCACCATCCTCACGGTCATAGGCGTCATCTATACCATCCCCGCCCTGGCCCTCCTGGCGATGATGGTCCCGCCGCTGGGTCTGGGCCGCGTGCCCGCCGTCACGGCGCTCGTACTCTACAGCCTGCTGCCCATCGTATGGACAACGTACACGGGCCTGAAGGATCTCTCACCGCCCCTGCTGGAGTCGGCGGACGCCCTCGGCCTGCCCGCCGGGGCCAAGCTGTGGCGCATCGAGTTGCCGATGGCCGCGCGCTCGATCCTCGGCGGCCTCAAAATTGCCGTCGTCATCAACATCGGCGCGGCCACGCTGGGGGCCCTCATCGGCGCGGGCGGCTACGGACAGCCCATCCTCACCGGCATCCGGCGGGCCAACCTCGGCCTTATTCTGGAGGGCACCGTCCCGGCGGGCGTGCTCACTCTCCTCGCCCTCAGCCTGCTGGAGGGCCTGGAACGCGCGCTGCTCCCCCGTTCCATGCAATCGTAGCTCCCCCCGCCTCCGGCGACTTCGGGATGGATATGAACGAGACCTGTCAGGTCTACGATCATTCAGATGACGGCAAAATGCCGTTCCCCGTCACTTTCGTGCGTCTGGGCTGGTTTGCGAGACCTATCAGGTCGTTCCCGCATCCCTTTCACCGCTTTGCGGCTTTGCGCATAGCTACTCTCGGAGCCCCCCGCTCCAACAATCCCGTCTCCGCTGTTCCGAATCCATGCGATTTTGCGGACGGGTCTGAATACATCGGCCCAGCTCTACGTTGAGATGCGCTCCGGTTTCTTCTGTTTCTCCTTCATGAGTATCCCTGCATCATGAGCGATGCCCTGCCTGCCCTCCGCGACCATCTTGCGCCCGTTGAAGATCTGAAGGCCGCCGCGGCCGTGCTGGCCTGGGATCAGGAAACGTTCATGCCCGACGGCGGCGCCGAGGCACGCGCCCAGCAGCTCTCGACCCTGCAGTCGCAGGCTCACGAGCAGTTCGTGACCGACGAGACGGGCGAACTGCTCGACCGTGCCGCCGAGGCCACCGCCGATGCCGATCCGCTCGACGACGGGGCCGCCCTCGTTCGCGTCACGCGCCGCGACTACGAACGCGCCCGCAAGGTGCCGTCCTCCCTCGTGGCGGAGCTGTCGCAGGCCACCTCCGAGGCAAAGCAGGCCTGGAAACGCGCGCGCACCGAAGACGACTTCTCGATCTTTGCCCCCCACCTCGAAGAACTGGTCGACCTCTCCGTCGAAAAAGCGGAGGCCATTGGGTACGACGACGAGCCCTACGACGCCCTGCTGGAGGAGTTCGAGCCGGGCCTCACGACCGCCGACGTGGCGTCGACGTTCGAGAGCCTTCGGGAACCCCTGGTCCCGCTCGTCGATGCCATCGCCGACGCCCCGCAACTCGACGACGACCTGCTTCGTCGCTCCTATCCGCAGTCCACGCAGAAGGCGTTCGGCGAGCAGGTGCTGGCCGACCTCGGCTACGACTTTGATCGCGGGCGGCAGGACGTGTCGGCCCACCCGTTCACCACCTCCTTCGCGCACAGCGACGTGCGCATCACCACGCGCTACGACGAGGAGTTCCTGCCGACGGCCTTTTTCTCGATGATCCACGAGGGCGGGCACGCGCTCTACGAACAGGGCATCGACCCGGCGCTGGCCCGCACCCCGCTGGCCGGCGGCGCGTCGCTGGGCATGCACGAGTCGCAGTCGCGGTTCTGGGAAAACCACGTCGGTCGCAGCCGTCCCTTCTGGCACCACCACTTTCCGCAGCTGCAGGAGGCGTTCCCGAACGCCCTGGGCGACGCATCCCTCGACGCCTTCTACCGGGCCATCAACCGCGTGGAACCGTCCCTCATCCGCGTGGAGGCCGACGAGGCCACCTACAACCTCCACGTCATGCTCCGCTTCGAGCTGGAGCGCGGCCTCATCGACGGCACGGTGAGCGTCAACGACCTGCCTGAGCGCTGGAACGCGGCGATGGACGACTACCTCGGCGTCGTGCCCAACACCGACGCCGACGGCGTGCTACAGGACGTGCACTGGTCAATGGCCTCGTTCGGCTACTTTCCCACCTACACGCTCGGCACCCTCACGGCCGCCCAGCTTACGGAGGCGCTCCGCGACGACATGGACCTCGACGCGCGGCTGGCCGACGGCGACTTCGCCCCGATTCTCGACTGGCTCCGCACCCACGTCCATCGGCACGGCCGTAAGCTCACCGCGCCCCAACTGCTAGAGCGCGTGACCGGACAGGAACTGTCGGCCGACGCGTGGCTCCGGTACGCCGAGAACAAGTTCGGCGCGCTGTACAACCTGAACTGATTTCTCTGTCCGTCTCGCTCTCACGTACCACTGCCCGACGAGCCGGTCGGCCCGTCGGGCAGTCATCCAACGTTGAACGAGAGGAAAACGCCCGGACTACGGCGTAATCGTCACCTTGATGTTTTCAGCAGCGGAGTAACTAAATCCTGTTTTCGAGCCCGTGATCTGCTCGACACTGCCTTCTCCGCTCGGACCGGTGTTGAGCCCGGACTGTCGCGGCGCCTGATTGAGACCGGCCCCAATCTCCTGGTCGGCCTCGGTGCCGGCGTCGTAGAGACGGACCTGATCAGTGATGTCGCCGCTGATCGGATTGCCGCTGTCGTCGTAGAGCGCGATGCCTTCCGACGGAAGGGCATAGAAGATGTCGTTCGACTGTGCGAACATGGCCGCGAGGGACAGTCGATCGCCCTCCTCCGCATCAACGCTGAACGTGACGCTGTTCCCCGGAGTAAGCGGGCCGCTTCCGAACGCATCGATGCTCTTGACGCCATCCGTACCGGTCAGCGACGCCACGAGATTGCCGGCCGGGTCACTGTTATCGCTGTCAAGTGCACCATTCGGCCGTCCATCTTCGGCAATGGCTTCGATGCCGGCACGAGCCGACTCCCCGGTCGAGAACAGAGAGACGGCGTCGGAGTGCACAGCGACGGCGCCCGGCGAAATCGGAACTGTCACACCGGTTTTCGGATCGAGTTCCGCGAGGTGGTTGCCGGGTACGCCCGGTCCACTGCCTATCGGGGCGCCATCTTCCGCAATGCGTTCGATGCCGTTGGTGGCGGCCTGCCCCGGCGCGTGCCCCGGGAACGTTACCTCATTGCCCCCCGGCGTCTGATCGAAGTGCACCGCGTAGGTGCCCGGCGAGACCACCAGTGGGGCGCCATTGACCTGACTGCCGTTTCCTACGTTTTCGATGGTGACGGTGAACTTGTAGCCGCCGTCTTGATGAGATTCGCTTTCTACTCTCGCGTCAATTCCATTGGACACGTCCGGATACACGAATCCGTCGTCCTCAAGATTGCCGCTGTTGTTTTCCTGAATGTCTGTAACCGTTCCATTTTCGTCGGCTCCCGTATCGGCGCCACTCTGGCGCGGTGCCTGATCGACGCCGGTGCCCGGCTCTTGGTCCCCCTCGGTGCCGGCGTCGTAAAGATCCACGCTGCTGGTGATGTTGGCGGGACTGCTCAACCCAATGGGATCGCCATTTCCATCGAAGAGCTTGACGCCCTCCGGCTCGGTGGCATAGTACACATCGTTCGATTGGACGAACATCGCCGCAAACGAAAACGCAGCGCCGGTCCCCGGCAGCTCGTTGGGGCCGGCCGTGAACGAAAACTGGAAGGACTCACCGGGCTCCAGCGGCGGAACGTTGTTGTTGTCGTTGATCACGTCGTCAGGGGTGAAGGCGCCGCCCTTCAGCAGCGGCGTGGCGGCCCCGGTATTCTCGACCGTGACCTCGAAGGGGCCGTCGTCGGTGGAGTCGCTGTTTCCACCGCTGTCGCACCCCGAAAGGATGAACCCGAGACAGGCCATCCATAGGGCCGCGATTAGTGAACGAGTGAGAACACGTGAGCGGAATTCCATGGTGGTTGGACATCATTGCGAGAAAAGAAACGCAAGCGAGGAACGGTGTCAGCCGCTTCCTCGCCATCATGCGTTCCCATTCTCACTGACACCGCCTCCAACTTCCTCACAGAAGCCGAAGATCTCCTCACGTCTCCATCACGAAACCTCACATCCATCACGAAACCTCACAGATGTATAAACCGCTTTCATCCCCGAGCCCGGATGCCGTTAGCGACCCGCGCCGTCTGCCGCGACGGGCAGCCGGAACCGAAACGTCGTGCCCTCCCCCACGGTGCTCTCCACCTTCAGGGACTGATCATGCAGGTCGAGAATCGTGTTGGCGATGGCCAGGCCCAGCCCCGCCCCGCCGCTGTCGCGGTCGCGGCTTTTGTCGACGCGGTAGAAGCGTTCGAAGATGTGCGGGAGCTCGTCCTCCGGGATGCCAGGCCCGGTGTCTCGCACCTCCACGCACACGTTCTCGTCTTCGTTGACGAGCCGGACGCACACCGTGCCCCCATCCGGCGTGTAGTGAATGGCGTTGTCGATGAGGTTGGAAAGGGCCCGTTCCACGAGTCCAATGTCGGCCCGAACGCGGGCGTGCTGCTCAGGAAGCTCCGCTCGAAGATCGATGCCCTGCTCGTCGGCCTGCGGCTCGTACTGCATGACCACGTCCTGCGCAAGCTCGGGAATCGGAAACGGCTCCAGGGTCGGCTCCACCTGCTTGGTTTCCAGCTTCGATAGCTCAAAAAGTTCGCTCACAAGGTCATTCAAACGCCGCGTGTTGCGGAGCGCCGTCTTGACGTAGCGCTGCCGCTCCTCCGGCGCCAGGTCGCCGTCTTTCATGTGCACCGTTTCGAGGTAGCCCTGGATGGAGGCAAGCGGGCTGCGCAGGTCGTGGGAGACGTTGGCCACCAGCTCGCGGCGCATCCGATCGGCCTGCCGCAGCTCCTCCATCGTATCGACGAGCGTGTCCGCCATTCGGTTAAAGGAGGTGGCCAGCTGTCCGATCTCATCCGAAGATCGGGCGTCGATGCGCTGCTCGTAGTCGCCCTGCTCGAATGCCATCACCGCGTGCTGCACCCGGCGCAGGCGCTGCGTAAGCCGGCGGAAGAGCAAAAGTCCCAGCCCGGCCACGACGACAACCACGAGCCCAAGCCCCACGAGCCCGCCCCGAATGATGTAGCTGTCCTCGATCATCCCGGCCACCGACGCGTACTGCTCGCTGCCGAGGATGACGTAGAGATAATAGTTGTCCTCGCCCATCAACTCAATGCGCGCCGCCGAGAAGGGCTTCTCCGCATTTCCATGGCGCGGGTCGTCGCCCAGGATGGGCAGGCCCTCCCCCTTCATGAAACGCCGAATCGGCGCCATGTCGATCTTCTTCTGTCGGATGGCGGCCGACGGCGGAGCGAACGAGGCCTTGACGGTGCCCGTTCGGTCCAGAATGTAAATCTCAATCCGCCGGTTGATGCCCGTCATATCCCGGATCGTCGCGCGAATGCCCTTGTAGTCGATGCTGTCTTCCAGCAGCGGTTCGAACCGAGGGACCATCTCCTGTGCCAGCGTGCGGTTCAGTTTCTGCTCCACCTCGTCGGCGTAGCGCTGCGCCGTGCGCCCGCCCAACACCGCGAGGAGCACCCCGAGCCCGACGATGAGGACAAGGAAGAGAGCCGATAATTTGGCGTAGAAGCTGTTGAGCATGGAGGAGAGTCCAAAACGTTCACGGGAGGCATGAAGGGTACCGTCGTGCCCACCTCGTTCGTGGGATATCTCGTTCGTGGGATATTTCGTATTCCGTATTTCGACATCGGCTCCGCTCTACGCAGTACGAACTACGCATCATTCGTCGCGAGCTCTTCCCGCTCGGCAAACCGATAGCCGACGCCCCACACGGTCTTGACGTACGTCGGGGACGACGGGTCGGGCTCGATCTTGTTGCGCAGGCGGTTGATATGGGTATTAACGGTGTGGCTGTAGCCGTCGTACTGGTAGCCCCACACCTCGTCGAGCAGTTCCTGCCGGCTGTAGGCCCGTCCCGGGTTCCGTGCGAAGAGCAGCAACAGCTCGTACTCCTTGCTCGTCAGGTCCAGCGTCTCTCCGTCGACGGTGACCTTCCGCTTGGGCGGATCGATTGTGAGCCGGCCCCGCTCGATGGGCTCGGCCTCGTCCGAATCGTCCTGGACCTGCTGGTCCACCTCGACCCGCCGAAAAATGGCCTTTACCCGTGCCAGTACCTCGCGGATGCTGAACGGCTTGGTGATGTAGTCGTCGGCGCCGAGTTCCAGCCCCAGCACCTTGTCCACCTCCTCGGTCTTGGCCGTAATCATAAGGATAGGCGTGTGGCACTTTTCCTGCCGCAGGCGCCGGCAGATGTCGAAGCCGTCGGTCCCTGGCAGCATGATGTCGAGGACGATGAGGTCGTAGTTCTCCGCAAGCGCCCGCTCCAGGCCCTCGTCGCCATCGTCCACCGCGTCGACCTCGTGCCCCTCATCGGTGAGGTGCAGCTCCAGGAGGTCGGCGATGTCGGAGTCGTCCTCCACGAGCAGAATGTGCTTCCCGGCGTCGGTCGTCACGGATGGGGGGCGAAAGGGTGTGTGAGGAAAATGCGTACGAGGTATTGTCGAGTCTGCCGGGGCCGACGTTACGGCGCGCAGGCCTCGGTCCGTAATGTATTCCGGATATTATGTTCTCCGAGGACCTCCGCACTGCACCAGCTTGCCGAAACGTGTGCCTCCCCGACTCGTTGAGCGGACCGTCCACGGATAGAATGGACATGTCTGTAACTTTGGTCAACGGTTTCTCTGTATAATGGCGCACGACGTAGCAACGAAAGACTGGTCCCCGAGCTCGTGGCAGGAGAAAGAGGCCCTCCAGCAACCTACGTACACCGACGAGGTGGAGCTGGAAGAGGCGTTGGACCACGTGTCCAGCCTGCCCCCTCTCGTCACCTCCTGGGAGGTGGACAACCTGAAGGACGAACTGGCCCGAGCGGCCCGAGGCGAGCGCTTCCTCCTCCAGGGCGGCGAGTGCGCGGAGTCGTTCGCCGATTGCACAGCCGACGTCATCACGAGCCGGCTCAAGATCCTGATGCAGATGAGCCTCGTGCTCACCTACGGGCTCAACACGAGCGTCGTGCGCGTGGGACGCTTCGCCGGGCAGTACGCCAAGCCGCGCTCTTCGGACACCGAAACGCGCAACGGGACCACGCTCCCCAGCTATCGGGGCGACATCGTCAACGACGCCGCCTTTACGGAAGAGGCGCGTGTGCCGGATCCCCAGCGCATGGTCGAGGCCTGCTCTAGTTCCGCCCTCACGCTCAACCTCGTGCGGTCGCTCTCGGAGGGCGGCTTTGCCGACCTCCATCACCCGGAGTACTGGGATCTCGACTTCATGCAACACTCGCCCCTGGCGGAGGAATACCACGCCATGGTCGACTCCATCGAGGACACGCTCGACTTCCTCGAAGTGGTCACCGCCAGGGAGCTCGACTCCGTCGAAAGCGTCCAGTTCTATACGAGCCACGAGGCGTTGCTGCTGCCCTACGAGGAGGCGCTCTCCCGCTCGGTGCCGCACAAGGACGGCATCTACAACCTCGGCACGCACCTGCCCTGGGTGGGCAAACGCACCAACCAGCCTGAGAACGCACACGTCGAGTACGCCCGCGGCCTCGAAAATCCGATCGGCCTAAAGGTGGGCCCCGACATGACACCGACCATCCTGAAGCGGCTCGTTCAGACGCTCGACCCGGACGATGAGCCCGGCGAGCTCACGCTCATCACCCGCTTCGGCAGCGACACGATCGGTGACCGGCTCCCCGGCCTCATCGAGGCGGTTCGCGACACCGGCCAGTCGGTGCTCTGGATCTGCGACCCGATGCACGGAAACACGGAGAAGACCGACGACGGCACCAAGACGCGTCGCTTCGACAACATTCTCGGCGAGCTGGAACAGGCCCTCGATATCCACGCGGCGGAGGACTCGCACCTCGGCGGCGTGCACTTCGAGCTCACCGGCCGGAACGTGACGGAGTGCATCGGCGGGGCGCGCGGCATCGCCGAGTCGGACCTCGGCGAGGCGTACGAGTCGCTCGTCGACCCGCGTCTCAACTACGATCAGTCGCTGGAGATGGCGTTCAGCATCGTCCGGAAGTACCGCGCCCTGCACGGGTAGAGGGTGAGCGGCGTCCGATTATAGTGCCCCGTTCTGGCGACGTGCGCTCCGATGTCAGCGGTGCCCTCGATACGTGGAAGCATGGATGCGTGGAGGCAGGACAGGCGTGCCTCCGCATCCAAAGCCTCCACGCTTCTATGCTTATAGCGACACGCCGAACGCATCGTCCGCGTCAAGCGAGCGGGCGAACGCGGTCAGCAACTGCACGCACTGCTCGATGTCCTCCGTGTCGACGACCTCGACGGTCGAGTGCATGTAGCGGAGCGGAACGGAAACGAGGCCGCTCGGCACGCCGCTTCGCGTCTTGAAGATGGAGTCGGTGTCGGTGCCGGTGCGGCGCCCGCTGGGCTCGTGCTGGAGGGGAATGTCGTTCTCCTCGGCCACCTGCATGAGGCGCTGCACAACCTGCGGATGGGTGGACGTGCCGTGCGTGACGGCCGGTCCCTCGCCCATCCTCACCTCGCCGTGCTCCGCGCTGCTGATGCCGGGCGAGTCGGTGGCGTGCGTGACGTCGAAGGCCACCGCCGCGTCCGGATTGAGACGGTGCGTGATCATCTGCGCCCCATGCCCCCCAATCTCTTCCTGGACCGAGTTGGCCCCCTGCACCGTCCACGCGGGCGGGTCGTCGGACAGGCGCTCCAGCACCTGCGCGATGATGAAGCCGCCGAGGCGGTTGTCGATGGCGCGGGCCGTGATGCGCGGGCCCGACAGCTCCGTCGGCCCCACGTCGAACACCATGGGATGCCCCACCCGAATGCCGAGGTCGTGGACGCCGTCCTCGTCCTCCGCCCCCACGTCTACAAACAGTTCGTGCACCTTCGGCACCTTCTCGTTGCTCGTGTCACGAATGTGGATGGCCGTATTGCCCACCACACCGGTCACCGGCCCGTTGTCCCCTAGTACGCGCACCCGCAGGCCGCGGGCAATGGCGCGGTCGGACCCGCCGATGCGGTTGACGTAGATAAATCCATCGTCGGTAATGTGGCGCACCATGAAGCCAATCTCGTCGACGTGGGCGTCGAACATGAGGCTCGGCCCGTCGCCGGCAGACCCGCTGAGGGTGGCCCAGGCCGTGCCGTAGTCGTCCGTCTCCAGCGCATCGACGTGGGGGCGCACGTAGTCGGCCCACACGCGCTGCCCTGGCGTCTCGAAGCCGGTGGGACTGGGGGTGTCGAGAAGGTCGAAGAGGAAGGATTTTGCGTCGTCGGTCATGCAGCTACAGTTGGATCAATCGAACAAACGGATGTCGGATCTTGCCTCATGATACGAACCGAGGCGCCGTGGTGTCCAATCGGATCGTGCCGGAGACCCGTGTATTGCTGAACAGGAGGGCCCGTCTGCTTCTTCCAGCCCGATGCGACCAGACGTGCGTGGGAGAACGGGAGCGTGGGAGAACGGGAGCGTGGGAGCGGCTCAGCAGCCGGCGTCACGATCTCACGTCGATCCCGCTGGTTCATCCGGGGGAGTAAAGGAGAGAGGTCACAGGGGCGAAATAGGATCCCCCACAAATCCTCGCGTCCAGTCAAGGACGCCGTGGATCAGGGGAATGCATCCTCCAACAAAGGTGTTACGGCTCAGCCCTTTGGAACAGACGGTTTCTTCTGTATATTGCAGCGGATCCAAGGCACAGTTTTTGAAGAGATTTTTCTGGGCCCGCCATTGTATTCACGTAGTGCCACAGCTGCCATGTCGAAGACGACAGACCGCACCTATCACATGCTCATCGTCGAGGATGATCCCGACATCCTCATGGGACTCACGGAGTACTTTGAGCTGGAGGAGTACGAGATCGAGACGGCAGAGGACGGAGAGACCGCCCTCGAAAAAATGCAGGACATGGACAAGTGCGATGTCGTCCTGCTCGACGTGATGCTGCCGGAGAAGGACGGCTTCGAGGTACTGCGCGAATCGCAGGAAATGGGCTTCAGCGCCCCAATCCTCATGATCACGGCCCGCGGGGAGCAAGAATCGAAGCTCAAAGGCTTCGGCCTGGGGGCGGACGACTACATCACGAAGCCGTTCAACGTGGAGGAACTGGCGGCTCGCGTCAAGGCCATCCTGCAGCGCACGATGCCGCCGTCTGAGGCGCCGATGGACGTATACGAGATCGGGGACGTGGAGATCAACTTCACAACCCACGAGGCCTACCGCGACGACGAAGAAGTCGAGTTTACAGCCCTGGAGTTTGACATTTTACGCTACCTCATCCAGCACAAGGGACGCACCGTCACGCGGAAACAACTCCTTCGCGATGTGTGGGGCATCGACGAAAACATCGTCACGCGCACCATTGACCGCCATATGGCCTCGGTCCGCAAGAAGATTGAGCCGGACCCGTCGGCACCCACCTACATCGAAACCGTCTACGGCATCGGCTACCGCTTCGACGACGAATAAGCCGTCTGCGAGTACGGGCGTCTGCGGGTATGTGGACGGATGTTGCTTGCTCCATCCCGCGCCGTTGAACAATCCAACCTCTTCGGCACTGGTGGTGAGAAAGCGCTCAGTGCGTGAGAACCTCCGCCCCCCGCTCCCAGACACAAACTTACGTCGTCGTTCGGGACGTTCCCTCGACGCGCGTAGCCCCTTCGAGCTTGTACCCGATGCCGTATACGCTCTGAATGGCCCACTCGTCCTCTCCGGTGCCCGACATGACATCCCGCAGGGCATTGACGTGCCGGTCGATGGTGCGGGTTTCGACCTCGGAGGGCAGGTCCCACACGTCACGGAGAATCTGCTCACGAGTGGCCGTGCGCCCACGTCGTCGCAGGAGGTACGCGAGCAGCTTGTACTCTAACCCCGTGAGGTCCACCGGCTCGTCGTCGTGGGTAACCTCTTCAGCGTCAAGGTCCACCCGGAGATCGCCGACCTCAAACACGCCTCCTTCCTCACTGACCTGGGCCTCGCGGCGCAGCAGGGCATCGATGCGCGCCAGCAGCTCCTCAGTCTCGAAAGGCTTGGTGAGATAGTCGTCGGCCCCGACCTGGAAGCCACGCATCTTTTCCTCGTGGTCGCCGAGCCCGGTGAGCATAACCACGGGCGTGTGCACTCCCTCTTCGCGGGCCTGCCGCAAGACCTCGAACCCATTTTTGTCGGGGAGCTTGACATCGAGGATGATGAGGTCGTAGCCGGGCAGCCGCGTCGCCTCGTCTTCGGCGTCCGTGCCGTTCTCGGCCAACGTCACCTCGTATCCTTCCGACTCGAGGTAGAGGACGAGACTCGTGCTGAGTTCGCTGTCGTCTTCAACGAGGAGGAGATGGGGTCCGTGCTGGGAATTGTCGGACATAGCGCTGAATCGAGAGGTGTCGTTGGAAGAGGGATAGTGGATCCATCAGTGCCCAATTTTGCACGCGCGGAACGCGCCGGACGTATGTATGTGTCCGCCGGCCACAGTTCAGGCCGTGAAGAGGCAATATTCCGTCCATCGTCCCGCGGGCCAATACGTATCTATCCGTGTACCACCGCCACTGGCCTGAGGCGGGCCACCTTGCTGGCGAGCCGGGCCCCAGCCACTGTGCCCACAACGGCTTCGATGCTTTCCTTGAGCTTGACGCCGCCGGCCGGGGACGAGCCGCCACTGGATCGGACGTGCACCCCTTCGTCCTCAAGTTCTTCGTCGAGGGCGACCGGCTCGGCGTGATGATTGGCTTCGTGCCGGCTCATGGTGCGGCCCGCCCCGTGGCAGGCCGACCCGAAGCTCTTCTGCATGCTCTCACGCGTGGCGAGCATGACCCACGAGGTCTCGCCCATGCTGCCGGGCACGAGCACCGGCTGGCCGAGGGCCCGGTAGGGCAGCGAGATGCCGGGCGTGCCGGGGCCGAATGCGCGGGCGGCCCCCTTTCTGTGGACGTAGCAGCGCATGTGCTTGCCTTCCACCTGGTGCATCTCGACCTGACCGAGGTTGTGCGCCACGTCGTAGACCGTCTTGAGGCGCTGCCCCGCCCCGTCGAGCGTCTCATCGAATACCTCACGGACGCGATGGGCCAGCACCTGTCGGTTGGCGTAGGCGTAGTTGGCCGCCGCCTTCATGGCGCCCATGTAGTCCTCCGCCTCACTGGAGTCGAGCGGGACGGAGGCCAGATTCGGATTCGGCGGTGTGATGTCATAGGAGGACGCTGCCTCCTGAAACCGATCGATGTAATCGGCACACACCTGCTGGCCATACCCGCGGGACCCACAGTGAATTTGCGCGACGAGCGTGTCTTCCTGCAGGCCCATCGTGACGGCCGCGGCGCGGTCGAAAACCTCCTCGACCGCAAGAATTTCGATGAAGTGCTCCCCGCCGCCGAGCGTGCCAAGCTGTTGGGACCCGAGTGTCCGGGCCGCCTCGCTCACCTTCGCGGGATCGGCGTCATTGAGCCGCCCCCCCTCCTCGGCCCGTACCAGGTCGTCCTGCTGCGCCATGTCCTTCCGCAGGGCCCACTGCGCGCCGGACTGCGCCACATGGTCGACCTCGCTCTTGTTCATCTGTAAGGAGCCTTCCGCTTCAGTCCCGCTCTGGATGTGAGCCTTCAGGGCGTCGGCGAGTGCGTCGAAGTTTCCCTTCGCCTCGTTCAGGCTGATGTCGGACCCCAGCAGCCGCACGCCGGTGTTGATGTCGTGCCCAATGGCCCCCGGCGCGATGGTGCCCACCGGCCACTTCGACACCGCTACGATGCCAACCGGCGCTCCCTGTCCGCTGTACACATCGGGCATCACGACGAGATGCCCCACCAGCCCTGACAGCATGGCTGTCTGGATGGCCTGCTCGATGGCTTCGTCCCGAATGATGTCCTCGATTAGGCCCTCATTCGCGATAATGCGCACCGGAACGCGCATCGGCTCTCGGAACGACTCCGGGATTTCCCACGTGAATTCGTCGATCCGTGTCAAATCCGTGCGTTCCATGTATTCATGCGCGACGTCCGCGAACGGACCAATTCCGCAGTCCTTGGCGTAACGTCTTGATTTGTTCTGGGGAGCGGCAACGTAGGTGATGTTGAACCCGGCGGGGAATTTCAGTGTTCCCCCCACACCCGGAGATGACTTCAGGTTCATCGGAGGGACGCGCCCCGATCGCACCGCCGACCGTCCCTCGGCGCCGGCGCTACGTGGCCATCTCGCTCGCCGCCTCGGTGCACTCGTCCGCCTCGCTCCCGACTTCATGAATCCAGCCGCCGCCCAGCACGTCCTCGTCCTCGTACAGCACGAGGCTCTGCCCCGGCGTGATGGCCCGCTTCGGCTCCGCAAAGGCCACCTTGAGGGTGTCCCCGTCCGGCTGCCATGCCAGACAGCCCGCCCCGTCGTCGTTGTAGCGAATCGTGCCCCAGGCCGGGCGCTCCTCTTCAATCTCAGGGTACTTGACGAGGTTGATCTCGTGGGCCGTCAGGGTCTGCTCCATGAGCTCCTCCTTCGGTCCCACGGTAATGGTGTTCGTCTCAGGGTCGATATCAGTGACGTACACGCGCTCCCCGAGCGCCAGGCCCAGCCCACGCCGCTGGCCGATGGTGTAGAAGGGATAGCCGTCGTGCTCACCCACGACGGTGCCGTCGCTCAACACGAACTTGCCGCCACTCACTTCCTCTTCGAGCCCGTCCACCCGGTCCTTGAGGAAGCGTCCGTAGTCATTGTCCGGAATAAAGCAGATCTCGTAGGAGTCCGGCTTATCGGCCACGCTGAGGCCGAAGTCGGCCGCCATCTCCCGGATCTCGGGCTTCTCGTACTCGCCCAGCGGAAAGATAGACCGGGCCAGGTGCTCCTGCGGCAGGCCCCAGAGCGCGTAGCTCTGGTCCTTGTTTCGGTCCTGCCCGCGGCTGAGCACGTAGCGGTCAATGTCCTCCTCGTAGCGGACGTTGGCGTAGTGGCCGGTGGCAATGTGCTCGCACCCCAGGTCGTCGGCTCGCTCCAGAAGGGCGGCCCATTTGATATGCGTGTTGCAGAGCACACAGGGGTTCGGCGTGCGGCCCGAGAGGTAGTCGTTGGTGAACCGCTCGATCACCCAGTCGCCGAACTCCTCGCGGATGTCGACGACGAAGTGCGGAAAGCCGTGCTCGTTGGCCACCACGCGGGCATCGTTCATGGACTCGATGGAGCAACAGCCCACCTCTTTGCCGTCGCGCCCCCCGCTGGTCGAGTAGTCCCACGTCTTCATGGTGAGGCCCACGACGTCGTAGCCGCGCTCCTTCAGGAGCACAGCGGTCACCGACGAGTCGACCCCGCCGCTCATGGCGACCAGTACGCGTCCCTTCTTGCTCATAACCGATTCGCTGCTTCGAAGTGATAGAACTCCGCCGTTCGAGAAACGTCTGCGGAGACGGTGAAAACTCGTGTGTACGGCGCGGCGTTCCGCACCCCGTTCTCCCCACCAGCAATCGTCTCCTGGCCCGCTTCCGCCCGGCATTGGCAACCTACTCCCACGCCCATGCTCTCACGCCCCCACCCTCCCACGCCCCCATGCACCCACGCTCCTCCTTCAGCTAATCTTCGCGTGTCTTCAGTCAATATTTGCTTGTACCGCGCCCGCGGGACGGTGATCTTCCTTACACAGTCTAACACTCCTTCTATGAGCATTGTCTCCCACCTATGTCTACCTCAACCTCCACGTCCCGCAGCACCGTGACAACACCGCTGGCCCCGGCCGCCATCGGCCCCTACAGCCAGGGCATCCTCGTGGGCGACCAACTGTACGTGTCCGGCCAGATCGCGATCGATCCGGAGACGGGCAGCATGGTCGACGGGACGATCGAGAAGGAGACCGAGCGCGTGCTCGACAATGTCGGCGCCATCCTCAAGGCCGCGAGCATGAGCTTCGAGAACGTTGTGAAGTGCGAGGTCGTGATGACCGACGTCAACGACTACGCCCAGATCAACGACGTGTACGGCCGCTACTTCAACGAGCAGCCGCCCGCCCGCCAGGCCGTGCAGGTCGACGGCCTCCCCCGCAACGCCCGGGTCGAGATCTGCTGTGTGGCTGTGCGGTAGTAGTATGTGGGTGTGTGAGTGTGTGGGTTTGTGAGTGGCCTTCCTGCACTTGCGTCTGTACTTCCAGCCCCTCTCCAACTGCAGACGGTTCCTCATAGCGCTGCGTCGATGGCAACGACCTGCTTTTCGATAAGGGAGATCATTTCCAAGAAACGAGACCACAGCCTCCACTCGCTGTGATAAGGGGTTACACTCCGCTTACTGTAATTTCGTAGTACACCTTTGCCCTCACACGATCCGTCCGGGTGATATCCCCGTTCGTTCCGAGACGGAGGAATGCCTTCGTAGCTCCGTTCTGCACGACCTGCGTTGCGTCTTTATTAGTAATCCCGAGGAGAACCTCTTCCGACTCATCATCAGGATCGAAGCTGCCACTGGCGATTTGCAAGCCGCTCTCACTCGTTCCCAGGAAAACGTCTGCTTTCAGAAGATTATCGAATACGAATTTCTGAGTAGACGTCTCCTCTTTCGGGTTGGATACCTGAATGAACTCTACACTGTCGATTTTTGCAGAAACGATAGAGCTACGGCTGAATCCGAGCGTCTGCAGAACATCTCCGAGATTGTCGCTCGATCCGGAGGTCACCTTAACCAAACCTTGCCCATCAACCTGGTCGTCCGAATCATACTCGAAAAGATATTCAGCTACCGGCGCGGGAGAGGTGTTTGCATTGAACGTCGCCGTATCCCCACCCGCCGCGTCACACCCGGCGAGAACGAGCGGGAACAGGAGCGCTGCACACAGAAGGGAAAGCCGAGTCGAGATCATCAGTCCGTAGGCATTGGGAAATACCGATACGTGAATAAGTCTCTAAGGACCGTTCTTTGCTTGCGGTTGTGCACGGTCTTCAGCTGCAGCAGAGGATCGTTTACGTACTTTCTTACGGATCGGTAGAGCCGCCGATCTGTCCATCTGCATGGCGGGAAAGCGATTTGAGAGCCGGGCAAGGAGTCCCTGCTCCGACACGGTAGCCGCCCGCCCCGACGTCCGCGTAACGGACGAGCGATCCGATCCGTCTCTCGTCCAGGCTTCTACGCCCCCACGCGTCCATGCCTCCACGCGCAGAACGAGGCCTACTTGCTCCGATAGATGCCCTTCTCGTAGTCCTTCTTGTAGGCCCGCACGGCGCGGAAGAGGGCGCTGGCGAGGTAGGTTTGCCCCTTGTCGCTGTTCAGAAATTTCGCCTCGCGCGGATTGGTGAGAAAGCCCAGTTCCACGAGCACCGACGGCATCGACGCGCTCCACAGCACATAGAATCCGGCCTGGTGGACGCCGCGGTTGTGCCGCCCCACGCGTTCCTCGAACTGGTTCTGCACGAGGGAGGCCAGCTTCTCGCTCTGGCGCATGTAGGCGCTCTGGGTGAGGGTCTGCCGCACCAGCGCCTGCTCGTCGTAGTCCTCGTACCGTTTGGTGTTGTCCTCGTACTTGATCACGCTGTTCTCGCGCTCCATCACCTTCTCGGCGGCCTCCGTCTTGGAGGGGCCGAGGAAGTACGCTTCTGTGCCGTGGGCGGCGTGGGCGCGCGCCGCATTTACGTGTAGCGAGATGAAGAGCTTGGCGCCGGCCTCGTTGGCCACGTGCCCTCGCTCCTCCAGCGGAATGAAGCGGTCATCCTTGCGGGTGTAAACGACATCGACATCGAGCCGGTTCTCGACGTAGTCGCCCAACTTGTGCGCCACGTCCAGCACGATGTCTTTCTCGTAGAGGCCGTTGGCGGTGGCCCCGGGGTCCTTGCCCCCGTGCCCGGCGTCGATGACGATCGTATCCATTTGCCATCGTTCGCGCTCTTCCCGTGAAGCCCCCTCTCCTTCCTCTCCCGAAGACACCTGCTGCATAACTCCGGACGACGCTTCTTTCTGCGATGTCCCCTGCGCGTCGGCCGTGGCGGGCGCCCCGCCGCTCTCCTCATACCCCAGATTGAGCAGCAGGTCGGTAGACGCCCCGTCGCGGTAGGCATCGATCGTCACCGACCGGTCCGGGTCCAACTCGAACCGCAGGACCAGATGGCTGTTCTTCGTCGTCGCCGTGTAGCCGTCAATCGGCCCCTGCGGCGATGTCTTCTGGTAGCCGGCGTGTAGGTCCGCGTTGTAAAGCACCCACTCCACCGTGTTCGAGCCGACGGTGCGCGGCATGCCGTAGGCCTCAATCTGCTGCGCCGTCTGGACGCGCACGACGTATCCCTGCCCGTCGGACCGTTCGGTGAACAGCACGTTTTCCACTTGCGCCGACGCCGCCGGAACACTCCCTCCAGCCCACAGGAGAAGCAGCCCGAGGATCATTCCCCAGGTCACACGCCGGCGGCACCGATCACAGTGTTCTCGCAACGTTTTCCCACAAGAAGAACCGATCCGATTTTGCATGACACCCATCAGCACAACAAGAGCAATTCGCAGTCCGAAACATGGGTACATGATGCGGACCACTGCACTTAAAGTAAAGCTCGAAGTGCCGATCGACCGTTGAGCGGTCGTCTACTGTTTCGCCGTGGCGCCGATGAGTTCGTTGAGGCGATACTGGATCATGCGCTCCCGCATCTGCTGCCGCTTCTGCAGGCTGCGCTGGAGCTTCTGAATTTCCCGCTCCAGCCGGTCGATCTCGCGCCGACGGTTTTCCTGCTTGAGCTCGAAGATCTCATTGAGCAGGGCCCGGAGGGTATCGATCTTGGCCTGGCGTTCCCCGCTGTGTTCCGGCATTATGCGGATGGTGCGCCCGAGGTGCTGTGCCTTCTGTTCCATGGTTCGCTCACGGACGAGGCGTTCGTAGAGCGCCCGGTTGGCCTTCTGGACCTCGTTCAGGTACTGCCGCTGAGGGTCGCCGGCGGTGTTCGCCTTGGCGGAGGGGCGTGCCGAGATTTCCTGAAGGATGACGGACGATTCCTGTCCGTCTACCTCGTCCTCGGAGACTTTTTTCAGTCCGTTGCGGATCGCAAAGAGACGGCCGTTGAGTTCGATCACCGGCTGCTGAATGCCGACGAACTGGTACTGCGCCGTCACGCCGTCGAGGTCGAGGTCGGACGGCACCTGGTCGGCGGACAGCTTCTGTCCGTCGACGTGGATGGTGCCGTCGCGAATGGTGAGGGTGCGGGTGTCCTGGGCCAGGCCCATCGGGGCAAGAGTGCCCCAGAGAAAGAGCATGCCCAGCAGAGGGATCAATCGAGATCGAAGAAAGATCGTCATCGGATCAGCGTCTCACGTGCGTTCGATAGAGCAGAAGAAGTGGACGGGCACGTTGGGGGAGCGATGAGACGGAGCTCGTCGGGGCCTACGGTCTCGTTCGATCCGTGGCCTGGAGCGATCCGCCGCCCCATCCGTCCGAGTGGTTCTGCGTGTGCAGCATCTCGATGCGGTGGTGCAGGCGCACCACGTCATCCTGGTCGTCCCAGTCCGGCATGTCGTTGTCCGTCGCGGCGGCCGGACGGGGCGTGGTGGAAGCAGCGTCGGTCGACTGCGGGGTAGGGGCGTTTGCGGTCGGACCGGCGGGGGCGGACTCGGGGACGCGGAATTGCCACCAACCCACCCCGGCCACAAGGAGCACGACGAGAATCGTGCTCACGCCCTGCAGGCGTCGGCGGCGGGAGCGGTCCCACTCACGAGCCGCCCGGTCGGGGGCCGGAGCGGACGTCTCCTCTCGTTGTGCCGATTGTGCATCCTCGCGAGCGTCGGTTGCTTGGCAAGCGTCGGTTTCTCGGCAAGCGTAGTCCACGATGTCGTTCACCACGTCGGGGTCGGGCGAGGGCGAGGAGCGCCGGTCCAGCGCCGCTTTCGTGCCCTGGAGCGCTTCGTACTTCCGGCGGAGCGTCTCGTCCTCCTGAAGGCGCCGGGCGAAGTCCGGATGGTCGACGTCTTCGTCGTACAGGTGCTGAATGAGGCGTAGCGTATCGTCCATAGATGCTACAGTTGAATCGTCCAGGAAATGACGAACCGAGTGTCCCCTCAGGCGTCGGGCGTTCCGGCCAGGGAGGTCTTGTCGGACTTCTTCATCATCTCGCGCAGGTTCTTGAGGGCGTAGCGCATGCGGCCCAGGGCGGTGTTGATGGACACGTCCTGAAGCTCGGCAATCTCCCGAAACGTGAGGTCCGTCTCCTGCCTCAAGAGCAACACCTCACGCTGCTCCGGCGAGAGCTGCTCAATGTGTTTGTCGAGCCACTCTCGCTGCTCCGCCCGGTGCAGCTCCTCGTCGGCGGAGGGCGCCTCGTCCTCCAGCGTTTCCCAGAAGGAACGGCCCTCGTCCGGCTCGTGCGGCATGTCGGCCCACTTTTTCTGCTTGCGGATGTGGTCGATGGCCGCGTTTCGGGCGATGCTCATGACCCAGCTCAGCCACTTCCCCTGCTGGGAGTACGAGCCGTCCTGCATTGCGTCGATGACGCGGACGAACGTGTCCTGAAAAATGTCGTTGGCCACCGCGCGGTCTTTCACCATGCCCATGAGGTAGCCGAAGATACGGTCCCGGTGCCGCTCCACCAGTTGGCGGAAGGCGTGATCGTCGCCCTCCTCCAGGTAGGAGCTCACCAGTTCCTCGTCTGTTGACTGCATGCGCGATCCTACTCAGTGAACACGGCCGAATTTGTGAGCGAGCATGGTACGGAGACAACGAGCCCCCCTGCCCGATTATTATGTCGCTGTTCGCTGCTCGAATGCATTCCGGTTTGGGACTCTCATCAGAAAAGGGGTACGTCCAGCCTCCCGATCCGTTCGGGGCAAGGGCTGCGCGGGTGCGATTCCAGGCAAAACGGTCGGCCTGTGGTCCAGTCAAGCGACCTCGGTCACCAGTCCGGCGTCGGTAGTGACAAAAATGGCCTACCGACCCGGTGCGGGAACCTCCGTTGTCGGCGATGACGTAGGAACGTTGACGAGATTTTTTATCAACAGTCGTCTCTCGGCATGGAAGTTACGCTCGACGAACACGGCCGGATCGCCGTTCCGCAGTCCCTGCGCGACCGTTTGGGCATCGGGGCCGGCACCGAACTCGCCATTGCGGTGGAAGACGGGCGGCTCGTTCTGAAGCCGATTGGGGAGCAAGCCGTTCTGGAGGAGCGCGACGGACTTCTCATCTCTACGGCGGAGGTTCCCGCCGACGTAGACATACAGTCGGTCATTGACGACGTGCGGACTGCTCGGACGAGCAAAATCTCGGACCTCGACTCCGACACGGACAATCACTCGGACGAATGAGCGTGCCCGATGTCTTTCTCGACACGTCGGTTCTCGTCCGGGCGGTGATCGAAGATTTGCCGTCTCATCAGGAAGCTCGATCGTACCTGGAGGCAGTTCGGGACGACCGTGCACGTGGCGCCATTGCGACCCACGCCTTGGCGGAGTTTTTCGCGACCATAACAGCTCTTCCGAGTCGCCCCCAACACGGACCGAAGGAGGCAGCGGCCTTGACGGATCGCATCTCTGATCTCCTACAGATCGTAGACCTCCGGGTAGAAGACTACAAGAACGCGATCAATCGGATGGTTGAACATGACCTTTCGAGTGGAGCCGTATACGACGCGCTTCACGTGGCTGGAGCTGAGCGGGTCGACGCTGCCGAGCTGGCGACATTCAACGTCCGGGATTTTCGACGGATGTCTCCGAAGGCGCCGACTCAACTGGTCGTTCTTCCCCCTTGATCGGGGCTACAGCACCATGTCGACCACGCCCTTCAGCTTGCCGACGCCGGTCACGTCGAGGTCGTAGTCGCCCGCGATGCGGTCGAGGTTGTTCTCCGGCACCACGGCGCGGTCGAACCCGAGCTTGGCCGCCTCCTTGAGGCGCGGCTCGATCTGGCTGACGGTGCGAATCTCGCCCCCCAGACCCACTTCGCCGATGAGCACCGAGCCGGTGTCGGCGGGAATGTCGCGGAAGGAAGACGCCGCCGCCATCGCCACGCCCAGGTCCACAGCGGGCTCGTCGAGCGTTACGCCGCCGGCCACATTTACGAATACGTCGTAGTCGCTGAAGGCGAGGCCCGAGCGCTTTTCCAGCACCGCCAGCAGCATCTGTAGGCGCTGCGACGGGAAGCCGGTGACGGTGCGCTGCGGGGTATTGTAGGAGGTGGGCGTCACCAGTGCCTGGATTTCGACGAGGATCGGCCGCGTGCCTTCTAGCGAGCAGACGACCGTTGAGCCGCTCACGCCGTAGCCGCGCTCCGAGAGAAACAACTCACTGGGATTGGGCACCTCGTGGAGGCCGTCTTCGCGCATCTGGAAGACGCCGATCTCGTTGGCGGCGCCGAACCGGTTCTTGACGCTACGCAGAATGCGATAGGCGTGGTGCTGGTCGCCCTCGAAGTAGAGGACGGTGTCCACCATGTGCTCCAGCACGCGCGGCCCGGCGATGGTGCCCTTCTTGGTGACGTGTCCCACCAGAAACGTCGAGAACTCCTGCTCCTTCGTGAGCTTGAGCAGCGAGGCGGTGCTCTCGCGGACCTGGCTTACCGACCCGGGTGCACTCGACAGGTCGGGGCGGTAAATGCTCTGGATCGAGTCGACCACCAGCAGATCCGGACCGACCTCGTCGACCGCGTCGGCGATTTGCTGCACGTTCGTTTCCGCCAGCAAGTACAGGTTTTCGGAATCGATCCCCAGACGCTGGGCGCGCAACTTCACCTGCCGCTTCGATTCCTCGCCGGTCACGTAGAGGATGTCACTCGCGGGCAGGTAGCCGGCCAGCTCGGTCATGAGCGTACTCTTGCCGATGCCGGGGTCCCCCGCGATGAGGCTGAAGGAGCCCTGCATGATGCCCCCGCCCATGACGCGGTCGAGCTCCTCGATGCCGGTGTGGAGGCGAGCGTCGCCCTCCATCGTTACCTCCGTGAGCCGTTCGGGCGCGCCGTAGTCGGACGTGCCGTTGTTGTTCTGGGCGTTGGAGGTAAGGTCCGGCACCTGCGCCTCCACGTCCTCGGGGGCCTCCTCCCGCACCAGCGTATTCCATGCGCCACACCCGGCGCACTTGCCCATCCACTTGTGGGCCTCGTGCCCACATTCCTGACAGACGTATCGGGGATCGGAAGTCGCCATGAAACGATTGGGGAAACAGATTCGCAGGAAAACACCACCGGACGGACCTGCACCGGCATCACGCGCCCCGCCGGCTCATTCCAGGAACTTGGCCAACGGACCGCATGTGCATTACGCGCCGTGCAGAATGGAATACGCATGTGGGACGCCAGTTGTCCCGACCCGTCACCGGCCTTGCTCATCAGACTGCTGCGTTCGCGTTGCTCGACTCCCTCCTATCCCCGCTCCGCGCCCTCGGCCGGTACGCCATTCTGATGGGCCGGGCCTTTGCGTCGATCGACGAGTTCCGGATGTACTGGAAGAATCTTTTCATCCAGATGGTCCGGATCGGCATCGACTCGATCCCCATTGTCGCGCTGGCCGCCGCCTTCTCCGGCGCTGTGCTCACCGTGCAGACGGCCTATCAGCTGGAGACGCCCTTCATCCCAGAGTCGATCATCGGCTCCATCGTGGCCCCGTCCATCATGCTGGAGCTGGGCGTGGTGGTGGCCGGCTTCATTCTATCTGGGCGCGTGGGCGCGCGAATCGCGGCGGAACTCGGGACGATGCGCGTATCTGAGCAGATCGACGCGCTGGAAGTCATGGGGCTCAACTCGGTCGGCTTTCTGGTGCTTCCGCGCGTCCTGGCAGGGATAGTCATGTTTCCAATACTGTACGTTGTCTCCTGCACCGTCGGCATCGGCACCGGCGTCTTTACTGGACACATCGGCGGCTTCCTGAGTGCAACCGAGTTTTTGGATGGAGCCCGCCAGTTTTTTCAGTTGCTCGACCCGTTGATCGGCTTCGTCAAGTCGGTCGCCTTCGGCTTTATCGTGACCTCGATTGCCTGCTACAAGGGCTACTACACCGGCGGCGGCGCTGTGGGGGTGGGTGACAGCACCACGCAGGCCGCCGTGCTGAGCTGTGTCTTCATCCTCGTCGCCGACCTCCTCGTCGCCATGGCGCTCCTGTAGCTGCCCGCCTCGGTGGGTGCGACGGATAGGTTTCGTGTCGCGGGCGTATAGAACGCTCGTTGCGTTCCCTGAATGGACGGTGCCTCCACGTGTCGATCCCCCGATCCGCCCTCTGGTCGTCTCGATGATCGAAGTCAAAAACATTTCGAAGAGCTTCGGCTCGCTTCAGGTCCTCGAGGATGTCTCGCTCGACGTTCATCGGGGCGAAAAGCTCGCCATCATTGGGCGCTCCGGCTCTGGGAAAAGCGTGCTCATGAAGCACCTCGTGGGCCTGCTGAAGCCGGACGACGGCCACGTCTACGTGGACGGGGAAGACCTTTGCTGTATCTCGTACGAGGAGCTGCGCGCTCTCCGCAAGCGGTTCGGGGTGCTGTTTCAGGGCGGCGCCCTGTTCGACTCGATGTCGAGCTTCGAGAACATCGCCTTTCCGCTCCGCTACTTCTCGTCGATAACCGACGCCGAGATCAACGAGCGCGTGCAGGAGTGCCTCGATCTCGTGCGTCTCTCGGACGTGGGGCCCAAGCGCCCGTCGGAGCTGTCCGGCGGCATGCGGAAGCGGGTGGCCCTGGCCCGCTCCATCTCGATGGAACCGAAGTACATTCTCTACGACGAACCAACGAGCGGGCTGGACCCCGAAACGTCCAATACCATCAACGACCTCATCAACCACCTCGCCGACGAGTTGAACGTCACCAGCGTCCTCGTGACGCACGACATGCACTCGGTGCTCGACGTGGCCGACCGGGTCGCATTCCTGCACGGTCAGGATCTCGAATGGGTGGGGCCGGTGCAAGAGCTCCACACCTGCGCGAATCAGCACCTCAACTCGTTCGTCAAAGCCAGCGAATATACGATCGGGTCCCCCTCACCCGCGCAATCGTCGTAACCCCCTCGTTCCTGCGTTCTCTTCGCCTCCTCCGCCTCCGACATGCAATACAGCAACGAACTGAAGGTCGGGGCCGCCATCGTGATTGCGGTCTTCGTTGCCTTCGCCGGCATTCGGTTCTTTCAGGACGTTCCCCTGTTCGGCAGCTCGTACACGCTCTACGCTGAGTTCGACAACGCCAACGGCCTCGTCTCGGGCAATCCGGTGCGCATGAAGGGCGTGAAGGTCGGCTCAGTCGAAGGGGTGCGCCTGAATCCGGAGACTCAGACGGTGCGCGTGCGGATGACGCTGGAGCGCGGGCCGCACGTGCCGAAGGGCTCCCAGGCCACGGTATCCGGCATCAGCGCCCTCGGCGGCGTCTACGTCAACATCTTGCCGGGGCCCACGGGCAACCCCCAGCTGGCGTCCGGGGCAACCCTCCAATCGCCGGAATCGACCTCCGCCATCAGCCAACTCAAATCCCGGGCGCCTGCGCTGGCGGGCAAGGCCGACAGCGTGCTCGCCGGTGCCAATACGACGATCGCCGTCCTCAATCGGCTGCTCCAGGATCCCGACAGCGACCTGCGTCGCACGCTGTCCTCGCTGCGCAAGATGAGCGGCGACCTGTCCGACCTCACCGGGAGCGAGAAGTCCACCCTTCGCACGCTCATCCGGAACCTGGAGGGCGTTTCAAGCGACCTGGAGACCTTTACCGGTGAGAACAGCGACTCGCTCGACCTGGCGGTCCGGCGCCTCAATTCGTCGCTGGATCGCCTCAACAAGAGCCTGGCCTCGTTCCAGAACACGTCGGCGAAGCTCGACCGAATCGCCACCAAGCTCAATCAGGGAGAGGGCACCGCCGGCCGCCTCATCAACGACCCCAGCCTCTACATGAAGCTGGACTCGGCCGCCACCCAGACCAATCGCCTGCTCCTCGACTTCCAGGACGACCCCGCCCGATACCTGGAAGACATGACGCTCGTCAAGGTGTTTTAGTCCCATCCCGCGCCTGATCCGTCATGCCCGACGATCCGTCTTCGAACGCGTCCTCCCCTTCTTCGTCGGAGGCATCGCCCTCGCCCTTTGCTCGTCTCCGCGACCGAATTGTTGCGACGGTGTCCCACCACCTGCCGGAAGGCAGCGACGGGGGCCCGGCCATCGAGGAGCCCCCCAAGCGGACCGGGAGCTACGCCCGCTGGTTGCCGCTGCTCCGCGTAACGCCGTGGATTCTGGCCGTCACCTTCGCTGTGTCGTTCGCCTGGGATTTTCCCGGCGTCACTGTCTCCGTGGCCGGGTACGCGATTGGATTAGAGAATCTATTGCGCTACACCACCGTGAGCGGCCTCATCGGGTTCGGGACCAACTGGCTCGCGATCACGATGCTCTTCCGGCCGCGCCAGGAGCGCCCCATCGTGGGCCAGGGCCTCGTGCCCTCCCAGCGAGAACGGGTGGCCTACCGCCTCGCCCAGGCCGTGAGCGAGGAGCTTATCAACAAGCGCATCATCATCCAGAAAATCCGGGAGAGCGGCCTTGCGGCGCAGTACCGCGACCTGCTGGTGGCCATGATGGGCGACGTGGTGACCGACGACGAGGTGCGAGCCGAGCTCAAGACCCTCCTCCGCACCGTGCTCCGGGACGTGCTCTCGACGCCTGCGGTCCAGGACCGCATCGCCGACTTTACCGCCGAGCAGATGGAACAGAACGCCGAGGGCCTCCCGGGCGTGGCCCTCAGCGCCTATCGCCTCTTCAGCGAAGCGGACTTCCAGGCCCGCCTCCGTCAAGCCACGCGCCGCCTGCCCCAGACCGTCGGCCCGATGCTCGACCGCCTGCCCGCCCACCTCGACCGCCACGGCGACGCCATCGAGGACCTGCTGAGCCGGCTCATCCTCCGCCTTGTCGGCACGCTCGACGTGGAGCGGATCATTTTCGAGAACGTGCGGGCCTACGACGAGCAACAACTCGAAATGCTGCTCCGCCGCACCACCAACGAGCAGCTCAATTACATCAAGTACCTGGGGGCCGTCCTCGGCATCATCGGCGGCCTCATCATCCGGGCGCCCGCCCCGACCCTCACGGTGGTCACCACCGCGGGACTCCTCGTGTACGGGATCGACGAACTGCTCTTCCGCGTCCAGTCTGCTTCCTCCAGCCCGTAGTCCCAGCCTGGCACCACCGATCACACATTGCCCGAGCCCGAACAGCCAGGGCAATTCCTTCTTGCTCTATGATGAGTACAGGAAGGCGGTAGCGCAAAGCGTTCTTGCCTCCAGGCGTCCATTCATCTCGGGCCGATGGGTCAATGAACGGCAACAGTGCCTCCTGCTTTTCCGAACGCGTTCCAACATGCGATCGCCCTGCTTGAACAGCCCATTTCTTGACTCTGTCCGCCCCGGCCCGGACCTTCTTGTTCCCCGTCGTCCTGCCTTTTGCCCGTCCTGTCCCCGTTATGAAGGCCCACGAACCGCTGTCCGGCATCGACGCCGCCTGGCTGCGCATGGACGACCCGACGAATCTGATGACCATCACGTCGGTGCTGGTGCTGGAGGACCGGATGGAGCTCGCGACGTTCAGGGAACTGATTGCGGAGCGGCTGCTGGGCTTCCTGCGGTTCCGGCAGCGGGTGCGCGACACGAACGGCACGCCCCACTGGGAGGTCGACCCCAACTTCGACCTCGACCAGCACGTGCGCCGGTCGGCCCTGCCGGGCGAGGCTGGACGGGCGGAACTCAAAGAGCGGGTCAGTGCGCTGATGAGCCGGCCCCTCGACCGCGCCAAGCCGCTCTGGGACATGGAGCTGATTGAGGACTACCAGGGCGGCAGCGCCATCATCGCCCGCATTCACCACTGCATCGGCGACGGCATCGCGCTGGTGCAGGTGCTGCTGTCGCTGACCGACGAGCACTTCGACCCGGACCGGATTCCGGGCGACTCGACGGACTCGGATTCGTTTCTCCCCGGCGCGCTTCGAGGGGCATGGAATACAGTCAAAGACACGGTCTCGACCGGCCAACGCCTTCTGGCCGAAGGCACCGAATCCCTCGTCAATCCGTCCCACGCCTTTCACCGGGCCAAGCAGGGCATGAGCCTGGGCGCGGCCCTCTCAAGGCTGGCCCTCCTTGGCTCCGACTCCGACACGGTGTTCAAGGGCGACCTCAAGGTGGCGCAGAAGGCGACGTGGTCGGACCCGGTCGACCTCGCCACCATCAAGCGCATGGCCGAGCCCCTCGACGCGAAGGTGAACGACATCCTTCTGGCGGCGGTGGCGGGGGCGCTCCGGCACTACCTGCAGCGCCACGACGAGCCGACGGAGGGCGTCATGGTGCGGGCCCTGCTCCCAGTCAACCTGCGCCCGATGGAAAAGGCCTTCGAGCTGGGCAACCGCTTCGGGCTCGTATACCTCGACTTTCCGATCGGAATCAACGACCGGATCGAACGCGTGCTGAACGTCCAGGAACAAATGGGCGAGATCAAGTGCTCCTCGGAGGCGGTAGCGGCGTTCGGGGTGCTCGAAACGCTGGGCCGCTTCCCGGCGGAACTGGAAGCCCAGGCGGTGCAGCTCTTCAGCAGAAAGGCCAGCGTCGTAATGACCAACGTGCCCGGGCCGCAGGAGCAGTTCCACATGAAGGACTGCCGCGTCCAGAACGTGATGCCGTGGGTCCCGCGCGCCGGCGGTATCGGGATGGGTGTCAGCGTCTTCAGCTACAACGGCGACGTGCGGCTCGGCATTGCCTGCGACGCCCACCTCGTGCCCGACCCCGACGCGCTCGTCGAGGGCTTCGAGCGAGAGTTCGAGAAGCTGGCCGACGAGCTGCTGTCCGGGTGATGCGTGTGTGGGTGTGGGCGTTTGTGCGTGTGTGCGACCGGAGCCATTAGCCCAAAACCAATCCGGTCCCAAACGGATAAACGTTGAAACGTTCAACGTTATAACGTCTTAGGAAGAGGAAATTTCGTTGGACCGGTACATCGCAAGACATTTTCGCCTGGAAACGCCTCCGCTACGCGTCGCCGTCCTGCTGTTCGGCAATCGCGTCGGCGAGCTGCTCCATCTTCTCGGAGAGGGCATCCACCTGATGGCGCAGCTCGTCAATGTCGTCGCGGTGGGGCACGCCGATGCGGCGTAGGGCGTTGTTGACCTCGTTGCGCACGCGCTCTTCCACGGCCTCCACCGCCTGGGTCCCCTCCTCGGTGATGTTCTTCACCTGCTCCGCGGTCTGCTTCTGCTGCTTGCGGCGCTGCTCCTCCCAGGACTTTCCCTCCTCCACAAGCGCGTCGAACACCTGCGTGCCGGCCTCCTCGACCACCGACAGCGCCCCGAGGCCCGCCAGCCACATCTCACGGGCCCGCTGTGCCAGGCCCGACGCCATCTCCATCGCGCCCGGCAGGTCGCTGCCCGACTGCGCCTGTTTGCTTTTTTTCTCTTTGTCCGCCCGCTTGCCGCGGGTGACGTTGATGCTGGGGCCGTCGTCGCTCATGGCGTGCAGTGTCGATTTTCGAGTGGCGAAGTGCGAATGAGACATTGAGCCGACCGGTCATGCCCCCTGCCGGGATCACGCATCACGGCTCACGCCTCACGAGTTAGTACGTCTTCTCGACATGGGCAGCGACTTTGTTCAACCCGCGAAAGACGCCCATGTTGGACATGATCTTCATCATCGCCCCTTCGATCTGATAGTCCGGCGACGCCAGGGCCTCAGTGGAGCCCATCTCGCCCTTGTCCATCTTGACCCACACGTCGTACGGCGCCGTGGCGCGCACCATGACCTCGCTCTTATCCACCGGTTCGTCGCGCATCTGGTCGGACGGGGCATCGTCGATCCAGAGGTCCACGTCTACGATCTGGCCGTCTTCGAACGCGTAGGTGGCCGATACGTCTTCGTCGTCGGGCGTGCCCAGGCAGCGCAGCTCGACGGTCTCGGAGAAGGACCCGGCCTTGTCCTGAAACTCCTCGTCGCTGTTGACGGACTCGACGAAGGCCTCGACGAATTCCGGGGTCCAGTAGCGGGGGGCATCGTCACTCATCGGAAAGCGAGACGTTGTTTGCGAAAGCAGAACGTTATCGTAGTGTACCCGAGCGGGGGGAGGGTGGCAAGCGTGTATGTTGGCAGGCGTGGAGGCATGGAAGCTTTGGAGGCGGAACTGGAGTTGCCTCGGGAAAGTGGACAGTCGGCGGTTTCCACGCGCAGCCGTTTCGAGGTCAACATCAAGAACATTGCTAAGAGCGCCGATATTCCGCTCCAGCTACGCCGTAAAATCACGCGCTTCGTGCTCAAACGCCTCGCAGGGCGGAAGACGATGGAGCTGCCAACCTCCTCCGACACATGATCGGGACTCGCTGACGATGGGTTTCTTTTAACACGATGCGTCAGGGCCTCCATTCCCCACGCCTTCGGACCCTCTATGCAGTTCTGCCCTCGACAGGAGCAGGACGGACTTGCTCGTGCCTACGTCCGATGATCCTCTTCTGGAGCTGAACGCTTTTCCGGACTCCTCGTCATCATCGCTCGTTCCCTCCGCAGGAGATTCCTTTTCTCTTCCACGAACTATGCCTCGGTGCCGAAGTCGAAGAGAGATGACGGTCCCTCCTGTGACAACTCGGCAACGAACTGACGATTGACAGGAGCAGCCGCGGAGCCGGACTGGTTGTCGGGCTGATGGAGAGCAAGCCCAACCAACTCCCATCCTTCTTCGATGCACCGATTCAACTCGTCGAGCCCTTTGCGCTTTCCCGACCGCTGATCCACAATAATTGTCTTCTGGGCGGGATCGGGGTCCTCTTCGGTCTCCGAAGAGGCCGTACGTTCTTCCTCGTCCAGCCACGATGGCATTTCGTGCTGCTGAGTAGGCTCCGAGGACGCGTCGGAAGAAGGCTCCTCATCCTCCAGAAGCGGATCGTCTTCCGGTTCATCGAATACGCTACTGAAAAACATGCCATTGTCGTCGGCCATAGCAATGCGCTAGGTTTTTTGGAGATGACGGCGTACAGATGAAGCGAAGCTCAAGCGGATCTACGTCCGCTCCGACTTTTTCTCCCGAACGGTGCTGTATACGGACCCGTATCGTTCCATTCGGTCCAGCATCTCGCCAACGACCTCCCGGTACTGCACCGCCCCCTGCGAATCGGGAGCGTAGTCGAACACCGAGGCGCCGCGCGTCGGGGCTTCTTCAAGGGCCGGATCGTACTGCACCTCCGTGTCGAAGACCTTCCCGCCGTAGTGATGTCGCACCTCTTCGATGATGGCACGCGTCTCCTCATCGTCTCGCTGTACCATGGTAAGAAGCACGCCCAACACCGGAGCGGCCTCACCAAGACTCATGCGTACGTTCTTCACCACCTCCCCGAGACTCACTACGCCTTCAAGGGAAAGATAGGAGGGAGAAACAGGGATGACGAAGGCATCCGCCGCCACCAGTGCGTTCACGGTCAGGAGGGAAGTGGAAGGGGCACAATCGATCAAAATCGCATCGTACTGACCCTCGATGGTCGAGAGTGCCCGGGCGAGCCGTTTTTCCCGTCCCTCCACGGAGGACAAAACGGTACCCATGTCCGCTAGGCGCAGAGAGCCGGTGAGTATGTCGACATTCTCCGTGGCGGTGGATTGAATTACCTCCGACGGGTGCTTCTCCTCAAATAGCACGTCGGCAGTGGAGGGATCCAGGTCGTCGCGATCCAAGCCCAACGCGAAGGAGGCCGACCCTTGACTGTCCAGATCCACAACCAGCACTTGGTTGCCAACCTTTCCGAGCCCAGCGGCAAGGCTGACGGTAGTCGTGGTTTTCCCCACTCCGCCTTTGTTGTTGATAACCGGAATCGTCTTGATCATAACCAAACAGATACGGCACGGGCGACCATGAAGAGAAAACGGCGTTGCTCCAGTTTTGCATACACCTGTCCTTACTCACTCCCTACAGAAATTGCGAGGCGCCCCCCACGACGTGACCTCCAGCCGTCCCTCATCGCACCGCAAGGGACACCTTCACGGCACTATCGGGGAGGGGGGCCTACCTCCGCAACGCCAGCTTCGGAAGACCTATCGACTGGGAGGCCTCCGATGCAAGAGTCCTCAGCCGCTATAAGTCAAGGTCAAGCTTCTCGTCGATCTTGTCGACTGACCGCCGCGCCAATCCCAGATTGCCCTGGTCCTGGTCGATTGCGAGGTAGATAAAGACATCCTCATGTTTCTCGCACAGTCGAATGAGGTGGTACTGACCTTCAAGCGTGATTAGGATGTCCTGAATTGAACCCTCAAGACCAAGATCGTGAGCCACATTCCTCTTCGCTCGCACCACCTCGGTATTGCCGGCCCCGGCCAGTTCCATATCGAGGTCGCCTCCCCCAATGGTGCCGAGTGTCATGCCGCTTTGGTAATCAACGATGGCGCCCCCGAGGGCTCCTTGAATGTCCATAAGAGCGTCGAGGGAGTCCTGTACGTCGTTCGTCTGAGTAGCCATAACTGGATTGCCTCTTGTGAGAGAGTGAAAATGGAGGTGAGTCGGACACACACGCCGGTTCGTTTCCTGCTCTCGTCCGAGCCCTTTTCTTTGCTCGCAGGGAAATGCCTGCAGCAAAGAAGCCACAAGAGCCCGATGCAAAAGGTGCTTATCGGGATCGGAACCGGTTACACGGTAGAGGTGCCTCCAGAACGAGTTCCTGTGACTTTTTGACTTATGGTGACTTTAGTGTTAATGAATTCCTGGGACACTTCGGGGGTGTTTGCGTCTCTGTTCTAACGTTTCCTAATCCGGCGTCGTACTACAGCCTCTGTGCTGATTCCCGCTTTCCTTTGAAAATAGGTTCAATGAATCAGTCACAGCTCATTATGTTCACGTGTCTTCACACCAGCGTCGGGTATCGCTGGAGCAGCTCTGCTCGCTTGGAACAGAAGCAGTATTCTCTCTACACCACTGCATACTTGTCCTCACTTCTTCTACGTCTTGCCAAACTGCTGGCACACCGGTCCCTCGGTGTCCTCCTCCAAAACACTCCGCACCGACGCCGCCGCCCGGACCGATGTGTATCCCGACAGTTGTCGCGGATGCAAAAAGGAAGCTCCCGGCGGGGAAGAAATCGGCCAAGAGATTGATTGGATTTCACACGTTGGTCTTGCCGATCCGTGAGAACGTGCGTAGCCCACTTTTCGTCGCGGCTGCGGAAATCCCAGATTTTGTTGGACTGCCGTACCAGCACGAAGAGGTAAAGACTGGTGGGAGGGCGCTGAAGTCTCCGTGTGGGAAACGGAACGTGATCGTATCGTGCCCGAGCGGGAGGCACGCATGTACGCTTGAAGGCGTGGAAGCCTGAAAGATGCGGCCGTCTCCACGGTAATGCCCCGGATCTTTCCTGCCTTATGCGATCGACGGCGGCGGATCGGCCGGGGCTGTTTCCCCTCCATCTGCCTCGGCCCCGTCTCCCCCCGGCGACGGCAGGGTGTCCGGCACGTCGGGCTTCTTGGTGTCGACCGCGCCCGGGTTGGCGGTCTGCTCCGGCAGCGACGCCGACGGAAGCTGGATGTCGGGGGCGTCGGGCTTAAAGTTGAGCAGGACCTCCAGCACCCCGTTCTTCGTCTCCGGCTGCATGAGCTTGTGCCGCAGGGTCGACGCGTTGCGGAAGCCCTTGAAGTAGCTGCTGTAGTTCTTGCGCATCTCTAGCACGCCGTTGCGCTCGCCCAGCCACTCGCACTTGAGCGACAGGTGCTCGGCGACCACCTGCACGCGCTCCTCCCAGTCGGGCGGCGGCGGCAGCTCGCCGGTCTCCATGTATTTCTTGGCCCGGTTAAAAATCCACGGGTTGCCCAGCGCCCCGCGGCCCATCATGACGCCGTCCACGCCGGTCTCCTCGAACATCGCCTCGATGGCCTCCGGGTCCAGCGCGTCGCCGTTGCCAATGAACGGCATGTCGCGCACGCCCTCCTGTTTGATTTTGCGGAGCCACTCCCAGCGCGCGTCGCCCTTGTACTTCTGCTCGCGGGTCCGGGCGTGCACCGTGAGGGCCGCCACACCCATGTCCTCGAACATCTTCGCCACGTCCACGATGTGGATCGAGTCGTCGTCCCAGCCGAGGCGCGTCTTGACGGTGACCGGGCGGGTGGCCTCCTCCATCACCGCCGCTGTGATGCGCTTCATCTTGTCGAGGTTGCGCAGCACCCCGGCCCCGCCGTCCTTCTGCACAATCTTGTGTACCGGACACCCAAAGTTGATATCGATCACATCCGGCCCCGCAGCGTCCACCATCGGCGTGGCGTTCCGAACCTCGTCGATGCCGCCGCCCCATACCTGGATGCCGATGGGCCGCTCCTCGTCGAAAATCTCCAGCTTCTGGTGCTCATGCTCTTGCTCGCGCAGCAGGCCCGCCGACGACACGAACTCGGTGTACATCATGTCGGCCCCGTACCGCTTGCAGAGGATGCGAAACGGCGGGTCGCTCACGTCCTCCATCGGGGCGAGGAAGAGCGGCCGGTCGTCGAAGTCGAGGTGCCCAATCTGCATGGTCGAACGAATGGGGGATCGGCGGTCATCGAATAGCGGAGGGGTGAAAACGAATCGAGGGGCGGCGGTGGTTCCTGCGGATTCGTTGAACGTTCAGACGTTCGCCCGTTTAACGTCATCAGTTGCCCGTATCGGCTGCCTCCTTCATCCCCCGCCCGTTGCGCTATGATGGATTCCCCGTCTCGCCCCTCACCCGTCCCTTCTCGCTTCCTTCCTCTCGTGCTCGCCCCGCTCGCCGTGCTGCTCACCGGCTGCGGCGGCCCCGACCTCATCGAACGCCTCCAGCAGCCGCAATGGGGCATCTGCGGCACGGTCGTCATCGTGCTCGACATCGTGGCCCTCCTCGATCTGCTGGGCGGCGACGACTACGAAGTCGGCGGCAAGGTGCTGTGGAGCCTCTTCATCGTCTTCTTTCCCCTCCTCGGCGCCCTCCTATACTTCTTTGTCGGGCGGGACTAACAGTCCCCCGCGGTCTCCGACCGTTCCGTCTACTCCTGCCCCCAACGAATGTCTCCGCACGACTCGATGACCGACGCCCTCTCGCCCGACGCCCTTCGCACCCGGTTCGACCCCTCGCACTTCGACTTCAACACGACCGACGACCTGCCCGCCGAGACGCAGGTGGTGGGCCAGGACCGGGCCGTCGAGGCCCTGGAGTTCGGCATGACCATGGAAAGCGACGGCTACAACGTGTTTGCCCTCGGGCCGCCGGGCACGGCCGCCGCGAGCCCGTGACGCACCTACTGGAGGAGCAGGCCGCCGACGAGGAGACGCCGCCCGACTGGTGCTACGTCAACAACTTCGACGAGGGGCGGTCGCCGACCGTGCTTCGCCTTCCGGCCGGCCGCGGACAGGCGCTCAAGGACGATGTAGACGCCCTGATTGAAACGCTCAAGACCGCGCTCCCGGCCGCGTTCGAAAGCGAGGAGTACCAGTCGTGCCGCGAGATGGTGGAGGAAGACGTGCGGGAGGACCTCGTCGACAACGCCGACGTGTTCGCCCAGGCCGTCCAGAACGGAGAACAGCAGCAGTCGCAGACGCCCGTGCTCCAGCAGCAAGGCCAACAGGGCGGTGCGCAGCCGCAGCTGGACGGGACCTTCTGGCGCCGCTATCAGGTCAACCTCATCGTCGACCACAGTGACACGGACGGCGCGCCGGTCGGCCAGATCAACGGCCTCTCGTACCTCGAGCTCGGGGGCTTCAGCTTCGGCAAGCCCAACCGCATCACCGCCCGCGTGCGGCTCGACGAGGGCGAGATTGTGAACATCGACCGCGAGGCGGCCCCCAGCGGCCCCATTCACTCGAAGGGCGTGTTCATTCTCTCGGGCTTCCTGCAGGGCCGCTACGCACAGGATTATCCGTTGTCCCTCTCGGGCAGCCCCGTCTTCGAACAGGCCTACGGCGGCATCGACGGGGACAGTGCCTCCTCCGTCGAGCTCTACGTGCTGCTCTCGGCGCTGGCCGACGTGCCGCTGCGGCAGGACTTGGCCGTCACCGGGTCGGTGAACCAGCACGGCGTGGTCCAGCCCATCGGGGGCGTCAACGAAAAACCGAGGGCTTCTTCGACGTCTGTCGCGATCGCGGCCTCACGGGCGACCAGGGCGTGCTCATCCCCGCCGCCAACACCGATCACCTGATGCTGCGGCCCGGCGTGGTCGCCGCCGCCGAGGCCGGAGAGTTTCACGTCTACCCCGTCGAGACCATCGACCAGGGCCTCGAATTGATGACCGGGATCGAGGCCGGCACGCGCGACGAACAGGAGGCCTTCCCGGACGACACCGTCAACGGATGGGTCGAGGCCCGGCTGCGCACCTTCGCCGAACAGCGACGCGCGTTCGCGCACCCCGACGACGCCTCGTAGTAATACCAAACACGGCTGTAATACCAACTCCGCAGCCGAACTCGTTCGAGTCCCACCGGTGGGATAGTCCCACCGGTGGGACAGTCTCACGGGTGAGACAGTCTCACGAGTGAGACAGCTCCGTTCGGGTATGAAGGTGTGGGTGCAAGCACCTGAGCCCCACTCACATCTCCCGACAGTAGTCGGGACATTGCCCACATACTTCCACCCTCCCATACTGCAGACGCCCAGACGCTCACCCCCCGAGCAGCCACGCACTCACCTCCCGGCCTGCCGCCACGAGCACGAGCCCGCAGGCGAGACTACCGACGGTATTGAGCAGGCCCAGCCAGCCGTGCCCGTCGTCCCAGAGGGCAACCGTGTCGAGACTGAAGGTGGAGAACGTCGTAAATGACCCCACAAAGCCCACGACGAGGAAGAAGCGCGTGCGCTTGGCGCCGCTAAACTGCGCGAAAAGGGGCACCGTCATCCCGATCAGAAAACACCCGAGTAGATTGACGGTCCAGGTGCCCCACGGAAACGGGTGCTCGACGAGCGACGCCACGAGGCGACCAGTCCCGTAGCGGGCCATGGCCCCGCAGGCACCACCGAGAGCGACAAACACGACAGGAGGCATACGGATACGGGAGTGAGTTCAAAAAGCGATCCCGCCTCGCAGCTCCAGAATGCAGCTCCCGCACCTCGAGGACGCCGTTCCGAAGGGCACACTCGCCCACGACGACAACGGGCGGGCTCGACTGAATGTCCCCACTCTATACCCCCGTTTCCGGTGGGAGTTTTCGAAACGCGTCGCGCTTCGGCCCCGGATCGAATCCTCACGGGATAGAAAAATGGCGCCGCCCCCTCGCTCCCACTCGCCCCGCGCCCTTCGAGCCTCTACGGCTCCGGCCAATGAAAAACGATCGGGGCGTCGATGTCCACATCGATGCTGTTGTGGACCGGGCAGTGCCGTGCGCCTTTTTCCAGCCGGGTTCGCACCGTCTCGTCAAGCGCCGTCGGCATCCACACCTCCGTTCGCAGCGCGTCGATGCGGCGGGGGTTCGAGGCCATCTCCTTCTCGACCCGGATCTCCATACCCGCTAGGTCGAGATCGTGCTGATCGGCCTGGATGCCCATGATGGTGGCGACGCACGTGCCTAGTGCAGCTTCAAACGATCTTTTGGGGAAAGCAGTTTGCTATTGCTCCAAGCTCCAGCTTGAGGTATGGACGGACGAGGTCCGTCCAAAGCCCGATTGCACAACGGACCAGTTGAAGCTGCACTAGGGCCGTGGCCACAAGGTCCGTGGGCGAAAAGGACTCGCCGCGACCGTGGTTGTCCTCAGGCGCATCGGTGGTGAGCGTCACGCCGGATGGCACGTGCTCGGCCGTGCAGTTGAGATCGCCTTCGTACGTTGCGTCGATCTGAACCATGAATGAAGCAGGATTGCTGAAAGTATGGACGAACAAAGCGACATGCCCTACCGGCGTCCCCGCCATCGTTTCCGAACCGTCCCACTCCCCCGCTCTCCCATTCGCCCACGCTCCCACGCCCCTTCACCCGTCCCGCCGAATCTTCCCCTCGGCGATTCCATTGAACAGGGCACGGTCGCGCGGAACTCCCGCCGCCTGCGTACGCTCCTTTCGTGCTCAATGCCGCGCTCTCATGACGGTCTATTTCAACGGCAATTTCGTCGACAAAGACGACGTGTCCATCTCTCCCGACGACCGCGGGTTCGTATTTGCGGACGGGATCTACGAAGTGCTTCGGGCCGAGAACGGCGCCTTCTTCCAGGAAGATCTCCATTTCGAACGCATGGCGCGAAGCCTGAATGAGATCGACCTGACCAGTGTGGACGTGGCGGCGGTGCGCGAGGCCATCCACTCGCTCCTGTACCACAACGACCTGCAGGATCGCCTCGCCAAAATCTACATCCAGGTCACCCGCGGCGCCGCGCCCCGCCAGCATGCCGTTCCCACCCCGCCGCCCGACCCCACCGTGTACGCCACCGTCGCCCCCCACACCCCGCCCCTGGACAAGTGGGAGCAGGGCGTAAAGGCCATCCTCCACCCCGACCAGCGCTGGGCGCGGTGCGACATCAAGTCCATCTCCCTGCTGCCCAACGTGAGGGCTACCACCGCCGCGCGCCGGGCGGACGCCTACGAGGCCATTCTGGTGCGCGACGGCTTCGTGACGGAAGCGTCCCACTCGACCGTCGTCGGCGTATTCGACGACACCGTCGTCACGCATCCCCTCACGAACCACATCCTGCCCAGCACCACGCGGGCCCTGCTCCTCGACCTCTGCGGCGCCCACGACATCCCGGTGGAAGAAATCCCGATCCCCGAGGCCGACCTCCCCGACGCCGACGAGCTGATGGTCCTGGGCACCACCACCGGCGTCATGCCGGTCGTGCAGGTCGACGACTGGACGGTGGCCGACGGCACCCCCGGCCCCATCACGCGCGACCTGCAGGCCGCCTTCCGCGCCCTCGAACCGGCATAGCCACACACGCAAAACGCGAAACGCACCCCCTGGTGCGGTTTCAATTGGTCTCCTTCGGATCGGGCGGATGAAACACTTTCCTTTCGATCGACAGAAAGAAGCCAATTTCTTCGGTCCACATCCTTTTCTGAGACGGGCGTTCATTTTTTACCTAGATGTAAAAATGAACCAAAGAGATCACGGCTGCGAAGACCCGGGCTGACTTCGGCTTCCGCTCTGCTAAAATCGATCAAACTCGGTCGCTTCGCTCCCTCAAACACGATTGATTTCGGCCGCTCCGCGTCCGCCTCCGTCCGGGCGCCCGAGTCTTCGAGGCCGGGAGAAACCGGCTTCAGGAGGGCAGCGGCGAGACCGGGATCTACGTCAGCCCGAAAAGACCGGTTAAACCTGCACTAGACGTACTGACAAATGGAAATTTCGTAGCGGCGTTTGTGGTTGTTGGGCATCATCCGAACCGGAAGGGCAAAAAGAAGTGGTTATTTTCTTGGGGAGACCTGTTTGGCCCCCCTCAGCGCAAACGTTAAACGTTTAACGTTGAACGTTTTGAGACGTGGAGACTCGATGTGAGCAGACACGATCCCCCGGTCATGAACAAATCCGTCGTACGATCGCTAACCTGCAACGCGAAACGCCCAACGCATAACGCGTGACGCAACCGATTGACGACCGCGCCCCTGCCCCCTACGTTCATGGGCACACCCGTCCCTTCCGTTGACCGCCCCGCCCCATGAGCGACGCCGACGACGCGCCCGCCTCCGCCCACCGCCAACTCTACGATGAGCTGCAACAGCGCCGGGAGGAGGCCGCCAAGGGCGGCGGCGAGGAACGCATCGAGCGACAGCACGAGAAGGACAAGCTCACCGCACGTGAGCGCCTTGACATCCTGCTCGACGACGGCTCGTTCGAGGAACTGGGGACGTTCGTGCGACATCAGGAGTCCAACTTCGGCCTCGACGAGAACCGCCCGTACGGCGACGGCGTGGTCACCGGCTACGGCACCGTCCACGGACGGCTCGTCTACGTCTTCAGCCAGGACTTTACCGTCTACGGCGGCTCGCTGGGCCGGGCCCACGCCGACAAGATCGTAAACATCATGGAGAAGGCGCTCGAAAACGGCGCCCCGCTCATCGGCCTCAACGACAGCGGCGGCGCCCGCATCCAGGAGGGCGTCAAGTCGCTCGGGGGCTACGCCGACATCTTCAAGCTTAACACGGACGCGTCCGGCGTCATTCCGCAGATCTCCGCCGTCATGGGTCCCTGTGCCGGGGGCGCAGTCTACAGCCCGGCCATTACCGACGTGACGTTCATGGTGGAGGAAACGAGCTACATGTTTGTCACGGGCCCGCACGTGGTCAAGACGGTGACCCAGGAGGACGTGACGGCGGGCGAGCTGGGGGGCGCTACCACCCACGCCACCAAGAGCGGCGTGAGCCACGTGACCTGTAAAAACGATGTCGATTGCCTGCGCCGCATCCGGACGCTGCTGCGCTACCTCCCCCAGAACTGTGAGGAGGACCCGCCCCGCGTGCCGTGCGAGGAAGTCGACAGCGCCCTCGACCCCGACGCGCTCGATGCCCTGGTCCCCGAGGCCCCGAACAAGCCCTACGACATGCACGACGTGATCACACAGATCACCGACGCGGAGGACTTCTTCGAGATCCAGCCCGACTTCGGAGAAAATCTCATTACCGGCTTCTCGCGGATGGGCGGCCGTCCCGTGGGCATCGTCGCCAACCAACCTGCTGTGCTGGCCGGTGTGCTCGACATCGACGCGTCCGTCAAAGGCGCCCGCTTCGTCCGCTTCTGCGACGCCTTCAACGTGCCCCTCCTCGTCCTCGAAGACGTGCCCGGCTTCCTCCCCGGCACCGACCAGGAGTGGAACGGGATCATCAAGGAGGGCGCGAAGCTGCTCTACGCGTTCTGCGAGGCCACCGTGCCCCGCATCACCGTCATCACCCGCAAGGCCTACGGCGGGGCCTACGACGTGATGAACTCCACCCACATCGGCGGCGACCTCAACTTCGCGTGGTCCACCGCCGAGGTGGCGGTGATGGGACCGGAGAGCGCCGTCGACATCATCTACCGCGACGAGCTGGAGGACGCCGACGACCGCGAGGCCGCCAAGGACAACTTCGTAGAACAGTACCGCGATGCCTTCGCCACCCCCTACGTGGCCGCCGAGTACGGATACGTCGACGATGTCATCAAACCCAGCGAGACCCGCGAGCGCCTCATCCGCGGATTTGACATGCTGGAGAACAAGGTCGTGAACAGCCCGCCGAAGAAGCACGGCAACATCCCGCTGTAGGCCCTACCTCTTTCCCCCGAGTCCGGTCGAACTGCCGGGCAGCCGTGTCCCCGTCCGACCGGGAACGCCCGACCACGGCCTCCAGGAATTCGTTCACCGCTTCGGGCTCAAGCCCGCGCAGAACACGGGAAAAGGCGCGCGATCAGATTTCTGTTGGGGGCAGCGTCATGGGTCTGGATCCGGGGTCAGTGAAGTCGGACAGACATCGAACACTGCGTTTCCGATGCTCGGGACCGCGGGATCCGCCTGGGATGGTTCGAGGAGCCGTATTCACACACATCGACCACGGTTGCAGCGCCAATGGCAAGGCTGCATCGGCAAGCGAACATCCGCTGCGTCCTGACCGCCCCGCCCGACCGCGCCGCGCCGGTGTTAACACTGTCCCAAAATCCCGGGAACTCCCCGCAGCCCTCCGCCGCTCCTGGATCGAAAGTGCGTGTTCCGCGTGAAGGAAAGCTGTTGGGTATCTGTACAGGGTGGGGCTTTTTTGATGTCTTCCGCCTGATCCGGGTGCGGCTCGGGTCCGCGCAGCCGATGCTACCCCCCTCTCTGGCGCTTCCCCCCGTGCCGCCGGACTCGCTCTTCATCACAAACGCTCCCTGCGGAGCGGACAATGCCCATGCAGAACCGAACGCTACTGCTCGTAGTCGCGCTCGGCGCCATCGGGCTCGCCATCCTCTGGCGCGAGACCGCTCATCCCCCCTCCTCAACCCAGCATCAGGCGACGTGGGCTCAATTCCTGTCCGCCGCTCAGTCCATCCCCGCGGCCCGTCCCCCCACCTCGTCGGATACGCTCTCCGACCGCGAGGCCCTGCGTCGGCTTGATCGCCTCTACCGCTTGCAGGCCGATCTCATGAGGGCGCAGTCGCGAAACGACGATGCTCGGATTGAGGCGATCCTCCACACGACGGTCCGCACCCTGCACGCCTCGCTCCAGTTCCCCAACCTCGTAGAGCGGCCGCGCTTTCGACGCGTCTTCCGGGCGCTGACCCGCGAGTACGAGCACAGGTACGGTGTCCCCGACACGTTGCGCCTTCCGAACAGTCCCGTCTCGAACCTCCGCGACGACCTCGTTGCGTCTGTGAATCGGCGCGCGCCAGCCTCAGTCGTCGATGCTCTGCCCGCCGATCTGCGCACTCAGCACTCGGCGGTGCCCCTCACGATGAATCGGCCGACGCGAACGACCATCGCGTTTCTGCTTCGGAATAAAAAGCGGTACCTCTATCCCTGGCTCCGCCGGGCCTCCACGTACTTCCCCATGATCGAACAGATCTTCGCGGAAGAAAATGTGCCCGACGAATTGAAATACCTTGCCATTGCGGAAAGCGGCCTCGACCCGCATGCCCAGAGTCGCGCGCAAGCTGCGGGCATCTGGCAGTTCGTCGCCAAGACGGGCCGCCGGTACGGCCTATCGATCGACCCGTGGGTCGACGAGCGTCTCGACCCGGAAAAGTCGACGCGCGCCGCCGCCCGCCTCCTCAAGGACCTGCACCGGAAGTTCGGCGACTGGCAGCTCGCCCTCGCCGGGTACAACTGCGATCCCGGCGTCGTGCAGTATCACGTGCAGGAATACCGGGACCGCACCGGCCAACGGCCGTCGTTCTGGGACATCTACGAGGACCTCCCCGAAGAGACGCGCAACTACGTCCCCCTCTTCACGGCCACAGCCGTCATTATCTCGAACCCGGCGGCCTTCGACCTCAAGCGCGTGCAGGCCGGCCCCCAGTACGCCTTCGACTACGTGCCGGTGGACCGCCCGCTCCCCATCGACCAGGTCGCCACCCTCGCAGACGTGCCGCCCTCTCAGATTCGCGTCCTCAATCCCGAACTGCGAAGCGATCGCCTACCGCCCTCCAAGAAGCCGTACTACGTACGACTGCCCTACGGCACCTACAAGACATTCGCAGAGAATCTTGATGCCCGTCCCCGAGAGCAGTCCTCTCCCAAGCTCCAGCATGTGGTCCAGGCGGGGGAGACCGCCGGACGAATCGCCCGGCGCTACCACGTGAAGCGCTCTGTCCTCTTATCGACCAACGGCGACGGGTATCCCGCGCAGATGAGTGTCGGCGAGCGCCTCACCATTCCGGAAAAAACCTACGAAGGCAACGCTCGCGTTGCCGACGGCGCCGACCGTGCCCCAATCCGTGTCCGCTACGGGAGCCGCACCGTTCGTCCTATCGGCAGCGATCCCTCCGACGGACGCGTCACGGCCACCCTCTCGTCGTCCTCCCGCCCTGCACGGTAGGCCCCTATCAGGTCCCTCTCGCGTCCCACCGGGCAGGATCATCACGGCAATCGCATCTTGAGATGCTTGCTGCCGTATCCATATCTTGGCGGACGTACGTACTGCTCCCAACCACAATTCCGCCCTCTCACCCATGGCAAATTCCTCCATCCGTAGTCTCGGACTCCGCCTGCTTGGCCTCTGGCTCCTGCTGCACGGTCTTATTGACCTCTTCCGGTTGTCTTTTCAGTATCAGAGCCTCGTCCTCACCGTGCTGGCCCTTGTAACCGGCATTCTCCTCATCGTCGGGAGCTGAGAGACTGTTTTGATTTTTGAGCGTCTTGAAATCGAGAGTCGATCAGTCTAGCTCGGTTGCTTGTGAGCCGTTCGGAACCGGAATCAGTCGGGCGGGAATCACCGGTCTGCAATCGTCACGTTCTGCTTGGACTCCCATCGGGTGACATCAAAACAGTCTCTAAGCCGCCGATTCTGTCTCGCCCCCTGCCTCGCACGGCACAGTGTCGCGCACGACACAGTGCCGCGCACGACTCGGCTCCGGTGGGAAACTTCCATGTATCGCCTCAAAAACAAAAACGCCCTCCCCGAGACCATCCGGGCAGGGCGTTGAGTTTTGAGGCAGCGTCCGCGGGTCCGCGTTACGCGTTCGTCGACGCCTGCGAGGTCGCCGCCCGGCGCTTGAGGGCCGAAAGCCACCGCGTGATGTCGATGTCCTTGGGGCAGGCCTCGTTGCAGTTGAAGATGGTGTAGCACTTCCAGAGTCCGTCCGGCGAGTCCACCACATCGAGGCGCTCCTCGGCCCCGTCGTCGCGGGTGTCAAACGTGTAGCGATACGCCTTGAGCATCGCCGCTGGGCCCAGGTAGTCCGGATCGGCCCAGGTCGAGGGACAGGCGTGTGTGCAGGCCCCGCACATGATGCACTTCGACGCCTCCTCGATCATGGCGTGCTCCTCCGGGCTCTGCTCGCGCTCGCGCTCCGGGGCCGGTCCATCGGTAATGAGCCACGGCTTTACGTCGCGATACTTTTCAAAGAAGCGGCTCTGGTCGATGACGAGGTCCTTGATGACCGGAGCGGAGGGCAGGGGAGCAAAGGTGACCGTATCTCCCTCCCCGTCCGCAATGTCCTGCACCAGCACGGAGCAGGCCAGCTTGTTCTCGCCGTTGATCTGCATCGCGTCCGACCCACAGATGCCGTGCGCGCAGCTCTTGCGGAAGGAGAGCGTCCCATCCTCATGCCATTTGACGTGCAGTAGCAGCGAGAGGGCGCTATCGAGCGGATCGGCCGGCACCTCATACGACTCCCAATGCGGCTCCTCATCCTCCTCCGGGTTGTAGCGCTTGATCTCAACGTTCAGGTTCATACCAGCAGGTTCGGGTTTCGAATGTCGAATTTCGAATGTGCGGAACGGCGAGCAAGCGCCGAACACTTTTCATTCGACACTCGACATTCGCCATTCGACATTGTGTTAGTACTTGCGTTCCTTCGGCTCGAAGCGGGTGATGACGACCTCCTTGTCGTCGAACTCGTACTCACCGTCGCAGTCGCTGCGGAAGAGCGTGTGCCTGAGCCACTCGTCATCGTTGCGGTTCTGATGGTCCTCCCGCGAGTGGGCGCCCCGGCTCTCCGTACGGTTCCGGGCACAGGCGGCGATGGCCTCGGCGTAGTCCACCATGTAGCCGAGCTCCACGGCATCCATGAGGTCGGTGTTGAACCGGGTGCCTTTGTCTTCCACAACCACGTTCTTCGCGCGGGAGCGGAGCTGTGCGATGTCATCGAGGGCTGTGCTCAACGTGTCGTCGGTGCGGAAGACGCTGACGTTATCCATCATCGTCTTCTGGAGCTCCGAGCGGGCCTTCACGATCGGCTCGCCCTCGTCCCGCGTGTTCGACAGCAGGTTGTCGAGCATGTCGCGTGTGTCCTGCTCAGGGCTCTCCGGGAGCGGAGCATAGCCTTTCCCCTGTTTTACCTCTTTTGCCATCTGCATACCGGCTCGGCGCCCAAAGACGACGAGCTCCAGCAGCGCGTTGGTGCCGAGGCGATTGGCGCCGTGGATGCTCACGCAGGCGCACTCTCCAACCGCATAGAGGCCCGGCACCGAGGTGCCCCGCTCGCCCTTCTCCACATGTCCCTTCTCATCGGTTGGGATGCCACCCATCGCGTAGTGGCACGTCGGCACCACTGGGATCGGCTCCTCCTTCGGGTCCACCGCCATGTAGGTGCGCGAAAACTCCGTCACCTCCGGCAGCTTCTCGTCGAGCACCTCGTCGTCGAGATGGGTAAGGTCAAGGTGGACGTAACTTTTGTCCTGCACGCCGCGGCCTTCTCGAATCTCCTTGTAGATGCACTGGCTCACCATATCGCGGGGCGCCAGGTCCTTCACCGTCGGCGCGTAGCGCTCCATAAAGCGCTCGCCCTCCGAGTTGCGCAGGATGCCGCCCTCCCCGCGGGCGCCCTCGGTGATGAGAATCCCAAGCTTGTAGAGGCCCGTCGGGTGGAACTGCACAAATTCCATGTCCTCCAGCGGAATGCCGTTGCGCAGCATGATGCCCATCCCGTCGCCGGTACCGGCGTGGGCGTTGGAGGTCGTCTCGAAGGCGCGGCCGTACCCGCCGGTCGCAAAGCAGACCTGCTTGGCGTGGAAGGTGTGGATTTCGCCGGTCAGCAGCTCGTAGGCCACCACGCCGGCACACTCGCCGTCGTCGGTCATGATGAGGTCCAGCACCTGGAACTCGTCGTAGAAGCGGACGCCCTGCCTGGTGCACTGGTCGTAGAGGGTGTGCAGGATCGTGTGGCCGGTGCGGTCGGCCGCGTGGCAGGAGCGCTTCACGGGGGCCTCGCCGAAGTTGCGCGTGTGCCCGCCGAAGCGTCGCTGCGAAATCTTGCCTTCCTCATTGCGGCTAAAGGGCACGCCGTAGTGCTCCAGCTCCACGATGGTACGGGGCGCGTCCTTGCAGAGCGCCTCAATCGCGTCCTGGTCGCCGACGTAGTCGCTGCCCTTGACCGTGTCGAAGGCGTGCCAGAGCCAGTGGTCTTCTTCCTCGTTGCCGAGGGCCGCGGCGATCCCGCCCTGCGCGGCGCCGGTGTGCGAGCGAAGTGGATGCAACTTCGAGACGACCCCTACATCGGCCCCGCCCTCGCGGGCGTACAGCGCCGCCATCAGGCCCGATCCGCCCGCCCCGATGACAACGACATCATGCTCAAAAGTCATAGCGTGTATTGCGTAATGCGTATTGCGTGATTCGTGATGCGTGACGAGTGACACGTGAAGAGAAAGCGCCGAGTACCGGTCTCCCTCTCCTCACGTCTCACGGATCACGCGTCACGCGTGCAGTCCAAAATAACACCGGCAGCGCACAACAATCGTCCTCCGTCGTCCGACGACGCTGGTCACCATCCGGCCGTGATCACCGAGTACAGTCCGATGATGAACAGTCCAAGAGCCACCGTCCAGGACAGTGACCGTGCCACAAGCCGTCCCATCGGATTTCGGATGTAGTCGGTCATCACGTTGTTGAGCCCGTAGAAGCCGTGGTGGAGCGCCACGATCAGGAAGAGGATGTTGAATCCCTTCCAGAGCACCGCGTACACCGGATCGGCTAGGCGCTGCATCACCACCTGGTAGGGCGTCACCTCCGCGTCGGGACCGAAGCGGGCTTTCACGCCCTCCTTCGCCGCTTCCGGGTACTCCGGCATCTGGCCCTTCTCCGTGACGACCTCGTGGGTCACCGAGGCGACCTGATGGTCGTAGTGCTGCACCCAAAAGTGGGTGATGAGCATAAAGATAAGAAATGTCCCTGTGATGCGGTGCAGGAACCAGTTCAGTGCGTTGGACTTCGAAGCAGCCATGTCGTACGAGGCCTAAACAGTGATCTCAAACGGAAGCGCTGGGCAATCCGACGTCGCGGGGCGTCTCGGAGCCCCGGTTGCGCGACACGCGGCGGATCGGTGCGCGGCAGTCAAGTCGTTGGAGACGTCCTGTCCCCCAGCCGGACTCAGCACGCGAGGTCGCCGGCCGGCATTGCTGCCCCCTACAGAAACAGCGACGGCATTGAGCCGGGCCCGAAAATCCACTCGCCCAGCGAGTAAATCGAGGGCCACCCCCCCACGAGAATGATGATCGCCGTGACTGCCCCGAGCGTTACGAAGAGCCGCTTCTGCTTCGGGCTCCAGCCCAGGAAGTCGATCAGCACGATCCGCAGGCCATTCATAGCGTGGTAGGCCACCGCCACAAGCAATGCGAACTCGCCCACCTTGAAGATGGGACTGTGATACTTCGCGATTAGCGCATTGAATGTCTCCGGGTCCGTCAAGGACGTAAGGCCCCAGATGTGGATGATGAGGTACACCACCAGCCCCACGCCGGTGAGGCGGTGCATGAGCCAGGCAAACATGCCCGTCCGCACGCGATACCGCTGGAAACGACTTTCCTGCCGGGCGGTGGTGCTGCTTTCCGAAGCGGTAGCCGTGGGGCGATCCTGCGTATCAACTGCCATGGTAAAAGCGGGAATGACGTTGTAGCACAAAAGGGGACAGCCGCAGAGCATGTGAACGCACGCGAGACCGGGCCGTCCGTTCCATCAATCCGGGCCGAGAGAACACTCTCGTTACGGGTTCTGCGCGTATTGAACAGCCCGCAGGCGGGTTCCTGGGACCGGGCACTGTGCGATTAAACCATCAAAATCTTCGGCATCTCACGTACGCAGTGTACCCGCTGGCTCCCGAACGCCGTGCGGGTCGGATTTTTGAAGCGGACCCGCTCTCCCAGCCCGGGCGGGACGTTGCCTTGAGCGCGCGGACCGGCCCAGTGGGCAACTGCCGAGGGCGTTACCGCCCCTCAATGGGGACGAACGTGCGGTCTCGATCCCCCACGTATTGCGCGCGTGGGCGAATGAGACGGTTGTCGGCCCACTGCTCGATCAGGTGCGCGGTCCAGCCGGCCGTGCGGCTCAGCACGAAGATCGGCGTGAAGAGGTCGGGGTCGAGCCCGAGTTGGTAGTAGGTGGACGCGCTGAAGAAGTCCACGTTCGGGTCGATGCCCGTCTCTTGCTTCATCGTGTCCATTACGGCCATGCTGTACTCGTACCACTTCATCTCGCCCTCTTCTTCGCTGAGCTCCTCCACCATGTCGCGGAGAATGGCGGCGCGGGGATCCATCGTCTTGTAAACCCGGTGGCCGAAGCCCATCACTTTCTCGCCGGCCTCCAGACGCTCGCGGAGGTACGCGGCGGGATCGGCCCCCTTCTCGTCGATGTCCAGGAGCATGCGCATGACCTCGCGGTTGGCGCCGCCGTGGAGCTTGCCCTTGAGGGCCCCAGTGGCGCCAGCAACGGCCGAATACATGTCCGAGAGCGTGGAGCCGATGACCCGACTGGTAAACGTCGAGGCATTGAGCCCGTGATCGGCGTGAAGAACCAGACAGATGTCGAAGATGTCTGCGGCGGCCTTCCCCGGCTTCTCGCCGTTGAGCATGTACAGGAAATTATGGGCCATCGACTCGTGGTCGAGCGGCGAGACCGGGGTCTTCCCTTTCCGCAGCCGGTCGAACGCCGCGATGACGGTCGGGATTTGGGCAAGAATACGGACGGCCTTGCGCCGGTTGGCGTCCGGTTCCATCGTGTCCGCCTCCTCGTCGTAGAGAGCCAGGGACGAGACCGCTGTCCGGAGCACGGCCATCGGGTGCGCGTCGTCCGGCACGTTGCGCAGAATGTCCATGACGGGCGCCGGCAGTGCTCGCTCGCTCTGTAGCTCCGATCGGAGCGTCTCGAACTCGTCCTGCGTCGGGAGCGTCCCGTTCCACAACAGGTGGACGACCTCCTCGAACGAAGCCTCCTCTGCCAGGTCGTTGATGTTGTACCCGCGATAAATGAGCTCTCCCTTCTGGCCATCGATCGAGGAAAGCGCAGACTCAAGGGCGACGACCCCTTCGAGCCCCCGCGCCTTCACAGGCGCGTCGCTAGTTGTCAATTCTTTCACGTTGTTGTCAGCCATGAGTATCGGTCCAGTCGATGTCAGAACTGCGTGTAGAGAATGCGTGCCGGTCCGGCGAACGCGGAGTGCGTCCTGGGAGCGACGACGCCTCACTCCTTCGTCCTTCACACAAATTAACGGGGTGCCGTTGCTTGCGCAAGACCGCGCCTCCCTCATGAGGAAACACGGAACGACCTCTGTGGCGGACGCTCGCCGAGCTTTTCGTGTGTGGTCTGTTTGCCAAAAGCCTTATTCTGGCACGGGTTTCCTCAAAACGCCGAAGAAGCAGTGCGAACGGCGGCGCCTCACGTCCCCCGACGCACGCCCTCCTCCGCTCGGGCGGCCCGCTTCGGGCGCGTCTGCACAGCAGATGTTCCGGCTCGGGATCATTTGCAACGGGATGGCAATACCTTACGTGACACTGTACTCCACATTCCGTGGTTGGGATGCTGTCCTGAACGATCGATTGAGGGAAGTGGGGCAAAGGACTGTGCCTCGCTGCCCGGCCCCGAGCACGGCGCGAAGCCCGGCCGGAAGGGACATTCCCCGACGGCCTCCGGGACCGATCGCACTGCACTGCAGCCGCGCGGTCCCCTTCTTGTCTTCGATGCTCGACACCCGATCGGCCGTTCCCCCGGCATCCCGCATGCTGCCTCCTTGAGGCAGCGCCTCCCTCGAACTCAACGCTCACGAGTCAACCTGTGCCTGCACCCACCGGCATCCCCCAGGCTGCACCCCGGGGTCCCGTACTGCGGGACCGCGACCCGACGGCTCTCCGATACGGTTCTTCTTTTCCTTGCCGTCCCGTTCAGCGGCGGGCGAACGATCCGTCCTCCGCCCCCGACTGCGTTCTCTTCATGCATCGTCGGTCCGGTTCGCCCTGCGGCGCCTGGTGTCCGTTCAGGCACGCCCTTACCTCCACATATGTCCAAAGAAATTGTCGTTAACGTCGGCGAAACCCAGACTCGGATTGCTATCGTCGAGGATGGAAAGCTCGCCGAACTCTACATTGAAGACGCCGAGAACAAGCGTACAATCGGCAACCTGTACCTCGGGCGCATCCGCAAGGTGATGCCCAGCATCCAGGCCGCGTTCGTCGATATCGGCCAGGAGCAGGATGCCTTCCTTCACTTCTCGGACCTCGCCGACAACCTGCCCTACCTCATCAAGTACCTCGACCTCAACACCCCGAAGGTCGAGGCGATCGACGTGCCGCCCGGCGGCAAAGATTGGGACAAACGGCCCTCTGACCTCCTTAACCGCGGTCAGGAGATTCTCGTCCAGATCACGAAGGAACCCATCTCGAATAAGGGCAGCCGCATCTCTACGGACTTGTCCCTCGCCGGTCGCTTCCTGGTGTTGGTGCCGCTACAAAACTACGTGGCGGTCTCGCGCAAGATTACCGACGAGCAGGAACGCCGCCGCCTCAAGGCCCTCGCCGGGAGCCTAGTGCCCGACAACTTCGGCGTCATCGTGCGCACGGTGGCCGAGGACCGCGACGCCAAGTCCCTGGACAAGGACCTGAAGCTCCTTATGGAGCGCTGGCGCCGCGTCGAAAACCGGCTTCAGGATCAGCCCGACGCCCCGGCCCTCGTGCACGAGGACGTGGACATGGCCTCCTCCATCATCCGGGATCAGTTTTCGGCGGAGTACGACCGCCTGCTCGTCGATCACGAGTCGCTTTACCACAGTATCCGTAGCTACGTGAAGGCCGTGGCGCCGGGCATGATCAGCCATGTGGACCTGCACGAGGGCGACGAACCGGTCTTCGAGGTCGCCGGCATCCAGCAGGGGGCCGACCGTGCGTTCAAGGATCGCGTGGAGCTGCCGTCCGGCGGCTACCTCTTCATCGAGCAGACCGAGGCGATGCACGTCGTCGACGTCAACTCGGGCCGCTCGGGAAAGGGCAAGTCGCAGGCGGAAAACTCGCTCAGCGTCAACCTGGAGGCCGCCCGCGTGATCGCCCGCCAGATCCGGCTGCGCGACCTCGGCGGCATCATCGTGGTCGACTTCATCGACCTACGCAGCGACAAAGACAAGAAGAAGGTCTACGATGAACTCGAGAAGGGCTTCGACGACGACCGGGCCATCACGAAGGTGCTGCCGATGAGCGACTTCGGCCTGGTCGAGATCACGCGTCAGCGCCTGCGCCCAAGCATCACGACGACCTTCTCGTCGGCCAGCGGGTCGTCCGACGACGGCGAGACGCCGCAGAAGCTCCAGAAGGCGGAGCGCAGGATCCAGCGCCTGGAGCAAAAGGTGGAGAAACGCGAGCAGGAGGTGAAGCGGCTCAAAAAGAAGGACGACGACGGCGACGCCCAGAAGCAGATCCAGCGGCTGCGCGACAAGATTCGCTCGCTGGAGCAAGAGGTGGAGCAGGCTCGCGACCAGGCGCGCCAGGACGAACAGACCCCGCCCCCCTCCGGCGACGGTGAGGTGTCGACCTCCTCGCCCCCAGTACAAGCATCGGGGGATGTCCCCTCGTCGAACGAATTCGTCGAAACGGTGGAGCAGTGGATCGTTGACCACAAGGACCAACACCGGTCCATTACGCTCCGGCTGCATCCCTTTACGGCGGCCTTCCTACAGCGTCCCGTGCCGACCTACCCGACCCGCTGGTTCATGGACCATCTCGTCCGCGTGCACCTGGAGCCCGACGACGAGCTCGAGCCGCTGGCCTTTCGCGTCGTCAATGAGCAGGGCGAGGTGCTGACCGAATCGTCATGAAGCGCCTCCTTCACTATGCCCCCGGGGCATAGCCCAGTCGGGAGCCCCGATAACGAAGACGACCCGGCCCCTTCTGGATTCTGTCTCCTACAGTCGAGACCCGTTCCCTGAGGATGGTCCGGCACTCGTCATGGATTTTCCCGTCGGCTACCGCGATTTTCACCCCGACGACCTCATCAATTTCCAAATCAACCGCTGGTACTCCCTCGGATATTGTCGCGAGGCGGACCTGAAGCGGGCCGGCGAGGCCATTGACGACTTCGAGGACCACACTGGCGTCTTCACAGAACTCGCGGAAGAGGCTGAAGGGGAGGGGCGGCTGAAACATGCGGCCTTCTACTGCCGGGCGGCCGAGTTCCTGACGCTGCCGAACGACGACCGGAAACAGACGCTGTACACGTCGTTTCGGCGGACCTTCGAGCGAGCGTTTCCGGCGGACGCTTACGATCGATATACGGTCCCGTACGCCGACGGCCAGCTTCCGGTCCTGCACGTCGAGCCGGGGGGCCCCGCCCAGGGAACGATCATTGCCCACGGAGGCCTCGATTCGTTCGTCGAATGCTGGTACGGGCTGTGGCATCACTTTGCCGATCACGGCTACGAGGTCTATGCCTTCGAGGGCCCCGGCCAGGGCACCGCGCACCGCACCCACGGGTTGCCCTTCGAGCACGACTGGGAGAACCCTACCGGTGCGATCCTCGATTTCTTTGATCTGAGGGGCGTGTCCCTGCTGGGCTTTTCGTTCGGAGGATACTGGTATCTGCGCGCCGCCGCCTTCGAGAATCGCATCGACCGCGTCATTGCCGCTCCGCCCCTGTTCGACCTTCTGAAATCCGAGAGCGCGTTCAGCCAGTGGCTGGCCCGACTGATGATGCGGTCCGAGCGACTGATGAACGCCGCCATTCGGCTCCAGATGAAACTGTCGACGGTCGCAAATTTCTACATGCAGCACATTCTCTTCACGACCAACCGCACCTCTCCGTATGAGGCGGCCGAGTGGGTGCTGGCCATGAACGACGGCCACCTCCACTCCGACCGGGTCACCCAGGACGTGCTCTTGACGGTCGGCGAGAACGACGCGTTCCAGCCGCCCGCCCTGCTGCGGCTCCAGGCAGACGCCCTCACCCAGGCACGCTCCGTGACGACGCGTGTCTTCACCGAGGACGAACAGGCCAACCAGCACTGTCAGGTCGGCAATCTGGGGCTGGCCCTCGACGTCATGACGAGCTGGCTCGACGAACACACTGCCGACAATCCAGCCGCATGCACACAGCCATAGGGCACAGCCGTCCCCCGCATTCAACCTCCTCGGGATCGGGAACAACCGACCGGACGTAGCGGAATGAGGAGGAAGTCAGCACGCAGGGCTGTTGTGCGAAGTATGTTAGCACAGCGTTCTGACGAGAGTTGTAGCGCCTTTGGACTCGTTCTCTTCCTGCGCATGGACACGACGACCATTATCGAAGAGCTTGAGAATGTGGCCGAGCGGCTTGGGTTCGAGGTTCGCATCGAAAAGGGCAACTTTCGAGGCGGTCGGTGCATCATGGGTGGTGAGGAGCTCATCATGCTCAACAAGCGGCACCAGCCTGAAACCCAGCTCGTCGTGATGGCCGACGCCCTGCGAGACGCTCCGCTCGACACCATTTATCTCAAACCGGCGGTGCGCGAGGCCCTCGAAGAAACCTGGGCCGCGGTAGACGCCGAACCGGAGGAGGCTTCCCATGCCGAGCAATAACCGAAACGCCAACCATTCTGCCGTGGATGCCGCGTCCATCGTCGACGGGGCCGGCCGGCACCGCCACGCCGACACGCCGCCGCTGACGGTAACCCTCCTCGGCACCGGCACATCGACGGGCGTGCCCGTACTCGGCTGCGGGTGTGACGTCTGCACATCCGACGACCCGCGCGACACCCGCACCCGCTGTGCCTGCTACATCCGCGCCGGGGCCCTCGGCCTCCTCATCGACACGGGGCCCGACTTTCGCCAGCAGGCCTTCCGCGAAAACATCGACCGCATCGACGCGGTCTGCTACACGCACCACCACTTCGACCACGTCGTGGGACTCGACGACCTGCGGCCCTTCTTTTTCCAGAACAAAACGGTGATGCCCTGCTACGCGCATCCCGATACCGCCGCCGTCCTCCGCCGCGGCTACGACTACATCTTTGGGAGCGATCCCTATCCCGGAGCCGCCAACGTGGCACTGGAGGAGGTCGACGGCCCCTTTACGGTGACGAGCCGCCACGACGATCCGGAAACCCTCCCGGTCGATCCCATCCTACTCCATCACGGCACCACGCCCGCCTACGGCTACCGCATCGGCGGCTTTGCCTACCTGACCGACGTGAGCACCATCCCGCCCGCCAGCTTTGACGGACTCGACGGGATCGATGTGCTTGTGCTCGACGCCCTGCGCCCCGAGCCCCATCCCTCCCACTTCTCGTTCGATGAGGCCGTCGCGAACGCCCGCCGCATCGGGGCCCGGCGGACCTACTTCGTGCACATGACCCACAATGTGCGCCACGCCGAGGCCAACGCCCACCTCCCCGACGACGTGCAGCTGGCCTACGACGGCCTCACGGTGGAAGTGCCCGCCCTCGAACCCTCTGGGTCGACGCCGTAGCAGGCCCGGCGCCCCGTGCGCTGGCTCCCTTCGATCACCGACCCGAAGCCCGTCCGAGCAAGGAGATCCCCGTATATGCTCACCTCTCCCCCACCCTGGCTCCACGAGATCGACCACACCGGCGACGTCGGCCTTCGGATCACCGCCCACACGCTCACACAGCTCTTCGATCGGGCCGCCGCGGGCACGCTTCACGTCCTGACCGACCCCGGCGACGTACGGGCGCAGACGGACACCCCCTCACGGTCCAGGGGCGCGACCGCGAGGCACTGATGGTGAACCGGCTCTCGGAACTCAACTACCGGCATACGGTCGACCGTCGCCCCTTCTGCGACTTTGCGGTCGACGCCATTGCGGCCACGACCGAGGGCCTTACCCTCACGGCCACGGTCCGGGGCGAGCCCATCGATCCCGACCGCCACGTCGTGCACACGGAGATCAAGGCAATTACCTTCCACGGTCTCGACGTGCAGCAAACCGACGACGGCTGGACGGTGCAGGTTATCTACGACCTGTGACTGCACTGCTCGTGGTCAGTCAAGCCGAAGATGGCGAGTGCTGAATCGAGAACAATGCTTTGAATACTGTCTCCAACAGCTTGAAGGCCATCCATCAGTCAGCGCTCTGCCCGACATGGAAAACTTGACGCACCACTAGAATCCTCCTCCCTTCCCCAGAAGTATCCCGCCCAACTTGCGCTTTCTTCTTCAATCCAGAAGTCGGATTTCTCGTGTTGGAGTCCGATTTCATATCGAAAGCCGCTCAACGTAGCTTTCTCAGAGCCGAGCCCTGCTCTCAACATGAACTCCGGCGTCCCTCCGAGATCCTCAAGCCCGTACCCCGCCTCCACACAGATATTCGTCGGCTCGGCCTCTCTGAGCTGAACGTTCCTGAGCAACTCGATCTCCCCACTCTGCATCGCTACGGCATCCTCCACCCCGTCCTTCGCAATGTCACGGAGGAAGGTGAGGAGACTGAGGAAGTCGGACTTGCCGGACGCGCTGGCCCCAATCAAGACATTGAAGTCCCCGAACTCCACATCGACCGTGTCGAAGCTCTTGAAGTTCTGCGCCCGGAGCCGAGAAATGTTCATGACGATGGCGGCGAGAGTAGACGAGAAGAAGCCGCCCGATGTGAACTCACTCTCTACCGGACGGGTTCACCCACGCTCACGTCGTCGATTCGCGCATCACGTCTCACGCGCCCTGACCGAAGGGAAGAAGTAGTTTTAGACTGCATCACGCAATACGCATCACGTAATACGCAATACAAACTACGCCGCCACCGCCGACACGTGCTCGATGAGCGAATCGAAGACAAAGCGCCCGTCGCCGCTCCCAATGAGGGCCTCCACGCAGCGTTCGGGGTGCGGCATCAGACCGCAGACGTTCCCCGCCGCGTTGACGATGCCCGCGATGTTGCGCTCCGACCCGTTCGGATTGGCGTCCGCCGTCACGGCCCCGCCGTCCGTGCTGTAGCGGAAGAGCACCTGATCGTCGGCCTCCAGCCGGTCGAGCACCTCGTCCTCCGCAAAGTAGCGGCCCTCGCCGTGCGCGATGGGGAACGTCACGACCTGCCCCTCCTGCAGGGCGCCGGTAAACGGCGTCTCGGTGTTCTCGACCCGAAGCGTTGTCGGCCGACTGATAAAGCGGAGCGACTCGTTCTTCATGAGCGTGCCCGGCAACAGACCGGCCTCGCACAGAATCTGGAATCCATTGCAGATGCCGAACACGAGGCCGCCGTCCTCGGCAAACCGCACCACGTCCTGCATGATGGGAGAGAACCGGGCAATGGCTCCGGACCGCAGATAGTCCCCGTACGAAAACCCGCCGGGCACAATCACCACGTCCACATCCCCCACCCTCTCCCCCTCGTGCCAGATAAACCGGGCGTCCTGTCCACACACGTGCCTGGCGGCGTGGTACGCGTCGTGGTCGCAGTTGGACCCAGGGAAGACGACGACGCCGAATTGAACAGCCATGGGAACGAGAGTCGGACGGGGAGAAAAGCGTCAAAGGGTACGTCCTCGACAGCCTTACACGACCCAGTGCGCGGCGTGTGTCGGGTTGTCACGTACGTCTTCGCTGCGCTTCGGACGCGTGCGGCGGAGCTCGGAGGAGCTTGCAGAATACGGATTACGCAATACGCAACACAAAGTATCCGGCGGCGGAGCGTCCCTGCACAAGAGAGGAGCGATTGCGCCGTGAGGAGACGCCGCCTCACGCCTGCACGAAATCAATCCAGGCACTGCCCTCGACGTAGTCCTCGATGACAGAGGTCTGCTTCGTTTCGTGATACCCCGCGAGTAGCCCCTCTGCGTTCGTCTTGAACACCTGGAGGCAGTTCGAAATCAGATCACTCCGGAAGCCGCGATCGCCGAGCTCAATCACGAGCTCCATGGTCACGATGCGCCCCAGAATGCGACCGAGCTCCACCAGCTTCCGCTGCGAGAGCGACTGATCGACCTCAAAGTTGAGCGTGTCGTCGAAGTACTCCACGGCCCGCGAGGTGAGGTCGTGATCCGACAGGAACGTCTCCAGGTTCGTCTCCTTCAGCTGCCGCATCGACTTGAGCATCGCCTCCGAGATCTGCTGATAAAGGACATCGTTGGAGCCCTCAAAGATCTGGAACGGGCGACTGTCGACGACCGACCGCCCGGCCACGTTGTCGAGCTGATAGCCCTTCCCCCCCATCAGCTGCAGAAGCGACTGCGACGCATCCTGCATGAGATCGGTCACCACCGTCTTGATGGCGTTGGCCGAGAGGGCCTTACCGGAGAGGTCGTTGTCGGTGTGGGCGTGCTCGCTGGTGTGCAGGCACATGGCCGAGCAGGCCGTAAAGGCCGCCTGAATCTCTGTGATCCGGCGCTGCACCTGGTCGTAGTTGATGAGCGCCTGTCCGCCCACCGAGCGCTCGCGGGCGTGACTGATGGCTTCGTCGAGGATGCGCTGCAGAAAGCCCATGCCCATGCCCGGGAACTCGATGCGGCTGCGGTGCAGCGTGTCGAGCATCATCTTGATGCCCGTACTGTTCGGCTGCAGACGGTGCTCCTCCGGCACGCGAATATCGACATTGTTGCGGCCGTAGGGAATCATGTAGAGGCCGAGGTTTTCGTAGAACTCCTCGACCTCGACCAGCTGCTCGGGCTGGTTCATGTCGGCCACGAAGAAGTCGATGTCGCGCCCGAGCTCCCCGTCGCTCCCCTGCCGACGCGCCGTAATGAGCCAGAAGTCGGCCCAGCCCGTGAGGCCCGCCCAGTGCTTCGTGCCGTCCACGTGGTAGGTGCCGTCCTCCTTCGTGTAGGAGGTCTTCATGTTCAGGGCATCGGTCCCATAGTCGGGCTCCGTGATCATGAGCCCGCCCATGTTCTTGTCCTCGGTAAACCGCTCGAAGATGGGCCCCTTTACTTCTTCGTGCCCGTATTTGGTCAGGGGCTGTAGAAACAGCGCCCCATTGATGCCGAGCGTGAGCGACAGGGCGAGGGACTCATAGGAGGCGGTCGCCAGGATGGCCTGGCATTCGTGAACATGCCCCCCGCGCCCGCCATACTCCTCCGGGATAAAGACGGAGAGCGGCGTGAGCGATTGGATTTCCCGCATGACGAACGGCGGCAGGCCCCGCGACGTGCTGAGCTCATCAAAGTCCGCGCGTCGGGAAAACACGTTCTGGAGGGTTTCACGAAAGGCGTCTCGGAACGTGTCGAACTCCACCGACGCCCCAAGGTCCTCGGAGAGGTACGAAGCAATGCTCATAACGCTGTGCGGTCTCAACAAAGCAGCCGGGCGACACGGCCCCAGATTCGGACGTTTCGCCCTCGAAAATACACTGCCGTAACGGGCGTTACGGTCAGAAGATCAGACGCAGGTCCGAAATCTGCAAACGAAGCTGCAACAAATCGGCAAGATTGGGGAACGTCCCCACGTGTCCGCGGCGCGCCCGTCGAGAGCATCGCCCCACAACAGACGCGGAATTCCCACCCGGTGCGCCCCGACCGAAGGGAGGAAGTACTCCTGGGGTGCGCCCTGACCGAAGGGAGGAAGTACTCCGACAGCCGTCGGGAGTGCGCCCTGACCGAGGCAGTCAGTGACCGCCAGTGAGGAAGTGCTCCTGCGTGCCCCGAACGAGGCTACCGACTGCCAGTGGCGATGGACCTCTCGAGCGGTTTGTTGAAGGAACATCCGCCGATTCGCAGGCCCTCTGCCTGCCTCCGATTCCCGAGCGCAGGTGCAACTTCTGACGTCTGCCTGCATGAATACCGTGACGTTCCTCCGAGACCGTTCATCCCTTTCGGCGTCCGTCGCCCCGCGTCCTCGTCCCGATGTCCGTCTACGACCGCCGTCCCAGCGACTTTCTGACGCGCTACGAGTCCGTTGCAGCAAACGAGATCCATGAGAGCTGGCTCTCGCTTCTTCCAGCGACGCAACTGCTGGTGCTCAACGTCGGCGCCGGCTCCGGCCGCGACGCAGCGTGGTTCGCGGAGCAGGGGCACGAGGTCGTGGCCGTCGAGCCCGCCGATGCGCTCCGGGACACGGGCCCAGGACCGCCCCCCGCATCCAGTGGATCGACGACCGCCTCCCCACGACCTCGACTACCGGTTCGACCTCATCCTGCTGAACGGGGTCTGGATGCACGTGCCGCCGTCCCGGCGTGAGCGCGCCTTCCGCAAACTCACCGCTCTGCTCAAACCGGGTGGCCACCTTGTGTTCGGCCTCCGCTCCCACCCGCCCGACGACGAGCGCACGGCCCATTCTACCTCCACGGCCGAGCTGCGCAACGTCTCCGCTCCTTCGCCCTCGAACTCTTGCAGGACAACACCGCCGACGACCAGCCGGAGATGGTTTCGACGAGCCAGTAGACCGTCACGCACGGAGGAGACACGACCTTGGCGACGTAACGCAAGCCGGTGTATTCCCCCGTGCGGGTCGGCTCCGGAATGTGCCCGTCGGGCTCGCGGAGGTCGAGCGTAAGCCAGCCGTTGGTGTCGTACTGAGTGTAGCTCACGAAGGCGGGTCCACCCCGGTTGTGGATCTCGCGCGGGAGATCAAGTTCAACCTGCAACGTTCCCATCGTGGGCCTCCTCATGGGGGTGCTGTGTAAAGCAGTCGTACGACGAGAAGAGAGTAATTCTGCCCCGCTCCCTACTTTGAGGTCCTACTCTGCAGAGGATTTCTACGGCCCCTTCCTCCCCTCAGAGGAAATAGCAGACCCGGCCCAGCGCTTCTGCCAAGCAGCTGGAGATACGACTGTAAAGTCTAACCAGGAAAGCCGGAAAGCAGCGCCTGTACAAGCGCCGCCTTCCGGCTAAGTCTTTCACTTTCAAACGTATACCCTTATTCTTCAGGGGAGAAATTGTGCAGCCCGTTGCTAGTTGTATTCAGAAGGGGAGCTCGTCGTCCGGCTCGAAGGTCTCCTCCTCGCCGTTGCCCGACTGGCCGCCGCCGGACGATTCCCCCCCGGACGGCGATCCGCCGCCGGAGCCGTCTTGCCCCGACTGGCTGCCCTGCTGGCCGCCCGGACCCGCCGGCTGTTGCTGCGGCGGCCGCTGGTCGAAGTTCTCGTCCTGGTACTCGCCGCCCTGCCCCGGCGCCTGGTCGCGGTTGCCGTCGAGAAACATCATCTCCTGGGCCTTCACCTCCGTCGTGTACCGCGTATTGCCGTCGCGGTCCTCCCAGGAGCGGGTCTGGAGCGACCCTTCGAAATAGACCTGCGAGCCCTTGTCGAGGTACTCGTTGCAGATCTCCCCGAGCCGCCCCCACGCCACGACGTTGTGCCACTCCGTCTTCTGGACTTCTTCGCCATCGCGGTTCGTGTAGGACTCGTTAGTGGCCAGCCGCATATTGCAGACCGCGGTGCCACTCCCCGTGTATCGAAGCTCGGGCTCCTGCCCGAGATTTCCAATCAGAATCGCCTTGTTTACGCCGCGTGCCATAACAGAAGCAAGTTGTCAGGAAAGAGGACGATGGGCGTCCAGCGTGCTCGACGGACCGATCGCGTGCGCCGCCCCGTGCTTCCGAACTTCCTACGCCCGACTTCCACGACACCGAAGTGGGCCGCTCTCGTTCCTCGCGTCGGGGCCAGGCCCGCCTGCACTGAACGCATGTATGTGCTAGACACATGCGGCGTGCAAAGTATAACGTTTCAACCGCTCTCCCCGACTCCTTGTGCCCGATCCATAAAAAAAGCCGGGCAGGCGCGCTCACCCAGAGGACGCACCTGCCCGGCCGATACGGAGGCCCCCGCGGTGCTACAGCCCCGGGGACGCAATGGACCGTCGTCGGTGCAGAGCCGCCGTACGACTCTGAGCTTTCCGACCGGCCCGCTCCCGTAGTGGAGGTACGCGGCAACAGGCGTGCCAAGGGGGCGCACCTCCGACATATCGCCGTATGTCCGCCGAAGCCACCGCCGCCGCGGCCCGGACGGCGTGCGATCCTCCACACAGGTGTCTGCGTGAGTAGACAGGGATGCCTCGACCGCTGAGGGCCCCGCGCTCCTATCGCACGGGCAGCCAGCCCCAAGACTACAGACGGAGGCAAGCCGGCTTCATAGATGAGAGATGGGCAGAGCCCGTTCTGCCGGCCCCGCACAGTTAGGGGCCGGACGGGGAGGTCACGTGCTGCGTCTCGGCCAGTTCGCTCAGAAAGTCGAGCGTTAACTCGTTGAAGGGGCCGGGGTGCTCGATCATCGGGGCATGCCCACACTTGTCGATGAAGTGCAGCTCCGCGTTGGGCATTCGGTCCCGAAACTCCTCCGCCACCTCCGGCGGCGTGATGATGTCGTCCCGTCCCCAGATGAGAAGGGTTTCCATCTCCAGCTCGGACAACTGCTCGGTAACCGTCTCTTCATCGGCCGAACGGGCAATCTTGAGCAGGCGCAGGGCCCGAGGCCGGTCGTTGACGATCTCAAACATCTCGTCGACCAGCTCCTCGGTGGCAAACTTCGGGTCGTAGAACGTCATCTCGGTACGCTCCCGAATAAACTCCCGGTCCTGCCGCTTGAAGAAGCTCGATCCCATCGTGGCCTCGTAGATGCCGGACGAGCCCGACAGGACGAGGGCATCGACGAGATCAGGGTACTCCAGGGTGTACAGGAGCGCGATGTGCCCCCCCAGGGAGTTGCCCACCAGGATCGTGCTGTCGAGGGCCATCGCCTCTACAAACTCGTAGACGTACCTCGTGAGGCGCGGGACCCCGGTGTCCGAAATCGGAAAATCGTAGATCGGGATGATGGGTGCGATTACCCGGTAGCCACTCTCCGAAAGTTCCTCCACCGTGTCCACCCAGTTGCTCAGGTCTCCGAGCATCCCGTGCAAAAGCACGATGGGCGGCAGCGGAGAATCGGAAGGGCCTTCATCGTTGTATTGAAAGTCCCCTTTCTCGTGAACAGGAAATGGAGTTTCGTGCATGAGTGGACTCGTCATCAGTGGGAGCCAGACGTCCGGCACCGATTCGAGAACCAACGCTCTCAGCGAATCCGTGCGCGGTTGAACAAATGAGGACTCTGGTACAACGGCACAGTCGTGACGACAGGTCGTCTTCTCCGATCAGGCGCGGATGCGCGTCGGGAGCCGGTGGTCTCGTGCTCCGCCTGACGTTTCCCCATCGACCGATGCTGACCCTGCCGTCATGGCGTTCCGTCAGGAGTTGCCCCATATCATTATGGTGTTACTGCGACTGCGTACCGGTTGCTACGCGGAAAGGCCTCGTACATTTTGCATGAGCATGTTGCAAGAAACGTACGAGGTCGGTAACATTCAAAGCAGTCCTACCGAAAGAGGACCGAGCCGGAAGCGCTACATCCGAAACGCACACGGTTTGCTGAACCGGGAATAGGGAGGCATCCCCCCTGCGGGCGTCCCTCCCCGTGGGGTCGGCGCCACCGAGAAACCGGATCCTCTTCGTTCGGTAGAGGTACGTTCTACGGGTCTTTTTCGTCCAACGTCTATGTGGTCCATGGAGAAAACGTCACGAAATCGTACCGTACAGACTGGGATCTGGAGCGCTCTGGCCGGTGGGGCCCTCGGGTTTACGCTCGGGATGATGTTCGCCCCCCAGCGCGGCCCCGTCACGCGTCGTCGTCTGGCCTATCAGCTGGAGCACCTGGCCGCCCAGACGGAAGATCTCCTGCGACGCGTCCTCGAATCCGGGCCGCAACCCCAGCCCGGTCAGTCCGGCGACGAACTCGTGGCCGACGCCCAGGCCCGAGCTGATCACATCCGCGACGATATCGACGCCCTGCTCGAGGAGCTTCGCAAGCAGAGCGCCGGGGACTCGACCGACGCCGACGCGGAGTAACGCGCCCTGTCTCGGCGTGCGCCTGCCCGGTGCCTCCGCCCCCCGCTGCTCGCATCTCTACTGACCGTTTTCCTCCTACATGCCGAACCTCACCGTTCTTCTGTCTCCGGCCGACCGGAAGCAACCCGGAGGCAATCCGTTCGCCCCGGACATGTTCGACTATCGCACGTCCGGGACGTTCAACTACTTCGACGACCTGAACCCCGAACGCCGGGAAATCATCGACGCGTTGCAGACCACCATCGACGACGAGGACGAGGACATGCTTGCGGACCTCTTCGGGCTGGACGACTACGAGCTGGAGGAGGCCCTCCGGGTCAACAGCGAGATCTACGACGCCCCGCTCATGTCGGCCCTCGACCGCTACAGTCCGGGGGTCATGTACGCCGCCATGGACTTTGCCAACCTCCCCACCGGGGCCCAGCGCCGTCTGCTGGAAAACGGGGTCATTCTGTCCGGCCTCTTCGGCCTCCTGCGCCCCGACGACCTCATTCCGAACTATCAGCTCGGCATAGATGTCGAGATTCCCGACATCGGCCCGGTGGCCGATTACTGGCGGCCCGTGGTAAGCCCCATCCTCAACGACAGCCTGGAGGACCGATGGGTCTGGGACCTTCTGCCCGACACCCACCGCGACGCGTGGACCGACGAGCACACCTACGAGGCCCGCGTCGAGGTCACCTTCGAGCGCGAGGTGGACGGCGAGCGCGAGGAGATCACCGGCGAAGACCTGGAGGTCAAACGCGGAGAGTTCGTCAACTTCATCGTGCAGGAAACCGCCGAGGAAATGGAGGACCTGCAGGAGTGGGCCGAGGAGGAGTCCGATCAGTTTGCCTTCGACGAAGGCGCCTCCACCTACGACGAAGAGACGAAGACGTGGTCGATCGTGGTTGTGGAAGAGTAGCGCGTTGGCGCGTTGGTGCACCCGGACGGGAATACGTGACGCAAGTGGCGAGGTACAGACCGTTGTGCCGAACGGATGGCCCGACCGGGGTCGAGTCAGCGAGGTCATCCTTTACGGACGGACGACAGGCCGCCTCAAGCGCTGTATTCGGCGGTCTGGGGCCGAGCGAAGCGAAGTCATGCCCGTCAGTCTGTCGTCCGCCGTCGATTCGAATCGGGGCACGTAGATCGCAACTCGGAGCAATTGCATCTTGCTCTATGATGAGTGCAGGGCAGGAAAGCAGTAGAGCACAGCGTTCGTGCCTCCAGGCGTCCATTCATTTCGGACAGATGAGTCGATGAATGGCAACAGTGCCTCCTGCTTTTCCGAACGCGTTCCAACATGTGATCGCCCTGGGTCCCAACTTCGGTCATACATCATGAAGAGCCGTCCCGGCTATACCCGCGCCGCCCTATACCGAATCCAATTGCAAAGTTCAGGGTCGGAGTAAAAGTCGGCGTCCCAACTACTTGGGCCTAGTGCAGCTTCAACTGGTCCGTTGTGCAATCGGGCTTTGGACGGACCTCGTCCGTCCATACCTCAAGCTGGAGCTTGGAGCAATAGCAAACTGCTTTCCCCAAAAGATCGTTTGAAGCTGCACTAGACGCACTCGTGCGTCGCCCACATACCCCGACAGTAGTCGGGACACTGCCCACATACTCCCACACTCACATACTCCCGATGTCGTCGTCCGCCGTCAGAGTGTGCACGCCCTCCAGTACGAGGTGGGGACTGACGGCGTCGACGGCCTCGAGGTGGTCGGCCAGCAGGGCGCTCCAGCCGCCGGTGAGGACGAGAACCGGCGAGTCGGGCAGGCGGTTGGCGAGGCGCTCCGTCATGCCGCGAACGAGATCGACGAGCCCCCACATGATGCCGCTCTGAATGGCGGACTGCGTCGAGCGTCCCACCGGATCGTCGGGAAGCTCAAGATCTACGTCCGGCAGTTGGGCGGTCCCCCCCCGAAGCGCCTGTCGCACCAGCGCCGGGCCCGCAGCGATCACGCCCCCCCGATAGACGCCGTCGCGGTGCACAACCTCGCCGGTCACGGCTGTCCCGGCATCCACGACGACCACACTCCGTGCAGGATCGGCCCGACGCCCGTGCTGGGTCCACCCCGCCGCCGCGGCCGCCAGCCGATCCATGCCCAGCGTGTCGGGCGTCTCGTAGTCGAGTCGGAACGGCAATGGCATCGCAGGCCGGACGTGCACCGGCGTCGCGTCCGTGCGCGCTTCCAGGGCCGCCGTCACCGCCTCGGTGGTGGCCGGGACCACCGAGGCAATGCCCACCCCGTCGACCGACACATCACTCAGGTGCGGGGCCAGTGCCTCCGGCCACGTCGCCTCCGCCGCACTCGCAACCGAAAAGACCTGCTCCAGCGTCGCTCCGTCGAAGACTCCCCCCTTCACGGCACTGTTGCCAATATCGACCGCGAGAAACATGAATGTGTATGTGCGTGGTTGCGTGTGTGCGCAGAAGGCCCCCGACCCGGACGGATCCCAATCCCGAAATGGCTGTGTTCGCCCCGCTCAACGGGAGTCGCAGCGTGGTTGTAGACCGGAACGAGGCTGGGTGTAGGGCAATGCGCAAAAGCGTCCATGCCTCCAGATCCCCGTTCACTCCGAGCCGCATCGCCCCGGCGGACGGCATATCTCTCCAGAACGACGCTCCATATCCGATTGCTTTCCGCCTCTCCCTTCGCTGGCCTTCCCCCAATTGTTTTTTCTCTCCCGCCTCCTCCCAGGCGCTCACACGCGAGACGTGACCTCGCCGGCGTGGACGATGCGCGGCCCGTCCGGCGTGTCGAGGCGGAGCGCTCCGGTGTCGGTAATGCCCTGTACGACACCCGTGATGGTGTCGCCCGTCTCCGACGCGCGGAAGGTCATAGATTCCTGGAGCGCAGCGAGCCGCTCGTGGAAGGCCGCCCGGACGGCGTCTCTCGCCGACGGTCCGGATTGCACGGCGTCGTATTGAGCTTCCAGCCGGGCGAGCACCCGAGCGAGAAGGGCGGCCCGCGGCACTGCCCGTCCTGTGACGAGGTGCAAGGAGGTGGCAGTATCGACCAACGCATCGGGGAACGCGGTCTGGTTGACGTTCAGCCCCACGCCGAGGACGACGACCTCGGCGTTCTGGGCGCCTGAGAGGGACGATTCCAGCAGCATGCCGCACGTCTTTCGCCCTTCCAGCAGCACATCGTTGGGCCACTTGAGGGCCGCCTCGTGTCCCGTCATGAACGCGTCGATGGCCTCTGCCACCGCCACGCTCGACGCCACCGTGATAAGGCTCAGGCGATCGGCCTCCAGGGTCGGACACAGCACCACTGAGAACATCAGGTTCGTGCCTTTCTCGGCGTCCCAGGTACGCCCGTGCCGCCCCCGACCTTCGGACTGGTACTCCGTCACAACGACGCTTCCCTCCTCCGCCCCCTTCCGGGCCCACTCGGCGGCCGCGGTGTTCGTCGACCCGACCGTCTCGACCCCTCGCATCGACCGGCCGAAGCGGTCGGTGTCGATTTGGGGCTGTACGTCGTCAACGAGGGCGAGTCCCATGCGAACCTCCTGCGGTCGTATCGATCCGTACAGACGGGAGCGGCGGTCCTCCGCACGCGGAGGGACGTGCTCGATTACGAGTAACAGCGGCCGTCAAGAACGTGTTCACGGATCGGTGTAGTCGGAAAACGTAGACGCGGTGCGCACGTACCGGGGCGCTCGGAACGGCACGTGCAGAAAGGCCCGCACGCGTTTTTCGTGAGGCATCCAGGTCCCGTCCGGTCCCCGCTGGAGCCGCAGCGCAGAGCGACTGTACTCGCTGAACAGCAGGCCCTCGTCGATCCGGATGAGGGTGAGTCCCACGAGGGCGCGCGTCGAACGGTCCAGCAGGAGCCGCGCATATCGGACACTCTGATCGCGCCCCGCCTCGTCCGCGCGGGCTGTTGCCTCCACCACGTAGACCGGCGTGCCGTCCGACAGCGCGTCGGCCCCGAGCGCGTACCGGTACGCCTCCTGCGTCCGCGGTTCAACGTACGGCGGATCGTCGGCCAGCATCTGCGCGGCCCCATCCGGCGGACGATCCGTGCGGGATGTCGCGGAAGCAACCATGCCCAGGAGGCTGCCACTGCGGAAGTGCCCGGTCGAGTCGCTTTCCTGAAGGGTGCCGGCAGCGTCGCCCGGCGGGTAGCGGAGCACAGAGTGCCGACGGGCAGTGACAGTTCCGTTCGGCTCAAGCCGCTCCGTGCGCACGGTCCGCGTTACGGCGTAGTCGCTGAGCGCCGCGAAGGCCGAATCAAACGCGGCCCGTCGCATCGACGCCAGCACCGCGAGGGCCGAGTCGCGTCCCACGGCCGTCGTGAGGGAATCTGTCGGCTGAAACGATGCAACCGGCGGCTGTGGCGACGACGTGCACCCAGCACCGCCGAGGCCACTCCCCACGAGCAGAAGGACTCCCAGCAGGGCGTGTAAAGAACGGGCGTGTTTGGATCGGGGCGGCTGCATCAGTGGCCGTCGATTTATATGTTGGCGTAGGCTGCTGTATCGCTAGCCCGACGCAGGCCAGAAGTTTCGGCTCCACGAACCGGCTTCGCACAGTCTTCGGCTTTGCCCGGGCGAGCGGACGCCCTTCTCGCACCGCTGCCTGAGACAGACGCTGGTTCCGCATGGACGACCTTCCAACCCACAATTCGCCGCACGACGACGTTCTGGCCCGGGCCGTCCAGGCCGCCCGGCGGGGCACCGCTCTTATTCGGGACCGCACGGGACAGCTCGGCCGGATGCGGGCCAAACAGACCAATGACTTTGTCACTGAAGTCGACGAGGCAGCCCAGGACACCATCCTGGACGTACTGCTCGACGGCGACGATGACATCGGCGTCCTCGCGGAAGAGGACGACGAAGACGCGGGACACGACATCCACGTCGACGGCACACGCTGGATCGTCGATCCGATCGACGGCACGACGAACTTCATCCAGCAGGTGCCGCCCTACGCCGTCAGCATCGCCCTGCAGGGGGAAGACGAGATCGTGGTCGGCGTGGTGCTCGACGTCCCGCACGATGAACTCTTCACGGCGGTGGCCGGACACGGCGCGCAACTCAACGGCACTCCCATTCAGAGGGCCGATACCGACGATTTCGGCGACGCGTTTCTCGCCACCGGCTTTCCGTACCGCCGCTTCGAGCACACCGATCAGTACCTCGACGTGCTGGACACGATCCTGCGCACCTCCCGCTCGGTGCGCCGCCACGGCTCGGCCTCCGTCGACTTGGCCCGGCTGGCCTGCGGGCGCTTCGACGGGTTCTTCGAAACGGGCCTTCGTCCCTGGGACGTCGCGGCGGGCGTCCTCCTTGTGCGCGAGGCCGGCGGGCGCGTCACCGACTACCGCGATACGGGCGGCCTCACGCCGGTCTTCGAGCGACAGGTGTGCGCCACCAACGGCCGCATCCACCGTACGCTCCTCGACCGCCTGGCGTCCATGCAGGACGTTCGGCTGTAACGACCGCCCCCGATTCCTCCGGCACGGACAACTGCCCGGTGCCCGGCCGATAACCGTTCTTCCCTCTCATCTTCCAAGCTCTCAACTTTCAACTTTCGATCTTATGTCTGGACACGACCTGCTCGACGAAAAAACCGGCATCATCTTCGGCGCCCTCAACGAGGACAGCATCGCCTGGTCCATCGCTCAGGCTTGCGACCGCGAAGGCGCCGACTTCGCCCTCTCCAACGCTCCGGTGGCCCGCCGCCTCGGCAGCCTCGACGAGCTGGCCGAGGAGACCGACAGCTCCGTCATCTGGGCCGACGCCACCGACGACGAGGAGCTGGAGGACCTCTTCGAAGAGGTCAAGGACGAGTACGGCACCATCGACTTCATCGTCCACTCCATCGGGATGGGCGTGAACGTACGCAAGGACGTGCCCTACGAGGACCTCAACTACAACTGGTACGAGCAGACGCTCGACATCTCGGCGGTGAGCCTGCATCGCATCATTCAGCACGCCCTCGCCACCGAGGCGATCGACGACGGCGGCTCGATCATCACGATGAGCTACATCGGCGGGCAGCGCATCTTTTCTAAGTACTCGGAGATGGGCGACGCGAAGGCCCTTCTCGAGAGCATCGTGCGCTCGTTCGGCTACCGGCTCGGCAAGCGCGACATCCGCATCAACGCGATCTCGCAGAGTCCGACCAAGACGACCGCCGGGTCCGGCATCGAGGGCTTCGACGCGATGTACGAGTTCGCCGAAAAGGCCGCCCCCCTCGGCAACGCCAGCGCCGAGGAGTGCGCCGACTACGCCGTGACCCTCCTCAGCGACCTTACGCGCAAGGTCACTATGCAGACGCTCTACCACGACGGCGGCTTCTCCCGCATGGGCATCTCCGACGAGATCGTCGAGGCCCTGGAAGAGTCCTTCCGGAAGGAGCAGGAGGACGAGTAGCCCCGAGTAGAGCCGCGTAAGGGCGTCCCGCCGGGACGCCTTTACCTCTCCCTATCCCATCGCTTTGCTATGATCAAGCTCTTCGTCAGCGACATCGACGGGTGCCTGGGAGAGCCGTACATGCCCTACAACCTTGACGGCCTGGCGACGCTTCGCCGCTACGCCCACGACGCGGGGCCACCCACGGCACCGGCCCCAACGCCGGCCGTGTCCATTTGCTCGGGGCGTCCCTACCCGTACGTCGAGGCGTTGACCCAGATGCTCGACCTTACCGTGCCGGTACTCTTCGAGGCCGGCGGGGGCCGCTTCGACCCGGTCGAGGCGCAGACGACCTGGAATCCCGTCCTCACCGACGAGATCGAGGCGGAAATCAAGAAGGTGCGGCACTGGTTCACCACCGAGTGCATTCCCGGCACCAAGCTCTCCCTCGACCACGCCAAGCGCACGCAGGCCGGCGTCGTGTCGCCGGACCCCGACGAAATCGTAGAGGTCCGGGGGCGCACGGAGCAGTTCGTGGCCGATCGCGGCCCCGACCTCCGCGTGTTCGACACGGACGTGTCGGTCGACGTGCTGCCACCGGGTATTACGAAACGAAGCGGCCTGCAGTGGCTTACGGATCACCTGGGCCTGGACATGGACGAGGTGGCCTACATCGGCGACACGGGCTCCGACCTGGAGGCCCTGCAGGCCGTTGGCACCTCGTTTGCACCGGCCAATGCCAACGAGACAGTGCGCGAGGCCGTCGACCACGTGACGGACGCCCTCGTGCTCGATGGGACCCTGGCGGCCTACCGGCATTGCCTGGACGCCAACGCCTCGTAGTCCCCGCCCAGCGGGGTCCACCCGCCGCTCTCCTACGACTGCCCTTGCTGTCCATGCACGTTCTCGGACGCCTCATTGTGGTCCTCGGCGGTCTCCTCCTACTGGCCGGGAGCGCTTCCGCCCCGGTCGCGGCCCAGCTTGCCCACGTACCGTCGGTGCAAAACGACGACCTCCCGCCCCGCGGCTCCGACGAAGACTCGACGGCGGTCGTCCCGGAGCGTCCGGCCCCGTCCGACGCCCCCCTCAGCCACATCGTCGGCGGCGAGACGACCCTCTACAACCGCCCGAATGCCTCTACCCCCGTCGGCCGCCTGCCTGTCCGGACCCCGCTGCGCCGACTCGGCTGCGAGGACGACTGGTGCCGCGTACGCACAGAGAAGGGCCGAACCGGCTTCGTCCCCGCTGACGCCCTCTCCAACGTCTGGCTCCGCGTCTCGAAGGCCGACCGCCTCCTCTACCTCTACCGCGGCCCCCGCCTGGTCGAGACCTTCAACATCGACATCGGCTACAACACGTTCGCCGACAAGCAGCGGCGCGGCTCCCGCACCCGGCGCGACCACTGGCGCACCCCGGAGGGCACGTTTTATGTTATCGAAAAGAATCCCCGGAGCCGCTTTTATAAGGCCCTGGTTTTGAACTATCCTACGGTTGCTGATGCGCGACGCGGACGCCGGAACGACCTTATCTCGGAGGCTGAGCACGACGCCATCGTGGAGGCGCAGGACGAGTTTCGGCTGCCGCCGATGAACACGGCCCTCGGCGGCTGGATCGAGATCCACGGCGAAGGCACCGGCGATGCTACCAACTGGACCCAGGGCTGCGTGGCCGTGCACAATCGGGTCATGAACGAGCTCTGGACGCAGGTGCTGGTCGGCACCCCGGTGCTGATCGAGTAGAGGCGTCCGTCGCGGTGCCCGTCGGCCTCTCCGTAGACGGTTTTCTCATGCTGCTGTATCGTCCATGACCGCTGCCCGCTGGATTGCGCTCCCCCTCCTCGGCCTGTTCTGTCTCACCGGATGCGGGGGCGGGAGCGACTCCCCATCCGCCCCACCGTCCGGCTGGACGGGCATCCAGGACCGCATGTGGAAGACCGGCGTCGACACGGCGGCCGTCTTTCGCGACCTGAGCAGTCTCCCGGGCATGGGCATCGTGGAGCAGGAGTTTGCACTCAGTGCCGGCGGCATCACGCAGGGCCAGTTTCAGAAGGCCGTCAAGCGCAGCCTGGAGGAGCTGTACCGGAGCAATCCCGCCCTCGTCGACTCGCTCTTTGAGCAGCACGCCGTGCCGGTCCTCCAAGACGTCTCCCTGGGCGGTGCCGTGCAGGATGGGCGCCTGAAGGATCCCTTGCTGCGGCAGTACAGGAAAAAGGCGTTCAAGGCCGTCGACGAGCACTACCAGCCGCCCTCTCTCAAGGAGGGCATCAGGGGGCTTCCGCTGCCGGACAGCCTCCACACCCAAGAGAACAGCGGGCGCGTTACGGCGCAGGTCCACGTGGACTCGACCGGCACGATCGACGCCATCGAGGTGGTCGAAGGCACCCATCCTACCCTCAACGCCATCGTCATGCGGGCCGTCACGAGCACGACGTGGACCCCCGCCTACGTCACCGAAGGCCAAACCCAGGTGCCCTACTCCGGCTGGGCCCGCCTCCCCGTCGACATTCCCGCACCGCGATAGTGAGAGCAACTCTACAGGAACCGTGCAGGCGAACGAGGGGGCTCCGTTGCCAGGTCTCTTCCAGTTTTTCCGTGAACGTGTGGGCGTTTGTGGGTGTGGGAGTGCTACCAACTTTGCAGCCGGATTTGGTATGAGGGGAGCTTTGGGCTGAAGACAGCGGGCGAAAAGGCCCCAATCCCCAACCTGCAAATCCGCCATTTATCAGTCTGCCCCTCTTCACCCCACCAACACCCCCGCAATCGTCGCCGTCGTCCAGGAGGCCAGCGCGCCCCCCAGCACCGCCCGCAGGCCCAGCGCCGCCACCTCCCCCTTCCGCGACGGCGCAATGCCGCCGATGCCGCCGATCTGGATGGCGATTGACGCGAAGTTGGCGAAGCCGCAGAGGGCGTAGGTACTGATGAGCACCGAGCGCTCGCTGAGCGTTCCCTTGAGGTCGCGGAGCGAGGCGTACGCGACGAACTCGTTCACGGCCACCTTCTCCCCGAGAAGCGTGCCGACCGTCAGGACATCGGCCGCCTCCACGCCCATCGCCCAGGCCAGCGGCGCAAAGACAAACCCAAACACCGCTTCCAGCGACAGCGTCTCAAAGCGCCCCCCGGAGGCCTGCGCCACCCCCGCGTTCAGGTCGTACAGCTGCGTCCCGGTCACCGTCGGGGACCCCAGCCACTCGAAGCCCGCATTGATCGTCCCGATGAGAGCCACGAACGCAAGCAGCATGGCGCCGACGTTCAGGGCCAGCCGCAGCCCGTCGGTGGCCCCCTCCGCCGCCGCCTCGATCACGTTGTCGGCGCCGTGATCCGTCGTAATCTCGGCGCCGCCCTGCGTCTCCGGCGTCTCGGTCTCCGGAATGAGGATCTTCGCCATGACAATCGCAGCGGGCGCGCTCATCACCGAGGCCGATAGCAGATGCTTTGCAAACAGCTGCCGCGAAGCCTCCGACTCGCCCCCGAGAAACCCGATGTAGGCCGCCAGCACACTTCCGGCGATTGTCGCCATGCCGCCCGTCATAAGCGTCATAAGCTCACTGCGCGTCATGCCCTCCACGTACGGCTTGATCGCCAGGGGCGCCTCCGTCTGCCCGATGAACACGTTGGCCGAGGCCGCCAGCGACTCCGCCCCGGAGATGCGCAGGGTCCGCTGCATCAACCACCCCATCCCCCGCACCAGCGGCTGCACGACCCGCAGGTGATACAGCACTCCCATCAGCGAGGCAAAAAAGATAATCGTGGGCAGTACCTGAAAGGCGAAGTTGTGCCCCTTGTCCGGGTCTCCGAGCTCGCCGAAAATGAATGTCGACCCCTCGTACGTGAACGAGAGCAGCGTCTCAAAGAAGGTGGCGAGCGCGTCGAAGAGTACCGCGCCCGGCCCCGTCTTGAGCACGAGCACCGCGAAGACGACCTGCAGCCCGATCCCGGTCGCCACCAGCCGCCCGTTGATGGCCCGGCGGTTTGTGGAGAAAAGCACGGCAATCCCGAGAAAGACGGCCAGGCCGAGACAACCGCGAAGCAGGGCAACGGGAAACGACATACCGACACGAACACGATGCGTCTACGCAAGCGAGCCACGCGTAAGATAGCCACTCAGCATAGAATCACAAGCGATGTCGCGTGCTCGCGTTCAGTATTTCCGTTTCGGTGTCGACCACGCGGGCAGAACGAAAAGGCCTTCTCCCCTGACCCCGTTTTCCAAGTGGAGAGGGCTTCGTGACTTGCACGGCATCCAGGACCACTCAAACCCCTTCGCACACAACGTTTAACGTATTAACGTTCAACGCGAAAATGCCAACAGAAAGAGGGCGCCCGGCTCAATGCCAGACGCCCTCGCGTGTCCGCCTCCGTCGACCCGGATTCACTGCCTCCCGGACGACGTCCCCGTCTCCGTCGAGCCGCTCGCCGTCCACGTGTTGTTGCCGCGCTTGATGTCCGGCAGGAGCTGATTGGGATCGACCTGGACCGTCGTCACATTTCCTCCCGGTACCGCGACGGCGTGCGTGTCTTTCGTAAAGAACGCCTCTGTGGGAATGCGGCGCTGTGTGGTCGACTCGTCTTCATACGTGATCCCCACCGTCACCGGGAGCATCAGCTCCCCCTTCTGCTCGACGGTGACCTCGGTCGTGTCGCCGGTTGCAACCTCCGCAACGGCCTGGTCCACGTCGTCGGTCTCGTAGAACCAGCTGCGCCAGAACCAGTCGAGGTCCTCGCCGGTCACGTCCTCGATGGTGCGGAAGAAGTCCGCCGGCTGCGGATGCTTGTAGGCCCATCGGTCGAAGAAGGCCTTGAAGGCCACGTCGAAGCGCTCCGGCCCCACCACGTAGTCACGCAGCAGCATGAGGCCGTCAGCAGGCTTCAGGTAGGCCAGGAAGCCGAGAGCCCGGTCCCGAACATGATCGGCGTGGGTCATGATGGGCTGGTCGGAAAACGGCGACGGCGCAAACCGCTGCCCGATGAGCGTCGACGCCCGTTGCAGGCTCTGCCGGTTGTTTTCGTCGTAGTAGGCATCCTCCGAGTACTGGTTCATGAACGTGTTCAGGCCCTCGTCCATCCAGGCCCAGCGCCGCTCGTCGGTGCCCACGACCATGGGAAACCAGCTGTGCCCGAACTCGTGGTCGGTGACGCCGAAGAGGTCCCGTCCCCGGGATTCGACATCGCAAAACATGATCTGCGGGTACTCCATGCCGGCCACCGTCCCGGCTACGTTGACGGCGGTGTCGTACGGATACGGCGCCACGAAATCGGAATAGAATTCGACGGAGTGCTGCACGTACTCGGTCGACTTCTCCCACCCTGGTTTTTTGTCACCGCCGATCCCTTCTTTCGGATAAAGCGACTGCGCGAGCACCGTGTCTTGTCCAGCTTTCGCCATCGCGGCATCCCAGAGGAACGCCTCGGAGGCCGCCCAGGAGAAGTCTCGCACCTTTTCGGCCCGGTAGCGCCAGGTGAGCGGCCCCTCGCCCTCGGGCCGCGTATCGTCGTTTCCCACCTCGCTCTTCTCGATGATGGGGATCGTTTCCCGGCTCGTGCGGGCCTCGTCCAGGCGCTCGCGTTGCTTGTCGGTGAGCACGTCTTCAGGGTTGAGCAGGGTCCCAGTCGCTCCCACGATCATGTCGCGCGGCGCGGTGATGTTGACGTGGAAGGTGCCGTATTCCAGGTAGTACTCGCCCTGGCCCAGGTAGGGAAGCGCATTCCAGCCGTTTACATCGTCGTGGACGTACATCCGGGGGTACCACTGCGCCAGCTGGTAGACGGTGCCCTGCTCCACGTCCAGGATGCCATGTCGGTCGGCCCCAAACTCCGGAATCTCAAACGACCACTTGATCTTGAGATCCAGCGTGCCCCCCTCGGCCGCCAGGGCCTCCTCAAGCGGCACAATCAGCCGGGTGCCGTCCACCGAGTAGTCGGGGGTGTACGTCTCTCCCTCGTGCTCGACTTTTACGCTCGACAGCGTGTAGCCGGCGCCCTCGAAGAAGCCGCTGAAGCGGGCGTCGGACGGCACCACCTTCGCCCCCCGGCTGTTGGGCTTGAAGTAGTTCTGCTCCAGCTGCACCCAGAGCCGCTCCAACTCGTCCGGCGAGTTGTTGGTGTAGCGGACGAGCTGCTCGCCCGTGAGCCGGTCCGTCTCCGCGTCGAGCGTGACGTTGATGCGGTAGTCGGCCTCGTTCTGCCAGTACTGCGCGCCCGGACGCCCGTCGGCAGCGCGATGGGCATCCGGAGCGGGCAGGTCGAGCGGCTCAAACGATTCAAGGTTGTGCTTCGGAAGGTTCTGTCCGGCAACGGGAAGGGCCGTCAGCCCCACCCCCACGATGATGCATAGGGATGCGAATGCGCGGCGGAGCATAGAAGGACGGAAACTGGACGGGAAGAACGTCGAGTTCTGAAGGATAGCGGACGCTCCGCCCAATTGGAAGCAGAGTGCCTTGGACATTACGGCAATCGCATCTTCCGATGCGCCTGCTCGTCCTGCGTTCACTGAGCCGTCCGCTCAAAAACGACACTCATCTCCCGGCGCAGAGGATCGGGGAGGGAGGCTGACACCGTCCCAACCTGCAGGGTGACCGACGACGATTCGGCCATCGTGAGAAAGGTCTGCTGCGACACATAGACGCGGGTGGGACCGACGCCGTCGTCGGGCCGCTGGACGGCGAGACGGGGAAGCGATTCGTTCCCGTGCCGGAGCGAGATCTCGTCCCCGGACTCGGCCCCAATCAAACTCAGGGCCCAGCGGGTGGTGTCTGGGGCCGCGATGCCCAAGGCCCGTACCGAAAGCCCATCGGCAACGCCGTGCGGCTGGGCAGTGAGGGTCGTTTCTGCGCCGCGGGGACCCTCCACCGTGTCGATGTTGTCCATCTGGGCCTGGGCGGGATTCGACAGGAGCATCCAGGCCATGCTGATCAGCAGGAGGAGCCGAAGGGACCGTACAACGACATTTGGCGGAGAGACAGGCGCGCAATGCCGCCAGCCGCCGAGCATCCACCAAGCAGGTGTCGGGCTCATGGAGTCGAGACGAGAGACAGAGTACGCGGCGGCTCCTACGAAAACGGCCGGTGTGCGTTTACCGCTGCGGGGGCCTCGTTCCTCCCTCGTCCCGCGCGCTACGCCGGGTCGTCGAAGACATCCCAGATTCGTTCCATCTCGTCGGTGGGCGGAGCCGTGTCGTCGCCTTCCTCCTCGGCGGTCGAAGCCCCATTCGATCCGTCGGCGTCCATCCCCTGCACGTCCTCCTTGATGGCCTCGAACTGCGACTCGCTGGCCGACTTCTCTTCCTTCTCTGGCTCGTCGCTCTCGGACGTCTCTGCCTCCTCGTCATCGGCGCCGGGCAACCGATTCGGAAACAGGGAGTCGACCCACTCCTCGGAGGTTTTTTCTTCGGAGTCGGCGGCCGCACTGCTTTTGGACGCCCCGCTGTCGGGGGACGGGCTGGAGGAGGCGCCGGACGTGCCGTTGGTCCGGGCAGACGCCGGCTGCGTTGCGCTGTCGTCGAGCTCGAACTCTTCCGTCGCCGTGCCCTCCTCGTCCTCGAGCGACGCGAGCGCATCCGATTCGTTTTGGAGTGTGTTCTTCAGACGCTGGGTGATGGCCTGAAGCTCCTTCTCCCTCTGCTCCAGCTCTTTCTCGCGCTCATTCAGCGACTGTTCAAGCTGGGTGAGGCTCTCGTCCTTCATGTCCAGTTGTTCCTCCCGCTTCTCCACTCGCTCTTCCGTCTTCTCAAGCTTGAACTCGAGCGTTTCGATGCGCTCATTCTTCGATTCCCACGCATCGGCGAGCCCATTCAGGAAGGACTGCACTTCTCCCGTCTTGAAGCCACGGAGCCCTTTCGAGAATGAACGATGTCGAATGTCAGACGCTGAATACTCCATGATCGTAGAGGTAGGTCGGTCAAACAGAGCCGATGGTCGTCGGAATCGCTTCCGAGGTGTGAAATGCGCAAGAACCCCATGGGATCCACGAGGGACCTGTTGAATGCAAATTCCGCTTCACTGCGAACGACGAGGCGACTGTCCTTCCTCCGACAACACGAATCCTGCGTGCCGGGTGCAGGTGGGTCATCCTTCTCTCATCCGCTTGTCTCCACCCGCCAGTACTCGTCCCGGACAATCCAAAGCGAAATTTTAGAAAACTAGGGTTTAGGCACCGAAAACTGTTTTTTAACTAGTTCTCGTGCTCATTATCGATGAACTCCGCCTGCTACTTGTTTCGAAAATTCAAATTTCAGACGCATTCGTGCTGATTACGATGACAAAGACCATACCCGCCCCGTCGACCTGCCTTCGCAACGCCCGTTCCGCAAGCGGGACTGCCTCCTTTCGACGGACATTCAGGGTCGAACCGACCTGGGCCGTCACGGTTGAATTGTCCCGTGCTTGCGTTGCGGGAGAGCACGGTTCCGATTGTGCGCCGCCCCAAGATTTCCTGGACTCGATAGACTCGCTGCAGCTATTTTGAAAGGGGCCTTGCCCCCACTGTCCGGATGGAATGCCTCGCTCTTGTACTGATCCGTGCATAAGAACCTCTCTTTCATTCAGGGGGACCGTGATCTGCTCCCAGTCGGAACCGTCGTTGGAAGCCTATTCACGTATCAGCAAGACCGTAACGGGACCCTTCGCACATCTGTGGAAAGCCTCCGGCCTTCCGACCGTATCGGATGACGCTCTTAGAAGCTGTTTGGCGGGTTGTCTGAGGCCACTCGGCGAGTACTCGGTCGCGGCCATTTAGATGGCCCTGCTCCCAGCGCTGCGACTGCGTGGATCTCGTGCAAAATGGTTTCTGCACTCGCCTGTACCGAAAGCTTTCGGTATACAAGGCTCGCTTGAGCACCATTTTGCAACGTCGATCACTGTGTCTCAGCTTTCTCATCCATCCACCAAACAGCTTCTTATATCCTCTCTTTTCCAACATCGTCCGGGCTCATGCCGCCGTCTCCCATGCAAACCCGCGCCCCCGTACTTCGCCCGAACATTTTTTCGGGCCTTCCGTCCGTGTCGGCAGGCGTGAGCACCCGACAGGGCGGTGTGAGCGGACCACCGTATGACACACTCAATCTGGGTCGCCATGTAGACGACGACCCGAGTTCTGTGGAGGAAAACCGGCGCCGGTTTTGTGCGGCCCTCGACGCCGATCCCGCCTGGCTGGCCACCGCCGGGCAGGTCCACGGGACGACGGTGCAGGTCATCGACGCGCCCCGTCACGAGCCGTTCTGCGACGGGCTGGTGACGACGACGCCGGAACTGCTTATCGCCATTGCCACAGCCGACTGCGCGGCCGTGCTCCTTGGCGACCCCGAACACGGTGTGGTGGGCGCTTGTCACGCGGGCTGGCGCGGCACAGTGGCCGGCATCGTGCCCCGCACCATCGATACGATGACGGACCTCGGGGCCGCCCCCGACTCTCTCTACGCCTATGTCGGGCCCTGTATCTCGTGTCCTGCCTTCGAGGTGGGTCCGGAAGTCGCTGCCCACTTTGACGATGCGGTCGTCCACGAAAAAGCCGACTGGGACCGTCCGCACGTCGACCTCAAAGCCTCCCTGCGCCGTCAGCTTGCCGACGCCGGCCTATCGTCCGACGCTATTGAAGTGTCGGAGCACTGCACGATGTCCGCCCCCGATACCTTCTTCTCGCACCGCGCCGCCGACGGCGCGACCGGTCGCATGTTCAGCGCCATCGTCCTCCGTCATTAGCGCGTTCGTCTGCTCGTCCTCGTTCCCTGGATTTGCCGCCGTGCCCGTCGTCTCCTCCTCCTACTCGCCGCCCCTCCCCCTCGTCGGGGGACACCTGCAAACCCTCTACGGGACGCTCTTCCGGCAGGTCGACTTTTCGTACGACCGTCGTGAGCGCATCGACACGCCCGACGGCGACTTTCTGGACCTCGACTGGGCCGCGACGCGCCCCTCGGACGCGTCGTCCCGCGTTGCGGTCCTCACGCACGGACTGGAAGGCAGCACCGATGCGCACTACGTGCGCGGGATGGCACGGGCCCTCACGCGGCGCGGCTGGGACGTATGCGCCTGGAACCTGCGCGGCTGCAGCGATGCCCCCGACCGCCGGCCCGCCACCTACCACAGCGGCAAAACGGAAGACCTCGCGTGCGTGATCGACCACGTGCAATCCCACGGCTACGACACTGTCGTCCTCGTCGGCTTCAGCCTCGGCGGCAACCTGACGCTCAAATATCTCGGCGAACGCGGCTCGGACTTGCCCCCGCCCGTTCGCGGCGCCGCCACCTTCTCGGTGCCCGTCGACCTGAACGCCTCGTCTCACCAAATTGGGCACCCCACAAACTGGCACTACACCCAGTATTTCCTCCGCTCCCTTCAGGCCAAAATCCGCCGGAAGGCCGAGCGGCATCCCGACACCGTGTCCACCGCCCCGTTGCAAGATGTGCGCACGCTGCGCGACTTCGATGACGCCTACACAGCCCCGCTCAACGGCTTCGACGACGCCGACACGTACTACCGCGCGGCCAGCAGCCGACCGCTTCTCCCCGACATCGCAGTGCCCACACTACTCGTGAACGCGACCAACGACCCGTTCCTGGCCGACGCGTGCTACCCGACCGATATCGCCGTCGATCATCCCGACCTCACGCTGGAGATGCCGAGACAAGGCGGACACGTCGGGTTCGTGACGTTTAACGAGGCTGGCGAGTACTGGTCGGAACGCCGCACCGCCTCCTTCCTCGCCACGGCCGCCCACCCGGCCACACCGGGACGCCCCCAGACATAACCACCGACTCCGAACAGCCCCACTCTTCTAATTTTCCAATCTTCGTCCCCACCGAAAACGGCAGCAGCGGACCCGTCCGCTCGGAGGCAGCCCCGATCACCCGCCCTGCCACACGCCCCACGCCAGCAGGCCCCAGCCCACGATGAGAGCCGTGCCGCCGAACGGGGTCACGGCCCCCAGCCACGGCGTATCGGTGAGCACTAGCACGTAAAGACTGCCGGAGAAGACGAGCGTGCCCGCGATGAAGCAGTAGCCGGCTGCGGGCACGAGGCCGCCCCACCCCTGCGCCGCGGCCCACCCTACGGCGATGAGCGCCAGCGCGTGGTACATCTGGTAGGTCACCGCCGTGTGAAAGGTGTCAAGCCGGTCCGGCGAGACCCGTCCTTCAAGCCCGTGTGCGCCGAATGCCCCCGCCGCCACCCCGAGTCCCGCCAACAGGGCCCCGGCCACAAAAAAGAGTCGTGTCATCATCCTGGGAGGGCTGATCGAATTTGCATGAGGAGTGTCGTGTATTTCGTGTTGCGTGAGGCGTGTTGCGTGAGAAGGCTCTGGTCAACGCTCCCGCATCACTGTTCACGCCTTCCCCCCTGCTCATCCAGCACTGGGCAGCCTACAAACGCTCCTCCCCATCTCCCCAATCTTCCCCGTCACTCGTCCTCATCCGACGACGCCATCAGGTTCTGCAGGAGCTCCACGTCGGAGCCATCCCCGTCCTCCGGCACCGTTTCCCGATCGGCCTCGCCCCAGAGCCGCTCGATGCGGTAGTGCTCGCGTCGCTCGGGCAGCAGGACGTGCATCACCACGTCGACGTAATCGAGAAGCACCCAGCGGAGGTGCTCCATGCCTTCCCGCTTCCAGGGCTGCTCCCCGCATTCTTCGTCGAGGCGCTCCATAACGCCGTCGGCGATGGCCCGGACCTGAAGATCGGACTCGCCGGTCGCGATGACAAAAAAATCCGCCATGTTGCTAATCTCACGCAGGTCGATCACCGTGATGTCTTTGGCCTTTTTGTCCGCCATCGCATTTACGGCGTGCGCGGCCAGGACGTACGGCGCGTTCTCAGGGGGGCGGCGGAGGGAGGGGTCGGCAGTCGAGGAGGATTGATCGGGGGAAGCCATACAGTCAGGACATTGGTTGTGGGTATGCGTGAAGGAGTGTGAGAACACTGTGTCGTTCGTCCCGCTGCCCCGCTGCGAACCGGACAGCACCAGTGGGCTTGCACAGCTAAGCCATGCGGCACAACTGAAACGATAGCAACCGCAAATTTCGTGACGCGATCTCCGTCCAGATTTCCTGCGGGGAATACGCTCGATTCGCCCGCCGCCGGCAAACGCTAGCGGTTGTGGCGTCCGGGACCGAGCCCCGAAGCCGTCAGAGCAGGTGTGCACGATCACTAGTCGTCGCCCTGAAACGGGCGAAGCTGCTTGTAGTCGTGGCCGATGATGACGGAGGCGTCGAGGTAGTACTGCCGGCGAATCTCCTGGCGGACGCGGCTTTCGGGCAGGCCCAGCGCCTCGGCCACCCTGCGGGCGGCCTCGGGATCGCCCACCCGGTCGATGACGACTGAGCGCTCCTGGTGAAACGTCTTGTAGTTCCCGACATCGACGACATCGAACCCCCGGTCGCGAAGGTAGTGAGTGGCTTCGGCGGCGAGGTGGTCGACCCCCGCCCCGTTGCGCACCTCGACCTGGATAATCGTGCCCACCAGCTCGGTCGTCGAGTCGGTGGACCGCTTCGGAGTGGCCGGGGGAACGAGGGTGCGCGTCACGAGCCCGTAGAGCAGTACCACGACCACGAGTCCCCCGACGAGCAGAGCGGCGTTCAGGAGGCCGTTTTGAGCGCGGTCCAGCCACGAAGCCATAGACGATTGTGAGCGACGGTCCGACCAATGCAAAAGCGCGACATGCGTCTGGGCATGCCGCGCTCCAACGCTGCGAGATGCCCGTCGGCGGCCCGGCGCGCTAATTTTTCCAGAAGAGATCCCCGGTCGGGGTTGGGCGAAAGCCGCTGTGGGAGTTCGGGGCAAAGCCGTAGGGACTCGCGTAGCGGCCGTACGGACTCTGGCGCACCTGGAAGCGAACCTGGAACTGATCGGACGGCTTGTACGCCACCTCGGCGTTCCGGAGAAAGACCTGTGTCTCCTGACTGCCGAACGCCCCATTGCCTCCCTGCGTGAAGGGGTGCGACACGCTCACGTCCATCCGGGCGGCCCAGTCGGAGTTGAACTGCCACATCATCGTGTTGGTGTACATGCCCCTCGACGCCGACTGCCCGCCGAAGGACGAGAACGAGGCCTCGTAGCTGTGTCCCATCCGGAAGTTGTCCCCGAACAGGGCGTCGAAGGCATTGGTGCCTGCCGATCCGGAGTCGTATAGCTGCGTCCGGACCGACTGGCTGCGCTGGGCCGTCTCGCGGAATTGCGCCTCCGCCGGGACGGTCAGGCTCAGCATAAGCACGAAACACAGGAGCAGGAACGAGGTGCGCATGAGGGCCGTCGGGCGTCTGTGTGGAAGGATGTTCGGATCCTAAAAGGGGAACGGTGCTCGTCGTCACACAATACCTTGCAGCCCTCATTTTGTTCGCACTTGACGCGGGGGCCGGATCCAGGACCTGCCCTGCCCGTGAGAGTGCTTCGCTGCGGATATTCTTCCCCGTCTTCCCTTCCGTCAATCGTCCTGTGTCCCGCATGCGCGTGCTCGGCATCGAAAGCTCGTGTGACGACACGGCCGCTGCCGTCCTGGACGGCAATGTCGTGCGGTCCAGCGTCCGGTCCTCGCAGCACGACCTGCACGAGGAGTACGGCGGGGTGGTGCCCGAGTTGGCCTCCCGCGACCATCAGCGCTTCATCGTGCCGGTCGTCGAAGCGGCCCTCGATGAGGGCAACACGACCGCCGACGCCCTCGACGCCGTGGCCGTCACCCACGGCCCAGGCCTGCCCGGCTCGCTGATCGTGGGCCTCAGCTTCGCGAAGGCGCTTGCGCGCGGACTGAGCGTCCCCCTAATCGGCGTCAATCACCTGGAGGGGCACCTGTACTCAGTGGCCCTGGATGCTCCCTCCCCGTCTCGGCCCTACCTCTGCCTCATCGTAAGCGGCGGCCACACCGAGCTCGTGGTCGTCGAGCCCGACCTCCAGCACACGGTCCTCGGCCGCACCCGCGACGATGCCGCCGGCGAAGCGTTCGACAAGATCGCGCAGCTTTTCGGCCTCGGGTACCCCGGCGGCCCCGCCATCGACCGCCACGCCGCCGACGGGGACCCGACGTTCCACGACTTTCCGCGGGCCCAGTTGGACAATTTCGACTTCTCGTTCAGCGGCCTCAAAACGTCGGTGCTCTACCATCTGCGCGACTACGCCGACGCCGAGCGCGAGCGGCTGCTGAGCGAGCACCGGGCCGACTTCTGTGCGTCGGTCCAGACCGCCATTGTGGACGTGCTCGTCGAGGCCGTTCGGCGCGGGGTGGCCGAAACGGGGGCCGAGCACGTGGCGGTGGTTGGGGGCGTAGCTGCCAACAGCGAACTGCGCCGTCGCGTGACTGCCGCCGGGGATGAGGACGGTTTCGACGTGTCGGTGCCTGCCCTCTCGTACTGCATGGACAACGGGGCCATGATCGCGAAGGCGGGCGCCCTGCGCCTCACCCGCGGGGAGACCTCGCCCCCGACCCTGGACGTAGCCCCTCAGCTGTCGCTCGACTGACGCTCCGCCCTCTTCCCGTCAGTGCCGCACCGCCTCATTCTCGCCTGCGGCCGCACTCTCTTGCAGAACGTTGTCGTTGCCATGCCATCCGACCGTCGCGTGTTGCTCTTTCAGGGCGATTCGATCACGGATGCAGGCCGCCAGCGCCGGGAGGCCGCCCCAAACCACCCTCACAGCCTGGGCAGCGGCTACGCCGTCCTGGCCGCCTCGGCCGTTTTGAGCGAACAGCCGGGCGTGGGCTGGGTCTGTCACAACCGCGGAGTCGGCGGCGACAAGGTCACCGACCTCGCCGCCCGATGGGACGCGGACACACTGTCCCTGTCGCCGGACGTGCTCAGCATTCTGGTGGGCGTCAACGACTACTGGTACCGCCGCTCCGGGGATCACGACGGCACCCCGGCGCAGTACGAGGACACCTACCGCGCTCTCCTCAACCGAACCCGCACGGCCCTGCCGGACGTAACGCTGCTGCTGGGTGAGCCGTTCTTTCTTACCGGCGGCACGGCGGTCGATGATCGCTGGCGCGCGGAACTTCGGCCCTACCAGGCCGCCGCCCGACGCGTCGCGGACGATGTCGGGGCGGCCTGGATTCCGTACCAGTCGGTCTTCGACGAGGCGTTGGACGAAGCCCCGGGGCCGTACTGGGCCGACGACGGGGTGCATCCCACCCCGGCGGGCCATCACCGCATGGCTCAGGCCTGGCTCTCCGCGTTTCGGGAGCAGTTGGACTAGTTTTCGGTCCTCGGCGGCTGCTTTCTCTGCAACTCCATAACGACCATGCGCACGACCTACGTCCCCGCGTTCCTCGTCCTGCTCCTGGCCGGGCTGGGCACCGGGGTCGGAGGGGCACTTCTCTTTGCTCCCAACACGGCCCCGTACGACGGCTCTCGCGACTTTGTCCTACCCGAGGACGCTACGCTGGAGCAGGCGATCGATACGCTGCAAACCGAGCACGTTCTGGTGTCACCCGCCACTTTTCGCTTCGTTGGGCGGATGACGGGCTGGGGCGCCCAACTCAAAGCCGGCCACTACGACGTGGAGGGCGCTCGCTCCAATTACCACCTGCTCGACATGCTGCGGCGCGGGCTCCAGACGCCGATCCGCGTGACGATCCCCCCCGGCTCCCGCTCCTCCCACATCGCCCACGCCGTCGCGAGGCGCCTGAAGCTCGATTCCGCGGCCGCCCACGCAGCACTTCGCGACACCGCTCTCGCCCGCGAGCTCGGCACTGCGCCCGGTCGCCTCTTCGGCTACATGCTGCCGGAGACATACGAGTTCTACTGGCAGACGCCCGCCCGCACGGTCGTGCGTCGCATCAAGGAGTCGTTCGATCGGTACTACGCCCAACACCTCAAAGCAGGGGCCGACAGCCTCGGCTTTACGAAACAGGAGGTGGTGACGCTCGCCTCCATCGTGGAGTGGGAAGCCATTCACGACGCGGAGAAACCCACCATTGCCGGCGTGTACGTCAACCGACTCCGGGAAGGCTGGCACCTGCAGGCCGACCCCACCATCCAGTACGTGCTCCTCCAGACGGAGGGCGAGCGCACGGGCCGCGTGCTCTACCGGGACCTGGAAATTGACCACCCCTACAACACCTACAAAAACAGCGGTCTGCCGCCCGGCCCCATCACAAACCCGTCTCCGACCTCCCTGCGGGCCGCCGTTGCGCCCGGGCAACACGAGTACTTCTACTTTGCGGCCGACGGCAGCGGCGGGCACACCTTCAGCCGCACCCTGCGCGAGCACAACCGCGCCGCCGAGGAGTACCACCGAATGCTCGATAAGCGGAGAAAGTGACGCGTGACCACTGATACGTGAATGGGTTCGTAAAGGCGACCTCCGCTGACAACAAAACACGGTCCTGTAGATCTCAGATCTCCTCAGACGGAGAGTATTGTTTATCGACCCGTGCACAGATCAGTAAGGACGGGACGTGATACGTAAACGCCCCCGCGTCCCGCATCACGATTCACGCATCAGAACCGGAACGTCATGCCAAGCACGAAGCGATTGCGCTGGAGCTGCTCACGGATCGACGGCCCTCCGTCGTAGGAGGCCGACTGATCATCGACCCGCTCTTGAAGCCAGTTCAGGTGCAACGCAAACGTCTCGGTGGGCGTATAACTCACGCCCGCAGAGAAAAACAGCCGGTTACGGTCTGTTGACTCTCCGTTGACATCCGAGAAAGATTCTCCGCGCGCGTCCGGTCGGTAGGCCGCCCCGCCCCGCACCGCAACCTGGTCGAAGGCATATTCAATCCCGGCACTCGCATTCACCGTCGCGTCGAGTGCTCGAATCTCCCGATTGAGCTCACTGAAGGACTCATTGTCGGCGGTTACGCTTGTTTGGGTCCAGTCGACAAACTCCACATCCGCGGCAATCATCAACCCGGACTGCGTGTACTGTAGGCCGGCACCAATTCGCCAGGGAGTTTGGAGGCGATACTCGAACTCGTTGCCGGTCAGCGAGCCGCTGGAAAGACCGGGCACCCCATTCGGATCACAGCCCTGACCGTTACAGTCGAACGCGGTTTCGATTCGGGCACCGAACACCTCGGTAACACTGTACCAGGTCGGCGACTCGATCAGCAGTCCTGATCGAAGCCCATCGGTGAGTTCAGCGGAGACTCCCATACGGAAGTTCGCCCCGCTTAGGTCGGTATCGATACGCCTCTCAAACCGAAGCTCCTTGAACCCCTCCAGATCAGTTCCATCCGGAGAGTAAGTGTCATTAAGCTGGGACCGGCTGTTTACGCTTCGCAGGTCGGTTTCCCGGTAGAAACGCTCGAACCGGTACGAGCCGAAGGCAATATTCAGACCACCTCCTACCATTACCCCGGGCGCTACCTCAACCGCCCCTCCAATATTGATTTCATTCATCTGGCCGGACTCAAAGACATCGTCCTGCTGTTGAATCGTCTGGCCCCCTCCGGGAGTAGCGGCTTCAGCAAACGGAAAGTTTCCGCCTTCAAAGTCCGACGACGAAAATCGAATCGCCCCAGCATCGTATGCGATGCGCGAGCGCACCCTGTCGAACGCAAGGTTGTAGACACCGTCTTCTTCCACTTCTTCCGCCGAGAAGCCGGCGCTACTCGGAAGAAACGTGGGGGTAATCGAGTTCGAGGCGTTCGTGCCTGCCACGTCAAAGCCCCGCTCGTAGGTATTGATCTGGTGATATGCCACCCCAATCACAGCAGAACCTTGCTCGGTGGGAAAGACGTACGCTCCGCCAAGGCGTCCCAGTCGATAGTCGCTTGCCGTCCGTTCGGCGGTCGCGTTATCGTCCGGTGTCAGAAACCGAGAATTGTTGCGGGCTCGCTGCGCCGCAAAGTCCCCGCCGACCATAGACGTCGACATCCATCCCAGCCCGGCCGGATTCCCGACGAGTGTTCCAAGCTCTTCCCGTCCGGCCATGAGTCCAGCCCCCGCCGTGCCCATCACAGGGCCAGATGGAGCCGGAAACCGCTGTGAGTACCGAATCACGTCGTCCAGCACCTGCCCCGAGGCGGACGAGACTGATCCGAAGAGTACGACGCCCAGACATATCACCAATAGGGCGGTCCGAAGCAACCGGGAAGCGATCATGCAATACATAGGGATCACAGACAAACGAAACACCCATTCTGTCGACGCGGCCGAGCAGAAAATCGGAACGCACGCTCATCGCCGCCCCCAATTCTCAATCCGATCGGCTCCGTGTTCGAGAACGCGACCGGCTCTCGTTATCGTCGGACGACCGGCTTCGGGTCCGGGATTTCGATCGGGACCGCTCATTGTCTGAGGACCGGCTTCGCGTTCGGGTCGTAGACCGGTTTCGGTCGCTGCGAGACGAGCGACTCCGGGTTCGAGCAGGAGCGTCGTAGCGCCCATCATCGGAGGAACGACTTCGCGTCCGTGTGGACCGACTCCATTCTCCATCGGACGACCGGCTTCGGGTCCGAGAGGGGGACCGCCCCCGCTCCACGTCAGCACGGCTCCGCGTTCGAGATGTCGATCGAGTCCGCTCCGTATCTGCCGCACGGCTTCGGGTTCGCGTCGTGCGTCCGTAGTCGTCGGACGCACGCGACCGCCCGATGCGTCCCTGAGAGGATTCTGATTGGGAGCTTCGTGCTCGGGTCGTCGCACCAGGTGTTTTTGTCCCCCGTCCCATCGTAGCCCCCCTCGGTCGATAAGTCCGTGAGCTTCCAGAGGCATCTCCAGCATTCACCCCGCCGGAGTGAGACTTCCCGGTCCCGGAGTAATATACATCCCAGTAGTAATTCGCGCGTCGGGGACCGTACGAGTACCCGTGGTGGTAATAGTGCCGGGCGTAGTAGGGCCGGTGATGGTAGTACGGCGAGCCGGCGTGGAACGTCACGCTGAAACGCACGCGAGAGCTGGGATACGGGTGGTGGGCGTAAAACGGGTCGTAGGCATGCGCGTCGTAGAAGGAGTCGTAGTACCACCCGTCGTAGTGGTAATGATCCCGATACCGGGAGGGCGCCCCGTACTTGTATTTGTACTGGTACGTGTACCCATACTCGTACCGGTAGTCCCGGAAGCCGCCGTTGTCGTAGGCCACACCCACGCCGTCGTCGTAGCCCGTCCGCCGGTTCTCGCGGCGGTACTCGTCGGCGTAGGTCGGCTCGTCGGCTGTCGTCTCTTCCTGGGCCGACGGCTCCGATTGCTCCGCCCGCGGGGACGACGTATCGGCCGTCTGGAGCTGCGTATAACAGCCCGTCAGTCCCATCAGAAGCCCGCCGACGATGAGAAGGAGCCCGATTGTCTCCCCAACCTGTGAGTGACGTGTGTGTCGGTTCGTATACATGGGTGCTCCCTCGGCTCGACGGATTTGTGAGAATGTGCGCACGTGTTAAACGCTGCACAGAACCAAAAAGTTTGGGCTTCTCCAAAAACCGCCCCTTTGAACTTCCTTCCAGGCCGGGTATATTGCGCGTCGTACGTGCTCTTGCATACACAACGCGTGTCATTCAGTGAGCCGTGAGCGGCCCGCCAAAAGTAACGGCTAGGTGCCGCCGGGCCGACTGGTCGCTGGTCGGTCGGCCTCTCCCGCCGGTTCGTCATTTTTCTTCTAGACCTCCTTTTCTTCCCGAACATGGCAGACGCAGTCACCCCTCGCGACGACGATTACGCGCAGTGGTATCAGGACGTGGTCCGCAACGGCCAGCTGGCCGAAAACTCCCCTGCCCGCGGATGCATGATCATCAAGCCCAACGGCATGGCCCTCTGGGAAAACATGCGCGACCAGTTGGACCAGATGTTCAAGGACACGGGCCACGAGAACTTCTACTTCCCGCTCTTTATTCCGGAACGCTTTCTGGAGCGGGAGGCCGAGCACGTGGAGGGCTTCGCCAAGGAGTGCGCCGTGGTCACTCACTCGCGCCTGAAGACCGACGAGGAGGGCGACCTGATTCCGGACCCGGAATCGGAGCTCGGGGAGAACTATATCGTGCGTCCCACCTCCGAGACCCTCATCTGGGACACGTACAGCAAGTGGATCCAGTCGTACCGCGACCTGCCGCTGCTGTACAACCAATGGGCCAACGTCGTCCGCTGGGAGATGCGCACGCGCCTCTTCCTCCGCACCGCCGAGTTTTTGTGGCAGGAGGGCCACACCGCCCACGCCACGAAGGACGCGGCCGTGGACGAGGCCGAGCGCATGCTCGACGTGTACGAGACGTTCGCCGAAGAGTACATGGCGATGCCGGTCCGCAAGGGCCGCAAGTCGGAACGCGAGCGGTTCCCGGGCGCCGTGAACACCTACTGCATTGAGGCGCTGATGCAGGACGGCAAGGCCCTCCAGGCCGGGACCAGCCACTTCCTCGGCCAGAACTTCGCGAAGGCGTTCGACTGCACCTTCACCGACGAAAACAACGAGGAAACGCACGTCTGGGCGACCTCGTGGGGCGTCTCGACCCGTCTCATCGGGGCCCTCATCATGACGCACTCCGACGACCAAGGCCTCGTGCTGCCGCCCAAGCTGGCGCCGCACCAGGTCGTGATCGTGCCCATCTACTTCGACGACGAGCAGGAGGGGGACGTGCTGCCAGTCTGTGAGCATATGCAGGAAGAGTTGGAGGACCGAGGCATCCGCGTGAAGATGGACGACGACCAGACGGAAAGCCCGGGCTGGCGCTTCACCGAGCACGAGCTGCGGGGTGTGCCGGTGCGGCTGGCCCTCGGCCCGCGCGACCTCGGCAACGACGTGGTGGAGGTGGCGCGCCGCGACACGCAGGAGAAAGAAACGGTGCCGCAGGACGGCGTCGTGGATCACGTGGAGGACCTCCTCGACGACGTGCAGCAGAATCTGTACGACCAGGCCCAGGAACGACAGGAGACCTACACCCACGTCGTGGACGACTACGACGCCTTCAAGGAGGTCATCAACGAGGAGGGCGGCTTCGTGTGGGCCCACTGGGACGGCACCGAGGAGACGGAGGCCCGCATTCAGGAGGAGACCTCCGCCACGATCCGGCTCATCCCCTTCGACCGCGACGAGGACGATCCCGGCGAAGACATGGTCACCGGCGAGCCGTCGGAAGGCCGCGTGCTCTTCGCGCAGGCGTACTGATTTTGCGTCGGGCGTTTTGCGTTTCGCGTTGTGCGTTGGCGCGCTTTTGTGTTTCGCGTCGACGGAGCGGTGGAGGCCGTCGGCGCCCTGACACTGACGTGTGCTCTGCACCGGATCTCCCGGAGCGGCTGTGCCATCGCGACGGCCCGGCGGAGATCACTTCGATGAGTAGCGATGTGCGAAGCGGTGAAAGAGATACTGGAACGACCTGTCAGGTCTCGTTCACCGCGTCTTGCACACATGCTCCTTGGTGTTATCGATGACGGGTTCTACGGGGAAACGCGCGGATGCCTCCACGCCGCTCCACCTCCTCCCCGGGAATCATCCCGACGAGGCTGTCGTTCTTCTCATGGATCTCGATGTCCTCGCACCGAGCGGACCTTCGCTCCTTCTCGCCCTTCCCCCGATTCGATATGCCGTCTGAGTCGTCCGCCCTGGCCTCCTCGTCCAGCGTCGAGGCCCCGGCGGGAACTGGACTCGTCGTCGCTGCGATCGTGAGCTACGTCGTGAATCCGCTCGTCTTCCCGCCGCTGGTGTACGGCCTGGCGCTCACACACGTGGGCGCTCCAGCGAAAGATGTGGCCCTCGGCGTCGGCGTCGGCGCGTTCTTTCTGGGGGCCGTGCCCCTCCTCCACGTCGGCTGGATGCGATGGCGCGGCGCCATCGGCTCTCTCGAAATCCGCGACCGCCGCAAGCGCACCGGGCCGTTCCTCGTGTCGCTCGGGGCTGCGGGATTGGCTCTGGGCGTGGTCGGCCTCCTCAACGTACACGGACAGGGACTGCTGGCCGCCCTGCTGGGGTGCCACCTCATCAACACGATGCTGCTGATGGGCATCACGCGCTGGTGGAAAATCTCGATTCACTGCGCGTCGGCGGCCGGCGCCCTCGGCACACTGGTCTTCCTGCACACCCAGGTGCCCGGCACTCTGCTGGGCACGGCCGGATGGGGCCGCCTCATCCTCAGCGTCGGCGCCGTGCTGGTGCCGCTGTTGCTGTGGGCACGGGTGCGGAGTCGAGCCCACACGGCCGCGCAGGCCACGGCGGGCACTGTCCTCGGCCTCGTAGCCCCGTACGCGGAGCTCTACGCCGTCCTTTCCCTGGTGGGCCTGTCGTAGCGATTCGTGTCGCCTACGACGTCGGACTCTGGCCGTGAATGCGCGACGCTTCCGTCTGCCGTTTCGGGACGGCACCGGATCGACACGGCGTCTCTGTACCGAACGACGTAACGCTCACTACCGCGAATACACGTACGAAGTCGGCCACCCTTAATGTTGATGACGACCCGTTCCCGGAACTTACGCCGGGGCAGAAGGCGTTTGCCTGTCTCGCTCTGAGACTTTCTCCGTCGCTCGCCACTGTTCCCGACACATCTCGCCCCCCGCCTCTGACCGACTCGCTACTCCTCCTCGTCTCCATTTTCGCCTAACGCGCCTCCCGACTCGTGACGCGCTCGCTGCTTGCGCTTCTCCTCGGCACGGTGGTCACCGCCGTTGTCCTCCCCGCTCAGGCCCAGACGTGGAGCACGGTGAGCGGCACCGTCACAGACTCGACGAGCGGCACCCCGCTGGTAGGAGTGACGGTGGTGGTAAAAGGCACCGACTTCGGCACCGCTACGGACAAAGATGGGCAGTACAGCCTCCGCCTGCCGGTGGGCCGGTACGCACTTCGCTTTTCCTCGGTCGGCTTTCAGACCCGTGCCGATTCGGTAACGGTGACGGAGGGAACGACGGCCCAGCTCGACGTGACGATGGCCGCGGGCATTCAGGAGATGGAGGAACTGACGGTGACCGACGAGCACGTAGCGCCGGAGGCCGGCGTCTACGAGGTCGACCCGGAGGACGTGCAAAACATTCCCACCCCGTTCAAAGACGGCTTCCGGGCGCTTAAGACCGTGCCGGGCGTGGCGACCAACAATGAGTTGTCGCAGCAGTACTCCGTGCGCGGGGGCGGCTACAACGAGAACCTCATTTTCATCAACGGCTTCGAGGTGTTCATGCCGTTCCGGGCGCGGCAGGGCGAGCAGGAAGGCCTGGGACTGCTCAATCCGGCCCTCGCGTCGGACATCACCTTCTACACCGGCGGCTTCCCGCCGAAGTATGGGGGCAAGCTCTCATCGGCCCTCGACGTGCAGTACGCGCAGCCGGAGGACCAGCCCCTCACCGGCTCGGCGGCGATCTCGACCCTCGACGCCAACGTGCACGCCCAGTCCTCCGCCCTCGACGGCGACCTCGGCTGGTCGGTGGGCGCGCGCCGGGCCCAACCCGGACGCTTCTTCGGTACCCAGGACCTGAAGGGCGACTACGAGCCGCGCTTCCAGGACGTGCAGACCAGCCTCACGTACCGCTTCTCGGACCGTGTCTCGGTAGAGGCGCTCGGCATCTGGGCCGACCACACCTTCGAGCTCGACCCCAAGGAGCGGACCACCCACTTCGGCGTCGTCAGCCCGCAGCTAGTGGATTTTCAGGCGCTCCAGGCCAACTTTACCGGGGCCCGCGAGGACGGCTACACCACCACCGTCGGCGGCCTGCGCCTCCACACGGACCCGACCGACCGGATTTCCGTCTCCCACGATCTCGCATACTTCCGCACCAGGGAAACGGAATCGTTCGACATCACGAGCACGGGGCGGGTCTGCCAGGTCAATCCCAGTGGTGACGCCAGTGCCGACAACTGCGACAAGCTCGTTTCTACGAAGCGTATCCGCTTCGCGGACAACGCCGTGGAGGTGCAGCGGCTTACCGGCGGGGGCCGCTACCAGTGGCACCTCAACCGACACGCCCTGGAGGCCGGCTGGAGCCTGCGCAGCATGCATTTCGACGATCGTCTCGACGAAAAGAACGTCCTCGTCGCGGAAGAAAAGGACCGGCGGGTCACCGTCGACAGCCTCCGAGACCGTGCTACCTTCAATGAACAGCAGACTGGCTTTTACCTGCAGGATTCGTACGACGTGCTTCCCACCCGCGACCGCCTCATCGTCACCGGCGGCCTTCGGGGCGACTACTACACCTTCAACGACGAGTTCACCCTCTCCCCCCGCCTCTCCGCCCGGTTCAAGTACAGCGACCGGCTCACCCTCAACGGCTCCTGGGGCATCTATCACCAGCAGCCGACCTACCGCGAGCTTCGGGGCACGCCGGATTCAATCGGGCAGACCAACGACGTACGCTCGATCGAGGACGCGCTCAACCGGGACCTGAAGTCGCAGCGCTCGATGCAGTTCGTCCTCGGCGGGGAGTACTTCCTGCCGGACAATCGGCTCTACCTCCGGGCCGAGGCCTACTACAAGGACCTCGACAACATCATTCCCTACACGATCGAGAACATTCGCGTCAACTACTCCGGAGACAACGATACCCACGGGTACACCTACGGCTTCGACCTGCAGCTCCGCGGCGAGTTCGTGCCGGGCCTCGAAAGCTGGTTCAACTACAGCTTCATGATCTCCCGTGAGCGTTTCACGGACGAGGCACTTTCAGACTTCACCGGTGCCGAAGAGTGGGAGGGCTCCGGCCCCTCGCCTCGCGAAAACCGAAAGGGCCTTCTCCCGCGTCCCGCGGATCAGCGCCACACATTCTCGGCATTCGTCCAGGATTACGTGCCGGGCAGCAAGTCGTGGAAGCTCCACATGCGGCTCCTGTATGGCAGCGGGTTTCCGTACACGACGACCAATCCCGGCCCCCGAGCCACCCCGAGTGGCGGCACGAGCGTGCGCGTGCCGGGTCAGCGCATGGGAGGACGCCTCCCCGCCTATCGACGAGTGGACGTGGGGGCGACGAAAATCGTCGAGTTGGCCGAGGAGGGCATTGCCCACCCCGTCAAGCTGGAACTGACGCTGGAGGTGCTCAATCTCTTCGACATGGACAACACGGTGGCGTACGCGTGGACCGGAAGCGGGGCGGACATCACTCGCATCCCGCAACGGCTTACTCCCCGCACCCTCAACCTCCGGGCCCACCTCACCTTTTAGCGCTTTCTTTCCCGCTGCTCTTCGTGCCCCGATGGATGCGCTCGTCCCGTCCGACCAGATCGGCGCCGTCGCCCGTCGCTTCCGCCTCCTCGGCGAGCCGGTGCGGCTCCGGCTACTCAACGTGCTTGCGGAGCACGGCGAAATGACGGTGGGAAACCTCGTGGAGGCCACCGGCCAGCAGCAGGCCAACGTGAGCAAGCACCTGGGCCTGATGGCCGACGAGGGCGTTCTCACCCGCCGCCGGGAGGGGGTCTACGTCTACTACTCGGTCAGCGACCCTACCCTCCCGGCGCTCTGTTTGCTCGTGTCCACCCAGCTCAGAGAGGCGGACGCTTCGTAGCCCCCGCTCCTCACTCCGCGGCGGATTGGGGGCGGGGCAGCCGCACGACGACGGTCGTGCCCTCCCCGTCCGTACTCTCAATGTCGATCCGTCCCTCCATGAGGTCCACCAGCCGCTGGGTGATAGTGAGGCCGAGCCCGATGCCCTCATGCGTGCGGGCCGTACCCGTAGACTCCTGCTCGAAGGCGTCGTAGATGCGCTCCAGAAACTCCTCACTGATGCCGGTGCCCGTGTCCCGAACCGTCAGCGTCACGGTGCCGTCTTCGGCCTGCAGGGCCACCGTAATCTGTCCCTCCTCGGTAAACTTGATGGCGTTGGTAAGCAGATTGGTGACCACCCGGTCGAGCGCCGCGCCGTCCATGCACGCCTCCACGGGAGGGGACGGCAGGTCCAGCGTCAGCGCCAAATCCTTCTCTCGGATCTGGGGACGCAACAGATCGACCGTCTCACGAACGCGGTCGCACAGATCCAGCCGCTCCGGCGATAGGGGCATCTCCTTCCCCTCCAATCGCGCAAAGTCGAGCACCGATGTCAGCGTTTCTTTGAGTCGTCCGCCGCTCCGCTGAATGAGGGCGGCCATTTCCTCCCGAGGCCCGGATGCCTCCTCGGCCAGCACCTCCGCAAAACCAATGATCGACGTAAGTGGGGTGCGGATTTCGTGGCTCATGTTCGCCAGAAAGGCGGTCTTGAGTCGATTCATTTTCTCGGCCTGCTCCTTCGCCTCCCTCAGGCTCTGCTCGCGCTCCTTGCGCTCCGTAATGTCGACGCCGTAGCCGAATACACGCACCACTTCGCCCGAGTCGTCCGTGACGGGATGGAGCTCACGCTGAATGTACCGCGTCTCCCCGTCGTCAGTCGCGACGGGATCCTCCAGCGACTCCGGCTCTCCGGTCTCCGCCACGGACCATACCCGGTCCAACCGCCGCTCAAACGGGGCCGGGTCCAGGCCGCGCCGTCGCGCATAGTCAACCGCCGTTTTGCCGATAAGCCACTCCCGCATCTCGTCGTCGTCCACGGCCTCCGGGGTCAAGAACAGGTACTGCCCGTCCGGGTCCATCACCGCCACCTCGATAGGCAGCTCCTTGAGTGCCTGCTCGTAAAACGAGGTGAGGGCCGACAGGGCGTCCTCGCGCTGACGCGCCTCGGTACTGTCGACCAGATCGAGCCGGAATCCGGTGCACGTATCGCCGTCGTACCGAGGCGTCGCCTCCACCTGGACCCAGTACTGCGCGCCGGACTTGCGGTACAGCAGAAGCGGCAGCGAAAAGGCCTCGCCCCGATCGAGGTGGCGGTTAATCGCCGCAATCGTCTCGTCATCCGTCGCCGGCCCGTACAGAAGCCGGCCCGGACATTTGCCCTCCAGTTCATTCCGGGTGTACCCCGACATCTGGACAAATCGCGTGTCGGCCCGCCGGATGCGCATATTCGCGTCCAGCCACAGCACTCCGTCGGAGGCGCGCTCGGACATCTCGTCGGCATCTGAGCGTCTCTCTTCCGTATCGGCAGTCGCCGCCTCTTCCGACCCCGCGGAGGTACGCCGACGCTCCAGCGTTTCCACGACGAGGGCCGCAAAGTCCCGAAGCCGTGCCAACGCATCTTCGGAAAAGGACCGCGGTTCCCGGTCGTAAATGCACACCGTGCCGATGGGAATCCCGTCGGGCGTCCGCACCGGCACCCCGGCGTAGAAGCGCACCCCGGGCGCGCCCGTCACGAGCGGGTTGTTGTTGAACTGAGGGTGCCGCCGCACGTCCTCCAGGACGAGCGCCTCATTGTCGGCGACCACGTGCAGGCAGAAGGAGTGCTCCCGCTCAATCGTGGGATCGAATCCCACAAAGGCTTTTCCCCAGGTGCGCTTGGCGTCCACGAACGCCACGGTGGCGACCGGCACGTCGAAGCACGCTCTCATAAGCCGGGCAATCCGGTCGAACGATTCCTCCGGCGCAGTGTCCAGAATGTCGTACGACGCGAGGGCGTCGAGACGTACACGCTCGGATACGGACGCAGGCATGAGGGTGTGTACAAGAACCGTCCGTCTACACGCTTTTTAGCTGGAGTCGTCTTTACGGCACGTCCACATAGTGGTTCCTACCCACCGCCCCTCCCCATGGCAGTCGGATCTTGCTCTCCACGGCACACAGGAGGACGATTTGAGCACAGCGTTACAGCCTCAATGCCGCCCCGTCCGCGTTCAGCAGTCCAGAGCCGTTCCCAAAACGCGTGTTCGGCGGTGTCCCTGACGGCGCCCCTGGAGCCTCCGTCGTCTCTATGCGTTGCACATCTTCCCTTTTCTCCTGTCCCATTGTCTGCACCGCGCGCCATGATTTTTCTCACAGGGGTTCCAGGCTTTTTGGGCACTCGCCTCCTGCGCTCACTGGCTGAGACGCATGCCGGTGCCTCCTTCGGCCTTCTCGTTCAGCCCAAATTTGAGGAGACCACCCGACAGGTGCTCGGCGCCCTCGGCCTCGCGGACCGCACCGAGGTGCTGCCGGGGGACATTACGAAACCGGACCTCGGGCTCGGCGATCGGTACGACGCCGTGGCCGACCAGATCACAATGGCCTGCCACCTCGCCGCCGTCTACGACCTCAGCATCCCCCGCGACATTGGCTGGCGCGTCAACGTAACCGGCACGCGGCACGTGCTTGACCTTCTCGCCGACAGTCCGAACCTGGACCGCTTCGGCTACATGAGCACGGCCTACGTGTCCGGCCGTCGCACCAGCACCATCCGCGAGGACGAACTCGTGCACAACGCCGGGTTCAAGAATTTCTACGAGGAGACGAAATACCACGCCGAGGTGCTGGTGCAGGACCGCCTGGATGAGATTCCGACGATGATCTTCCGTCCCGGCATCGTGGTGGGGGACTCCAACACCGGCGAAACGGAAAAGTTTGACGGTCCCTACTTCGTGCTCAATGCCCTGCGGCGCCTGCCGAAGTATACGCTCATGACGCAGATCGGCTCCGGCACCGAGCCGGTCAACCTTGTGCCGGTCGACTTTGCCATTGCGGCGATGACGCATCTCTTGGGACAGGACGAACACGTCGGAACCGTCTTCCACCTGACCGATCCGCAGCCCCTTACGACGCAGTCCATCCTGACGCTCTTCGGGGAGTTGCTGGATAAAGAGGTGGCATACGTCCCTATTCCGCCCGGCATGGCCCGGGCCCTCCTGAACACAGGCGTGGGGCGCTACCTTGGAATCGCCCCGGAGCTAATCGACTACTTCGACTATCCCTCCCGCTACGACAGCACCCATACCCAGCGGGCCCTTGAAAACACCGAGATTCGCTGTCCCTCTCTGCCCACCTACGCTCCAAAGATGGTCGAGTACCTGAAGCACCACGCCGATGTCCGCTCCACGGCGATGTACTGAGCGTGATGCGGGAACTGTGATGCGTGAGTCCGTCGGATACCGCCGACAGCCGGACGCGGCGGCCCCCAGCCGCACTGCCGGACTGCGGGAACAGATGCTGTTCCCGAGAGCGCGAACGGTACATCGGGCGTTCCGACGAAAAACGGCACCCGTCAGAACGCTGCGAGAACGAAGATCGTAGACGGGGTGGCCCTCCTGTGTCGCCGGGACACATGAGGACCTACCAGTTAGAGGTGGCGGTGGTGAAGATGTCATCCGACACGTTTTCGAGAGCGGTGCGGGCCGCCTCCTCTTCGCCCCCGAGGCCCTGCGTGGGATCGTAGGTCGTGGTGCCTGTAAAGGATTGGTCCATCATCGTCGAGTCCTTCACCTGGTCGTAGTAGCGCGCGTTCACCTCGATTCGCACCTCGTTGGTGGTGGCTCGCTCGTCGCCACTCACGCCGGTAGGGGTGTTCTCGTACGCCCGAACCGTAGCCGTGAGCACGGCGTCCGCCTCCGATTCGTTGTTGTCGAGCGAGAGCCGCGTGCGGCCGGGAAACCGGTCGGTGAGCCGGTTCGTGAGGTCGCGCCCGAGCGTGGGGAGCGGACTGGCCGTATTGTCCCCCGCAATCGGGATGGCGATGGTGTTGAGATGCGACGGAATGCTGGCCCCGGAAAAGCCGTAGAAGGCACAGCCCGTAAGCATTCCGCCCACGATTAAAACCAGCCCCAACGCCTGTACGATCCCTCTCAGCCGCGTTGCCCTATTCGTCTGGGAATGGGCGTGGAGGCGTGGGGGCTCGGAGGCTTCTTGAGCGTCCATGCGCTCACGCTTCCATGCCGTTCTGTTCGAATCAAAGGTCTTCATCCATGTCCTTCAGCTTGCGGTAAAGGGTGCGTTCACTGATGCCGAGGGCCTCGGCCGTCTTGCGACGATTCCCGTCGAACTGCTTGAGGGCTCGGCTAATGAGTTGCTTCTCGGCCTTCTCCAAGGTCGGAAGCTCCTCCTCGTCCTCTTCCGCCTCCACCGGTTCGGCGGACGCCGGCGGGCGGCGGCCCGTCTCCGACGGCGGGGCTGGTTCGCCGCCGCGGGCAGAGGTTGGCTCCGGCACGCCGCCCCCCTCTCCCGGTGGCCGATCGGGCGGTGCCTCCCGCGGGGTCGGCCGGGCCGGCCCCTCCTCGTCCACCTCGTACACGACATCGCGAATCAGCGAGTCGACCTCGCCTCCCTCCCGGGACCGCTCAGACGGGTCGCCGTACGCATCGGGCTCGCCCTCCCCCGCATTGCGCACAACCACGAAGTCGTCGTAGTCGCTCGGAAAGTCACCACGTTCCGCGACGTCCCGCGGCACGACCACGCCCACGTTCGACATGAACGAGCCGATCTGATCCTTCAACTCGCGCAGGTCCATCCGCATCTCCAAAACGGCCCGATACAACAGTTCGCGCTGGCGAATGTCATCCGACCCGGAGCGGTCTTCGTCCTGCTGTTCCTCCTGATCGACGCGCATGAGATCCGTGGACGGCGCCGCCTGCCCCACATCGCGTAGCAGAGGCCGCAACTCGTCGGCCGTCACCTCTTCCTCACGCAGCAGGACCGTCACCTGCTCGGCCACGTTGCGCAATTCTCGCACGTTGCCCGGCCACCGGTAGGAGGTTAAAATCTCCTCCGCCTCCGACGTGAGCGTCTTGTGCGAGGAGTTGTACTCCTTCGAGAACTCGTGCAGAAAGTTGTCAAAGATCGGCAGGACGTCGTCCGGACGCTCGCGCAGCGGCGGAATGTCGATAAGGACCGTACTCAGGCGGTAGTACAGGTCCTTCCGGAAGCGCCCCGCCTGCACCTCCTCGGCGAGGTTCTTGTTCGTCGCCGCGACAATGCGTACGTCCACCTGTTGCTGCTGGGACGCCCCGACCCGGCTAAACCGGCCGGTTTCCAGCACGCGGAGCAGCCGCACCTGCGCCTCCTTCGGCATCTCGCCGATCTCGTCGAGAAAGATGGTACTGCCGTCTGCCTCCTCGAAGTAGCCCACCCGCTTCTCGACGGCACCGGTGTAGGCCCCTTTCTCGGCCCCGAACAGCTCGCTCTCGATGAGCCCCTCCGGAATGGCGCCGCAATTCACGACCACCATGCGCTCGTGGCGGCGCATCGACAGCTCGTGCAGGGCCTGCGCGATCAGTTCCTTCCCCACCCCGCTCTCGCCCTGCAACAAGACCGTGATGTCGGTCTGGGCGACCTGGCGGGCCCGGTCGATGACATTCTTGATGGCGCCGGACGATCCGACGATCCCGAAGCGTTCCTGAATGGACGCGCGATCCATAATGCAAACCAACGACTGCGTACGACACAAGGCGAACCGGTGTGGGCCGATCCCGACCGGTCGGCACTGCCACTTTGTCACCGGCCCTGTATCACACCAATACCGTCCCGCAAGGATCCGAGGTCGCCCCGACGAGCATTGACGATGCCGTGACGACGGAAGACGGGCTCCTATTCCCCTTCCTCTTCAGGAACGTGGTGGGTGAGCACCCATCGGAAAAAAGAATTGAGGGGAGCGATGCCTGGGCGAGCAGGGGAGTCGGCAAACGAAAGTCCCGCCTGTCGGTCCAGCTCCGCCTCAATAAAGTTGTGCAGCGCCGGTAGGCACGGCCCCTCGTCCTGCTCTCGTCCGGCGCGCTTGTGGGCCAGAAGGGCCTCGACGGCCTCGCGCAGGTCCGTCCGGTCAACGGTGGCATCCACGAGTCGCTCAAACCGCACTGGCGGCGGTCCGTCCTCGCCCCGCTCAATCCAGCGCACCGCCAGCAGGGCGCGTAGGACGTAGAGGGACGCCTTGTGGGACATCGTGTCGTCGGTACGATTCTGCTCGGCGACGCTTTGCGCCATGCCCCGATAGGCGGGCCCAACCGCGGCCGGCGTGTGGTAGTCCGAAAGGAGGGACCGCCACCGGGCCATCACAACCTCGTTTGCCCGGTACACGATCGGCGACCGCAGCCACTCCAGCAACGTGGGATTGGCAGCCCGGAACAGCCTGAGCGCCTTCCGGAGGTCCCACCCGTGCAGGTCGATCTCGCCGTCGATGGGCGGATCCACCGTGTCGTCGCGCTGCTCCACGTCGATGGACAGATACCAGTCGCGCGGGTGCGCGTAAATCAGCCGCACGTCGTAGTCGCTATCGATCGACGGAAACCCCCACGCCCGGCTGCCGGATTCGCAGGTGTACAGCACCGTAACGCCGCGGGCCGCCTCCAGCTGATCGATGCGATTCGAAATCCGTGCTCGTACCGACGGCTCACTTTGATTCTCCACCTCCGACATGCTGTTTTCCCCTTGTCTCTCTCCGACCCCCGGGCTACCGGACAGTTATCATCGCTGATCGGCCAATCTCCCCCTCGTCCCTCCTCCCACAGCCGTTCCGGACTCTTCTTCTTATCCCTGGAAGAGCCGCTTCTGCTCGAACAGGCGGCGACTGCTTTCAACGTGTTCACCGAACTTATCGACGCCCTCCCGCTGCATCGCGTCGGCGTGCTCGCCGAGGTAGGCCTGCAGAGCCTCCCGGTCGCGCACCTGATAGTGGACCGTCCACCCGCGCGGATCGGTGGGCTCGTCCTCTTCGGGCACCGCCTCGGCGTCGTCGTGCCGGTTAAGCCAGACGGCAGCCTCAAAGCCGTCGAGGTCCAGCATCTCGCGGACGTGCTCGCGCACCCAGGGACTGAAACGAGGCGCAGCACTGCCGGCGACGGTGTAGTTAACTTCGTAGATGAGCATGGAAGACCGAAGTTGATGAGCAGGAGCAGTCGTCGTGGTACGTCCACGGACCGTATCCGAACGGTCGGACGAGGGTCCGGCGCGGCGGGTCGGATGCCGCAAAGATCGCGTGGTGGCACGCTGGCAGATCGACGCGTCCCGACCCGCGCCCAATCCACCAAATCGTGGGCGAGGGGACAACCGATTGCCCCTCCACTACAGGGCAATCGGTTGTTCAACTTCTATCGAGAGCGAATCCGCTCATCTGCCTCTTCCCACCGGTATTGCCGGGATCGTATGTGCGTTTGTGAGCAGTGTCCCGGTGGCATTCCGACAGCTGTCGGGATTGCCTCTGTCGGGGTGTGTGAGTGGCAGAAGTCGCCTCTGACTTCCGCGCCTGCTGATCAGTCGAGGCAAGATGCAATTGCTGTGCCCCTCCGCTACCGACGGTCCTGCCTGTCCGCCCCACAAGGGCAACGACTCCGCCACGTCGGCAGGCCTGGGCTGCCGGCCCCGATCAGGACGCCTGATCCTTCAGTTTCTCCCACACCTCCTCTATCTGGGCCGCCGCCTCCTCGTGCACACGCGTGGAATAGTCGATATCGCTCCGCTCCAGCAACTCGATCACCTCCGTCCGGGGGAGGCCGAGCAGTTCGGCCGCCCGTTCCGGCGACATCCGATCCTCGCGACAAAACTCCAGCGCGATCAATTGCTTCAGCCGCGGGCCCAGTGCCTGCTCCGGCACGTTCAGCAGCTCCAGAAGATCGCGGGACACCTCAAGTTCAACATGGATCGAGTCCATTGCAGCCCTTCCTACCGGTGACGAGTGTTGCGAAAGTGGTCGTAAAGAACCACCTGAGAATCCGTACAGGCGTGGGACGAGTGTGCTCCACATGCAGATCTCGGCGTCAGACGCTCAGACCAGGAGGGCCAGCCGTCGAGACGGACGCGTAACGGCCACGTAGAGGAGGGCGCGCCGCTCCTCGCGATCGCGGCAGGCCTGCAAATCGCGGCGGTCCACAAACACGGTGTCGAATGTTGATCCCTGTGCGCGGTGCACGGTCGTTGCGTACGCGTAGTCCACCCGGGCAAACCGCTCGCGGAGATCGAAGAATCGATCCCACTTCGAGCCGTCCTCCTTTGCCCGCTCACGCCGGTTCTGCAACTCATTTTCGTAGCGCTCCCGTTCGTCCTTGTGCAGCACGTAGGCAGTGCGCGTGAGGCCGCGGCCCGGCGAGCGCACCTTCAGGGTCCACACCTTCCACTCGCTCTGGTCATCAGCCTCAAAGGTGTCCACAGTCGCCTTCTTGACGCGCACCTCCTGGCTGTTGGTGAGGCGCGGCACGCCGTCGTGGAGCCACGTCTCGGTGGCCACCAGCCACTCCCCCTCTACAAACCGATCGGCGTCGGCGCCGTAACGGGCCGTGCGAATCTCCCGGTTGTAGCGACGCACCGTCTTGTTGCGGTAGGCCAGCATGCGAGCATGCGTGGCGTCCTCGGCGAACGCCTCCGTGTCGAAGGCCCGGAGCACGCTGTCAAGAAACTCTTCGCGATTGTGGGTCACGGCCACCCCCTCACCGTCTTCGAACATACTGCCAAAGCGGCCGTCGGCGCCCGTCCGAATCTTCGTAGCGAGCTCCAGGATGGGATTGTCGGCGGCCTGCCGGTGGATCGTCTCCAGCGTGGGCCCCGGCACCTCCAGGGCCGGCGACGGGTCCTCGTTCACCGGCGGCAGCTGGGCGGGATCGCCCACAAACAGCCACTGCACCCAGAAAGGCGACTCCTCAATGTGTTGCCATTCCTCTCGCCCAATCATGGAGGCCTCGTCGACGATCACGATGCCCTCCGCAAAGTCGCGCGCTTCGTCGGGCACCAGTTCGTACTCGCCGTCCTCGGTCGGCTCCAGCCGCAGCCCCAAAAACGAATGGAGCGTCTGGACATCGACGGGGGCATCCCCGAGCTCCTCGCTCAGCACCTGCACGGCCTTGTGGGTCGGAGCACACACCGTCACCGTGCAGTCCTCCTCGACCAGCTGCTCCACGAGGCGACTCACGAGGTACGTCTTGCCGGTTCCGGCGTACCCGCGAAGTCCAGTGTAGCGCTCGCCTCGCGCAAGCCGGTCGTACACCTCATCGTAGGCCGCTTCCTGATCCTCGGTGAAGGGCGCGTCGGTGAAGGTCACCATTGGGGACAAAAGGGAACCGCAGATGGAGAAACGAAGCAAACAGGTCGGATAAAACCGTTCTCCCTCTTCCGAGACTCGCCGGAAGATGTCGGGGCCCGAACACACGGACCGTTCGATCCTTCCCTTCCAAAAGATACACATGCTTCTCACACGTGTCAACACGTACGGGACGCTCCGGGAATGAGGGACCCGATTCGTCCTCACCGTGACACCGACGGGTGGGCCGTTTCCGAGGCGCCCTGTTGTTCAGCCAGCCCGGCCAGATGGCGGCGAAACTGTCCCATGACGAGGAGGTGCACCTGGGCCTGCGTACTGTTGTAAATATACCAGGGCAGACGCGGCGGAAAGTCGTGCACGGCCGCCAGGACCGCGTCCCCCCCCATCACCTCCCGAAATTCCAGCCGGCCGGGCCGGTCGCTCTCTCCCACCAGCAGTCCGCCGGTTACGAAGAACAACTGGCGCCCCTTCGGACTCCGATCGGCGTCGAAGCGAAGTCTGAGGAGTGTGTGTCCCGTGAGCCGAAGCTTGAAGCGGGCCACACGCCCGTATTCCACGCGCACCTTCAGAAGGGGCCACCCGAGGCGGGGCAGCCAGCGCAGGTACTCGTTGGCGACGTCGTGCACGTCGAACGCGGGCGGACAGGGCATGCGCTGGACCGACCGGGCCACGCTCTGCTCGCGGATCACGACATCCTCTTGGGGCCGCAGCTCGTCGCGCGGGTTGGGGAGGGGATGCCCCCGTTCGTCCACCGCCGCGGCGAGGGCGTCCTCGAACGAAGTGGCCTCCTTCTGCAACCAGTCCTGCATCTCATTCGTCGACACGCGGGTCTGATACCGCAGGCTGTCGATGATGGGACTCACGAGCGCCCATCGGACCCCACCGAAGAGGCGCACCCACAGCTTCGACAACCGCGGCGATTCCATCTGCACGGTTGTTGTGTACCGCGTCAGCCCCAAGACGCGGGCCGTGTGGAGCAGCATCTCCCGGTAGCTCATCACGTCGGGCCCGCCCACATCGTATGTCTCTCCGTACGTGTGCTCGTTGCCGAGGCATCGTTCCAACCCCCGCACAATGTCGTCACGAGCAATGGGCTGCGTGACGGCCTTGGTCCAGGACGGCAGGATCATCACTGGCAGCCGCCGCACCAGGTTGAGCAGGAGCCGGAGCCGAGTGCCACCCGGTCCCACCACGAGACCGGCGCGGAGGACGGTCAGGGGAACGTCAGTCGACGCGAGCGTCTGCTCCACCTCCACCCGGCGACGGAGCGGCCCCGGCAACGCTTCGTCGGTCTCGGGCACAAGGGCCCCAAGGTACAGAAGCTGCTGCACCCCCTGCGCCTCGGCCGCGCGGGCAAAGTTATCGGCCTGCAGCAGGTCCAGATCCGCCACGGTGCCCTGTGTGAGACGGGCCGACGGCAGCATGGAGTGGACGAGATAGATGGCATAGTCGGCCCCCTCCAGTCCCTCCCGCACGGCGTACGGATCGAAGAGGTCGCAGTGGCGCCATGTCTCGCGGGCCGACGGCGAGTCGTTGACCTGCGCCCGAACCGGCGACCGCGTCAGACAGACCAAGTCGTAGGCGTCCGCCAGGAATGCCCGCACCGCCGTTCCAACAAGTCCGGTCGCCCCCGCAATAGCGGCCGTTGGCCGATCGGCCATACCGATCTGTGACTTCGATGTGCAAAATGCAACGGACCTCTGTAAGGGCTGAACTTCCGCGCGACAACGCGTTTCCGTTCTCCGACCGGTCCTCACGGATCGGTAACGTGCCCCCGAGTTACAGCGTCTCAGAAGGGGCAGTGAGGCCCATAGAAAAAGCCGGCCCCGGGTGGACGCCTCCGTCCATCGGAACCAGCAGCAGCGGAGAGGGGGGGATTCGAACCCCCGAAACGGCGCTAAACCGTTTACTCCCTTAGCAGGGGAGCGCCTTCGACCGCTCGGCCACCTCTCCGTCTCGGTTTTAGAAACTGTTTTGATTTTTGAGCGTCTTGAAATCGAGAGTCGATCAGTCCAGCCCGGTTGCTTGTGGGCCGTTCGGAGCCGGAATCAGTCGGACGGGAATCACCGGTCTGCAATCGTCACGTTCTGCTTGGACTCCCGCCGCGTGAAATCAAAACAGTCTCTTAGGTCGTATGCCAGTGCCGGCATAGTGTTGCAACCCCGCTCTGCGCGCCGGCGGCGCTCCCTCAATTGCCCGTTACCCGGAGTCCTCAAGCGCCTCCGCCCCGCTGGCGATGTCGAGGAGCTCCATCGTGATCGCGTTCTGACGGGCCCGGTTGTATTCAAGCGTGAGGTCTTCGATGACCTCTTCGGCGTTGCTCGTGGCGTTGTCCATCGCCACCATGCGGGCCCCCTGCTCGGCGGCGTTCGACTCCAGAAGGGCCCTCCACATCTGGTAGTTCAGGTAGCGGGGCACGAGCTCATCCAGCAGGCCGCGCGGACCCGGTTCAAAGAGGTAGTCGACAGCCTGCCCGTTCTCCAAGAGGTTGTAGAGGTCGTACTCCTCCTCCATTACCGGCGTCTGGAAGCGTTCCCCCAGAATCGGGAGCAGCGGCTCCACGATCTGGTTCTGGACAATGGTGTTTTTGAACTCGTTGTAGACGAGCTTCACCTCGCCCCAGATGCCGCGCTCAAATCCTTCGACGGCGTCCTGGATCACCTGCTGAGCATGATCGAAGCTGAGGTCGTCGAACACCCCTGCGTAGTTCCCGACGAGGCGGTAGTCCCGCTTCTGGAAGTGGGTGCGTCCCTTCTCCCCCACGCACAGCATGTAAAGATCGTCGGCCTCCTTCTTATTCGGGTACTCCGTCCGGATCAGCTCTTCGGCCCGCTTGATGACGTTGCTGTTGAACCCGCCGCAGAGCCCTCGGTCGGCCGTCACCAGGATCACGAGCACGCCCTCGCTGTCCTCAGGGGCCTGAAAAAACGGGTGCGCCGTCGGAGACAACTCCCTCTTCAGGTGACTGATCAGCTCCCCAATCTTGTAGGCGTACGGGCGCGTCTGGAAAATGCGATCCTGGGCCCGTCGCAGCTTCGCCGCCGCCACCATCTTCATGGCGCGGGTTACCTGTTTGGTGTTTTCGACAGAATCGATCCGATTTCGGATTTCGCGGAGATTCGCCATAGCGTGGGCAGTTGAAACAGCTGATCAGTGATGCCGAGAGCGAGCCGGACCGGCTCATGCGCAGCCCCCGGCCGTCTCGCGGGGTCCAATTATGGGGCCGCACTCCGAAACGCCGACGACCCACGACGTAACCGGGATTGCGGAGAGCTGCCCCGAATGCCGTCGTCCGCGCATACCGACGAAGGGACAGGGTTAGAGCACATCCTCCTGCTCCTTCTCTTCCTCCTCGGCGTACACCTCGGCCAGGTCCTCGGCGACCGTTTCGAAGACCTCCTCGGTGCCCTCGGAAATCTCTTCCGTCTCCCGCACCTCGGCCAGCGCCTCCTCGTGGCGCAGCCGCAGTCGTTCGACATACTCCTCTTCAAAGTCCTCAATATTGTCAACCGGGATGGCGTCGAGGAAGCCGTTAATGGCCGCGTAGATGACGGCCACCTGCTCCTCCACCGGGACCGGGGAGAACTCGTTCTGCTTCAGGATCTCGACCAGGCGCTCCCCTCGATTCAGCTGCTGCTGCGTGGACTCGTCGAGGTCGGACCCGAACTTGGCGAAGGCCTCCAGCTCCCGATACTGCGACAGGTCGATGCGAAGCGTTCCGGCCACTTCCTTCATGGCATCCACCTGCGCCGACCCGCCGACCCGCGACACCGACGCCCCAACGTCGATGGCCGGGCGCACGCCCGAGTTGAAGAGGTCGGTCTCCAGGTAAATCTGCCCGTCCGTAATCGAGATGACATTGGTCGGAATGTAGGCCGACACGTCGCCCGCCTGCGTCTCAATGATCGGCAGGGCCGTGAGCGACCCCCCGCCCTCGATCTCGTCCTCCAGCGGTTCCGACAGGTTATTCATCTGAGCAGCCACCTCATCGTTCTCGATGATCTTCGCGGCCCGCTCCAGCAGACGGCTGTGGAGGTAGAACACGTCTCCCGGGTACGCCTCTCGTCCAGGCGGGCGGCGCAACAGGAGCGAGAGCTCGCGGTAGGCAACGGCCTGCTTCGAGAGGTCGTCGAAGCAGACAAGGGAGTGACGCCCGGTGTCCCGGAAGTACTCCCCGATGCAGGCCCCGGCGAACGGCGCAATGTACTGCAACGGCGTCGGCATGGACGCCGAGGCGTTGATGATCACCGTGTACTCCATGGCGCCGTTGCGCTCCAGGTCACGCTGGACCTGGGCAACGGTCGAGGCCTTCTGTCCAACGGCCACATACACGCAGTAAACCGGGTCGCTGTCCGTATCCGGGTCGTGCGTACTTTTCTGATTGATGATCGTGTCGATCTGCAGCGCTGTCTTCCCGGTCTGCCGGTCTCCAACAATGAGTTCTCGCTGGCCCCGCCCGATCGGAATCATCGAGTCGATGGCCTTGATTCCCGTCTGGAGGGGCTCTTCCACGGGCTCCCGGTAAATCACACCGGGCGCCTTCCGCTCCAAGGGCAGCGTCATTTTTTCGCCCTCAATGGGCCCTCTACCGTCAAGCGGGCGCCCGAGCGGGTCGATCACGCGGCCGAGCATGTTCTCGTTGACGCCGACCGACGCAATCTCGCCGGTCCGGCGCGCCTCGTCGCCCTCGCTGACGGCATCTACGTCGCCGAAGAGAATCACGCCAACGCTGTCTTCCTCAAGGTTCAGGACCATGCCGTCCACATCCTGCTCGGGAAACTCCACAAGCTCGCCGGCCTGGACGCTGCTCAGACCGTACAGCGTCGCGATGCCGTCACCGGCCTGCAAAACCGTACCGGCCTCGTACTCCTCCGCCTCGGTCTCAAAACCGCCGAGTTCGCGGCGAAGAACATCGGTAACTTCGTCGGGTCGAATAGAGCCGTTGGACATAAAAGTACTCGGAATCGAGTGATACAGATGTTGTCAATCACCGGGACCGTCGTCCCGTCGGCAGCCACTCATGCCTCGTGGCCGTCCAGGTCCCCTTCCAGGGCGGACTGCTGCAGACGATCGTGCAGGTTGGAGAGCTTGTTGCGCACACTTCCGTCGTAGACGTGGTCCCCAATCCGGATCACTACGCCTCCCACCAACTCCGGATTCTCCTGCAGATGCAGACGCACCGACTTCCCGGTCTGCGTCTCCAGCGTGTCAATCAGGGCCTCACGGTCCTCCTCAGGAATCGGATGCGCAACCGTCACGTGCGCATTGACGACTCCCTGCTGCTCGTCTCGAAGCGACTGGTAGGCGTCGAGCACCTCCTTAGTCATCGTCTCCCGGTCTTTATGAACCAGCAGCCGGAGAAATCGGACGATCAATTCGCCGACGCGATCGCCCAGAAGCCTCTGGATGACCGCCTCCTTCTTCTCCTTAGAAATGACCGGGCTTCTGAAGAAGCGCGACAGTTCGCCGGTCGACCCCAGACTCTCACGCAGCATGAGGACATCGTCGTCCACGTCCTCAAGCACGCCGGTGTCATCGGCCTCTTCGTACAGGGCAGTCGCGTAGCGCCGGGCAACAGTGCTTTGACTCATACAACTGAGGGGTTGGACCGTTGGCGGTGGACGCGATGAGGGCGCCCCTCCGCACGGAGTTAATTCTTCGGGAAGTCGTCGAGCGCATCCTGCACCAGCTGGCGGTGCTGGTCTTCGTCGAGGTCGTGCTCGATGATCTTCTCGGCAGCCTCAATCGCAAGGTCGGCCACCTCGTCCCGCAACTCCTGAAGGGCCGCCTGCTTTTCGCGCTTGATCTCCTCCTGAGCCTGCTCCTTCATCTTCTGGATGCGCTTGCGGGTCTCGGCCTCTTCTTCCTCACGGAGCTCTTCGGCTGACTCTCGGGCCTCTCGCAAGATCTTCTGCGCCTCCTGCTCTGCCTCGCGGCGGGCCTCCTTGTTCTCGGCCTGCATCTCCTTGGCTTCTTCCAGGGCGTTCTCCGCCCGCTGGATAGAGCTCGCGATCTCCTCTTCCCGCTGTTCGAGCGATTCGGTAATCGGTCCCCATCCGAACCGGTAGAGCACATAAAGGAAGATAAGAAACGCGACGGACTTCCAGAAGATGAGTCCGGGCTCGGGAGCAATCAAATCCATGAGAACGAGTCAGCTTGTGCAGGAGACGACGAGGAGAAGGCGGGTTCAGACCAGTGCTCGGCATCCCCCGCCTTCGTCCGACGAAAAGGTCGTGGTTTTTCCATCGGGGAGCGGGCCTTCCCCGACGGAGTTCGTCCAGCAAGAGTGGTCCCGCTCATGCTCACGCCATCAGCCGGGACAGGGAGCGGTGCGGTGCGTCCGACCAGCATCGTGGAACGGTTCTGCCGACACGGCGGCCGAGCCAGCCCCGAAAGCGCGGGGAATGGGCTCAGACCAACACGACCAGCAACAGGCAAATGATGAGTGCAAAGAGCGCCACGCCCTCAATCAGGGCGGCCGATACAATCATAAGACCTCGAATATCCCCAGCAGCGTCCGGCTGACGAGCCGCTCCCTCCATCGAGGAGCTTGCGAGCCAACCAATTCCGATTCCAGCCCCGATGGCCGCGATTCCAGCACCGAGACCTGCAGCGAGATACGCAAGAGCAGCAGCTTCCATGATGAGCGTTTCTTAGTAGAGTAGGGTTGTAGCTACGATAGTAGTGTTGCAAAGAAAGAGGCCCTGTCCCGAGAGGGACGAAGGCCCAAACCGCGTCATGCGGATGTCGGCTCCACAACTTCTTCTACGGCGTCGAGGCGACTCTCAAGGTCGCCCTTAGAGGCCGTCTCCGACTCGTGACCGTCGTGATGATGCTCCTCGACGGACATCCCGATAAACAAAGCCGACAAGGCAGTAAAGACGTACGCTTGAATGAAGGCAACAAGCAGCTTCACCAGCAAGATGAAAACCGTGAATCCTATGCTAATGACGGTTGACGCCCAGGCGGCGGTCGCCCCGAAGACCACATTCATGATGAAGATGAGACCCAGGAGGCTAAAGATGATTAGCGAGCCGCCGAGCATGTTGGCAAAGAGACGAATCGCCAGTGCAAGGTGGCGCATCACGAGACCGATGATCTCGATCGGCACCAGAATGATTCGAACGAACACCGGCGCGTCCGGCGGCCCCGTCAACAGCTCAAGGTAGTGATCCTTGGATCCATACAGGAGCCCGATGGCAAACGTCATGACGGCCATCACGCCCGTTACCGCAATGTTGGAGGTCGCGGCCCCGAAGAAGGGGATAAGGCCAAGGATGTTGGCCACCAGGATGAAGAAAAACGCTGTCAGGAGGTAGGGCAGAAATTTCTTCCACTTGTCGCCCTGAATGTTCGGCTTCGCGATCTCGTCGCGAATGAAGACCACCATGACCTCCATCATGTTCTGGAGAATGCCCCGTGGTGCCTTCGTTCGCCCTATCCCCTTCTCGTAGCGCTGAGCGAGCGTCACGAACACCCCGGTAACGATGAGAAGCGCAATGAAGGACAGCACAAAATGCTTCGTGATCGAGAAGTCCATCACGACGTGCCCGCTCGTGCGGGCCACCGAGCTGTGCAGATGCTTCTTGGTGGCGAAAGCCTCCTTCAACCTCTCCTCTCCTGTGGTGAGCGCTTTGTGTTTTCCCTCCCCGTGCGTCACAAGACCGTAGGGCCCACTCTTGAGCAGGCTCTTCGTGCTCCCATACACGTCCAGCGTAAGGCGTCCCTCTGCCGTGCGCGCCAGCATGAGGCGGGGAAGCTCCACCGTCCCGAACGGCTTCAAATTGTAGTAATTCCCGTCCGTGGCGTGCCCGATGATGGTGTTATTGACAATCCCTTCCAGGGTCATCTCTCCGTCTCCCCCGGCGGCGTAAGCAGACCCGGGCGACAGCGCCGCGCCCACTCCCAGCAGAAGGAGAGCGGCCACGGCAACAGAGCGAATGCGGGTGATCATGATACGCGTGGCTGTAGCAGGCACGGTGAACGATGAAACCAGTCGAAGCAGTGGTGTGGAGCCTCGTCATTCGCGCCCTGGAGCACTGAGCGCCTCTCGACGCGAAAACACCCAGATTTCGACGACGAGACTCAGCACCAGAAGCGCCAGGACGGTTCCTGCAAACGCTTCCTCATGGACGGGCGTAAAGATGAAGACCAGCGCCATCCCTGCCAGCACTCCCCCCATGCGGACAACAACCCCGCCGACCTCTACCGCCAACGCCGTGTGGGCGTCCGACGCCCGCCGCGACAGGCGGTGCGTGCAGACCCGAAGCGCCGCTTGGCCGGCCATTACCCCAACGCCAACGGCTACTGCGAGCCACCCGTCCATTCCGTTCCGAGGGGCACTTCGTGATCGCGGATTCTGCCTTTTCGCCTTTCGTCACGGCGCACTCGACGAAGGTAGGAATCCGATCGCTGAGGAACTTATGAGAAGAAATGAAACACCCATGAAACACGCGTAACGGGCCGGGGCCGCCGCACGGCGGACCGTTCGCGTTCCCTATCGATCCAGTTCTATCTGCAGGCGACGGAGTTGAACGACAGCCCCAACAATTCCAATGCCGGCCCCGACGAGCACGCCCCACGGCGTCGTTCCCCACCAGCGATCGACGAGCAGGTGTCCGAGAATGGGCGGAGCGGCGGCGGAGACGGCCAAGCGCCATCCCAGGTCCAGATACGGGGCCACGTCTCGAAGGGCCTCCGTCCAGTCGCTCATCCCGCCCGAGGACGATTCGTCCGACCGGGGCGCACCGGAGTCTCGGTCCGCCGCCGGGTTTTCGGCCGGGGGGCTCGATGCAGATGTCTCGTCCTCCGAACTCATAACGCTGACGGTGCGTCAGGAAGCAGAGCCTCCCAGTCCTGCGGCCCGCTACCCCGCGGCCCCCTGAGGAGAGGGTGCCTCGTCGGCCTGTTGGTCGTCCACGTCGTCGGCGGCCTCCTCGATGACCTCGTCGTCGGGCTCGCCGTTGACGGAAACCGAAGTTCCCATTCGGCACTCGCCCGTAAACTCGGCCCCCTCCTCCACGACCAGCCGATCCGTCGTGATGTTGCCGTCCACCTGGGCTGTCTCTTTCAACACGAGACGCTCCTCCACCTCAATTTCTCCCTGCACGCGCCCGGCAATATCGGCGTTGGTGGCAATGATCTCGCCGTCGACGGAGCCGCTCTCGGCAATCATCGCCTTGCCCTCCACCTTCAGCGTGCCAATGATCTGCCCGCTCGCCCGGACATCGCTCTCGGCGCGGACCGTGCCTTCAAAGACAGTCTCCTTGCCGACAAGGTTGATTTGATCTTGACCAGGACTCTGTTGATTGGACATGGAAGACGACTCGCTCTCTTTGGTGGTAGTATTGAACAGTCCCATAGGAACGTAGCAGCGACAAACGAACAGCGTAGTGGGGTCAATCCCCCCGGTGCCGGGATGTGAAAGGGGAGCTCGGCGCGTCCCGTCCCTCACCAACCGATGACGTAGGGGCGCGGATCCTGCGCAAGCCCGTTCCTCCACAATTCAAAGTGGAGGTGGGGGCCCGTCGTCACCTCTCCGGAGTTTCCGGTCACAGCCAGGGTCTCCCGCGCCTTCACGTGATCGCCGGTTTGCTTCAGCAATCGCTTGTTGTGCTTGTATACCGATAGGTACCCGTCGGTGTGCTGGACGGCAACCGTGAATCCGCCCTCCCGCGTCCAGTCGGCCAGAACGACGTACCCCTCGCTCATGGCTCGGACGCGCGTCCCCTCCGAGACGGCGAGGTCAGTGCCAAAATGCGAATCGTCGGCGTCGAACCCACGAGTCGTAAACCCCGTCTCGACCGGCGACTGGATGGGCAGCGACATGGTGGGCCGAACGTAGTCCTCGCCGCCCGTCGCCGAAAAACCCGAGACCGCAATCGCCGGCTGGTTGTGCACCTGCCGCTCCGAGGGATCTCCCCCCTTCGCCGGGGCGGGCTCCGGAACGGGCCGGCGATCGGCCGTCGGAGCCGGCGCAACGTCCGATGCCTCTTGCGTCGCGGTCCGAGCCACGGAATCGACCCGTCCGGTGACCAGTTGCTGAAACCGCTTGATGTACTGGCGCTGTGCCGCCACCGAATCCTGAAGAGCGGCCACCCGAATCGCGTTGAGCCGCGCATTCCGCCGCAATTGCTCCATTCCGTACCCCGGAACGAACGTCCGGAGCGGCGTAAGCGCCAGCAGGCTCGCGCCCGCAACGGCAATGACAAACAGGCTTCCCCCCCACACCGCCAGGAGCCACTTCGGCTGCACCTGATAGCGTCGCGTGCGTCCCACCTTCTCCTCGTCCATGACCACAACGGTGTGCGTGGACCCCGGCCGGCGCAGGAGATCAACCAAAAACGACCACATGGGCAATGGGCATCTGCAGGCGAGAGTGCGGCAGGCATCGTCCCGAGCAATACGACCGTATGAAGACGATGCAGGTACCGGCCCGTTACGTCCCGAACGGCATTGCAGTTTCTTGTGTGCTTTCGGCATGCACACATGTGCCCCCAGAGTCCTCCCACAGAGCCCCCAATCACACCTCGCTCTGTGAGACAATCGCTCTGTGAGACAATACGTGGATCACTTCGCCCGAAAGGCTGGAGAGCCGAGATCTCCTGAACCATGTGGAGCCGTAGGCAGGAAACGGCGGTTGCGAACCTGTTCACGTATCGGTACCAATCGCCCCGACACAGCAGCAAAGTTTGATTTTCCGGTAGGCCGGGAACCATTCGATGAGAACGAATCTTCCGTGGATGATCTTCCATTTTGGAATTCAGCGGATCTCCCCGCGACGCTCATCGTGCAGCGTTCTTGCTTCCGAATCTCTTTTTACTCACGCTCCCCACGCTCATGCCTCAGCACCAGTCCGCCGAGAAGCGCATTCGACAGAACGAGAAACGACGCAAGCGCAACAAGTCGCGCAAGACCAAGGTCCGCACGAAGATCAAAGAGTTAAAAGCCCTGGAGGACCAAGAGGCCGCCCAGGACCTGCTCAACGACGTGAAGGGAGCCCTCGACCGTCTTGCGGCAAAGGGCATCATCCACAAAAATCGAGCGGCCAACAAGAAGAGCAAGCTCGAAAAGCACGTGAACAGCCTCGACGAGTAGCAACGAAGGCACCCGGTTGCGTGCAGCGCTTTCCTCCTTCCTTCGCCGAAATGTGTGGGGACCGTTGAGGGCGTATTTTGGACATCAAACGTCCCGTCATTTGTTAAGAACCGGCTCGATTCCTCCGACAAGAGGATTCCTCTCCCCAATTCAGGGTGCGCTGACGGTCGAAAAGTCAATGATTCCTTGAAAATGTGTACCTCGTTTCGCATCATCGTAGCAGTTCGAGTTGTGCTTTTCTGGGCGTATCCCTAATATTCTCTTTCAAACTGGGGCAGTTCTTTCCTGTCCCCCTATTTTTCAGCAACACACAGAGGAGGATTGTGAACGAGATGGGCTCGCCCTGAGCTCTTCGATACAAACGCTGCCCCGTCTTTCCCCTCCGAGGTACTCCGCAGGCCGTCTCGCGTGGAGTCCGAGGATGGAAATTGGTGCCTCCACGTGCACGAGTTCCCACTACGGAATGGGCGCCTCCGCACTGAATTGCGTGTTCGTGGCTCATTCTGTTTCTTAACGCACGACGCCGCGAGGGCGGCATCCTCGATCCCTTTTTTCGAAGGTGCATCCTCCCATGGAGGTGCCTGACGAAGGTGCCCGCACTCCCTTTTCGGTCTTCGCTCCCTCTGACGCAGCGCAACCATCCTACGCTATGAAACCCTCAACACTTGTGAACGCACGATACTACTCTTCATTCTGGCTTCCCGTCTTTCTCGTCCTCGGTGGTCTTCTCTTAGCGGGCTGTACTGCAACCGCCCCAACCGTAGGCACCATCAACACGCCGGATGAGCTCGAAACGGGCGAGTCAGGCACGTTTGAAGCCACCATCGAGAACCAGGACGAGGTCGGCCAGGAAGAACTGTCTTACAGCTGGGAATTCGGAGACGAGTCCGGCGGCTCCGGACTCCTCACCAACCACGTCTACAACTCGACCGGCAAATACACGGTTACCTTCACAGCCAGTAACTCGGGAGGCGCCGATTCGGCAAGCGCTACGGTGCAGGTGGTCCGCTCGCCGAAGCCGGCCAGCATTTCGTCCCTTAACGCCACCCCGAACCCGGCAGAGGCCGGCGAGCGCGTTCGCTTTAGCAGCAACGTACAGGGAGCCACGCCCATCGGATACTCCTGGAGCTTCGGCGACGACACTCGAAGCTCGGGCAGCTCTCCCTCCCACACCTACAACGAGCCGGGAACGTACGACGTCGAACTGGCGGTCTCCAACCGGGACGGCACGGACTCCCGTTCCATCTCGCTCGAGGTTGAGAGCGCGCTTCCGGAGATCTGCACGACGGTGAGCGAGTTCAACTCGGCCTTCTTCGGGCGGAACTCCAGCACCCTCACCGACGAGGCCAAGCAGAGCCTCAACGAGAACGCGGACATCCTGAACAAGTGCCCGAACCTCACGGTGCGCGTGGAGGGCTTCGCAGCTCCGGGCGAGCGCAACTCGCAGTCGCTCTCGAACGACCGGGCGCAGGCCGTCGCGGATTACTACGCGGACGACAACGGCATCGACAGCAACCGCATCAACACGAGCGGCGAAGGTGCTGCCAGCGGTGTGACGAGCAAGAAGGGCGGCACGCGTCAATTCCGCCGTGCCGACTCCATCCCGCAGCGGTAACACGCCTCGACATTCTGCTGGACGGTTAAGTCTTTTCGTGGACTTTTCCCGTCCTGGCTTTCCGGCGGACCGGCCTCACGGCGGGTCCGCCGTTTTTTGTCGGGGCGAGCGCGTCGACGCTGATACCAGGTCGAGGAGCAACGTTTGGGGTTGGCGCCGTAGCGTACGGGCATGGGCACATGAGAGCCTGTTTTGTGAGCAGATGCGGAGCCGAGACACAGTGGGCGAAGCTGCAAAATAGCGCCCAAATGTAACCTAGTGCAGCTTCAAACGATCTTTTGGGGAAAGCAGTTTGCTATTGCTCCACGCTCCAGCTTGAGGGACGGACGAGGTCCGTCCAAAGCTCGATTGCACAACGGACCCGTTGAAGCTGCACTAGGAAATCTGAGATTTCCAGAATCGGCGCTTTCGGCAACGAACAAGACGATTGGAGCGACCGGCG
>PXUA01000005.1 GCA_003022435.1 Bacteroidetes bacterium SW_9_63_38 | reverse complement strand
GTGCGACTCTTTGTGTCGGTCCGACTCTTCGCGTCGGTCCGGCGGCCCGACGCTACTTCGGGGACGGTTCCGTCCTGCGGATAATCCCATACCCCTACACAGATCTCCAACGCAGAAGCCATTTTGCGCTGAGAACGAGGCCATCTAGATGGCTATGACCGAGTGTCCCGACGGCCGTCGTGGATGCACGAGATCCACGAAGTCGCAGCGCTGGGAGCAAGGCCATCCAGATGGCCGCGACCGAGTACTCGTCGGAGTGGCCGTAAACGTCTCGCCAAACAGGTTCTCAAGATACCAATCGCCCTGATGGCACTCGTGTCCCGACTGCGCGTTGGGACCCCGCGTCCATTTCTGCAATGCCCCCACTGCCACTTCTATGACCGACCGACTGACGTCTCGACAGCGCGCCCATCTGCGCTCGCTTGCCCACGGCCAGGATCCAATTATTCATATTGGCAAGGAGGGGTTGACCGACGCCGTGGAGCGGGCGATTGCGGAGGCCTTCAATACGCGCGAGTTGGTAACCATCCGCGTGCTCGACAATGCGCCTCGCGACGTGCGCGATGTGGCGGAGGCAGTGGCGGGGGGACTCGACGACGTGCTCGTGGTTCGGACGATTGGCAACACAGCCCTGCTGTACCGTCCGCACCCGGACGAGCCGGAGATTACGCTGCCGGAGGCCGGTGGGCAGTAGGCCGGACTACTGGGACTGGACGTGTTCTTTCCAGTAGCGACGGAGGCCGAGGGCGGCCATCCAGCTGGGATCGGCCAGTTCGTAGAGGGCCCAGGTATCCTCGTCGACCCCCTGCGAGTGGGCGTGCTCGTGCATCCACTCGACAGCGGCGTCCCGGAGCTGGTCTTCATCGTCGACCAGGGTGGGGAGCGTATGGTGCACCCACTGGTCCGCCGCGTCGAGGCCGGCCTCCAGGCGATCGAGGTGGGCGGTCACGTCATCGAAGAGCCCGAAGTGGGTCGGGGCGAGGTGGGTCACGTCGCGCTCCGGGAGGGCTGTGCGGAGGGTGGCGAGGCTGTCCCGCCAGTGATCGAGGCGCAGTTCCGGGGGGACGAGTGGCACCTCGACGTAGGTTTCGCCGGGGAGGCGGACGCCGGCCACGTCGCCCGTGAAGCAGATGTCGTCCACGATGTATGCGAGGTGATGGGAGGCGTGACCGGGGGTGTCGAGGGCGACGACAGTGCGGTCGCCGACGTTGACCCGTGCGCCGTCGTGGAGGGAGATGATTTGGTCCTCGGGCACCGGAAGGGTCTCGCCCCACAGACGGTCCATGTCGTCGCCGTAGATCCGCTCGGCGCTGTTGAGAAGGCGAGCCGGATCGGCGAGGTGCGAGGCCCCAACGTGGTGCACGTACACCGTGGCGCCGTGCTCGGTGGCCAGCCAGCCGGCGGCTCCGGCGTGGTCGAGATGGATATGCGTCACGAAGACCTCGGTGATGTCGCCGGGCGTGAGGTCGTGCTCCGCGAGCTGCGCGTGAAGCGCGTCCGTCGTGGAGCCGGGGCCGGTTTCGATGAGGGCCGCGCCGTTTGCATGGGGCAGGAGGTAGGACGCGATGGTGTGGGGACGATTCTGAAAGTGGAGGTCGAGCGTGTGGACGCGGTCGGGCATGGGAGCGAGACGGGCGAGGAGAGCAGGGAGGCGAGGGGATGAGCAGACCGGCTTCGGGGCGGACGCGTCACTGCCCGCTCGGCTGGAGAAGGGTGCGAACCGCGTCGAGAAGGGCGGGGCTCCCGGCGGTCACGAGACTACCGCCGTGGACGATGTCGTCAACGGTGGTGTCCAACGGAGCGGCCACCCCGCCGGCCTCCCGCACGCAGGGCACGAGCGCCGCGACGTCCCACGGGTGCATGAGCGTGTCGACCGCCGCGTGCGTGCGTCCCCGGGCTACGAGAGAGTGCTGGAGGCAGTCGGTGACAAACCGGAATTTCCCGGCGCGGCGCACAAGACCCGTCATCTGGTAGGGCGTCTGGTCGTCGGTGGCCGTGACGTCGGAGCTGTGCAGAGCGGTGGTGGTAATGGTGGCGTCCGCGATGTTGTCGATCGGGTCCACCGTCACGTCGATTTCCTCGTCCTCCGTGCGGAAGGTGCAGCCTTCGCCGCGTGCCGCGTAGACTGTTTCGTCGATGGCCGGAAAGTGAATGACGCCCACGACGGGCTCGCCGTCGTCCAAAAGGGCGACGAGCGTGCCGAAGAGGGGCACCCCGATCGTGAAGCCGGCGGTGCCGTCCACGGGATCGAGCACCCACGTGAAGCGGGCATCGTCGGGCCCCGTGACCCCGAACTCCTCGCCCAGGACGGCGTGGTCGGGGCGCGCGTCGGCCAGATGTTCGCGCATGGTGCGCTCGGCCTCACGGTCCGCCTCTGTGACTTCGGTGCCGTCCGGCTTGTGGGTGGCGGTGACGGTGCGAAACCGGGGAAGAATTTCGGCCTCTGCCGTGCGGGCGAGGTCCAGAGCGAAATCGAGGGGAGTAGAAAGCGTAGACATACGACACCGTAGAGAGAAAACAAGAGCGAACAGATGAGAAGCGCGGGGGCGAAGGCGTTACTCGGACGAGGCGGGCGCATCCAGTTGCTCAAGGGTGCGACGGGCCGCTTCCTGTTCGGCGTCCTGCTTACTTCCCGCCGTTCCTTTTTCGTGGGGAGTGTCGCCGATGACCGCGACGACTGTAAACCGTTTGTCGTGGCTCGGGCCTTTCTCGCGGACCACCCGGTAGGTGGGCTGGGGGCGGCCGTCCGCCTGCATCCGTTCGAGCAGCTGGCTTTTGTAGTTTTCGTCCCGGGCGGCAATGTCGTCGAGGTCGAAGGGGGCGAGGGCGCGCTCGTGGACGAACCGTGCCGCTGCGTCGTAGTCGTGGTCCAGATACAGAGCAGCGGTAAGGGCCTCGAACGCATCGGCCAAAATGTTGGGGTTGTTGCGGCCCTCCGTGTGGGCTGCGTTCTCACTCATGAGGATGTGCTTCCCCAGATCCATCCGGCGGGCGTATTGAGCCAAGGCCGCCCCGCTCACCAGCTTGGCCCGGATGCGCGTCAGTTCGCCCTCGTTCTTCGTGGGAAAGCGTTCGTAGAGGGCTTTACTTACGATGAGGTCGAGAAGCGCATCGCCGAGAAATTCCAGGCGCTCGTTTGACCGTAGGGATCGGTCCTCATCCGTCCGGAGCAGAGAGCGGTGCGTCAGGGCGCGGCGGTACAGGTCCGGCTGGTGGATCGGCTGTCCCGTCAGCGCTTCAACGGCCGCTCGCGACACGTCGTCCATGGGCCAGGCACTGTAAGCAACAGAATGGTTGGAGTCCATCCTACCAATTCGTGCCACCGGCATTTGTTGCGGCGTGCATGCTGGATCACCTTTCGGAGACTGGTCGTGCAATCGCACTCAACGCATCCACTTCCGAATCGATTGGGAGACGCATGGCTTTCTTGTCCGTCAATCCGGCAACGGGAAACGAAATCGAACAATACTCAGAGCATGCGCCTGCTGAGGTCGACACCCGTCTCGACCGTGCCGACGCCGCCTTTCGAACGAACCGCGACCGGACGTTCGACGCCCGAGCGCGTCGTCTCAGGAGGGCGGCAGACCTGTTGGAGGAACGGAGCGAGACGCATGGGCACCTCATGTCGCGAGAGATGGGCAAACCCGTGTCGCAGGCGGTGGGGGAAATCGAGAAGTGCGCGTGGGTGTGTCGGTACTACGCGGAGAACGCGGCGGATTTTCTGGCCGACGAGCCGGTCGAGACCAGCGCTCAGAAAAGCTATGCCGCCTACGAACCGCTCGGGCCCGTGCTGGCTGTAATGCCCTGGAATTATCCCTTCTGGCAGCTGTTTCGGTTCGGGGCGCCGGCCCTGATGGCGGGCAACTCGATTTTGCTCAAGCATGCCCCGAACGTGACGGGCTGTGCCCTCGCGATCGAAGAACTGATGGCGGACGCAGGGTTTGCGGACCATGAGGTGCAGACGCTCCTCGTGGAAGAAGACACCGTGAGCGACGTGATTGCCGATCGGCGTGCGCGCGCCGTCACGTTGACTGGCAGTGTCAAGGCCGGGAAAGCGGTTGCGAAGCAGGCGGCCGCGCAGGTCAAGCCCACGGTGTTGGAGCTGGGCGGCTCCGATCCGTTCATCGTGTGTGACGACGCGGATCTGGAGGCGGCGGCCGCAACCGGATGCACGGCCCGCATGCAGAACACCGGGCAAAGCTGCATTGCCGCCAAGCGCTTCATTGTCGACCGGCGCGTGGCCGACGACTTTACGGAGCGGCTACTCGCGCACGTCGAGAGACTGACGGTCGGCGATCCGCAGGACTCACAAACGGACATCGGGCCGATCGCGCGGGCCGACCTACGGGCCGACGTGCACGATCAGGTCGAGCGGGCCATCAACGACGGAGCTGTGGCGGCCACCGGCGGCCACACGCTGAATCGAGACGGGTTCTACTATGCTCCTACGGTGCTCACGGACGTGGAGCCGGGGACCGTGGCGTTCGACAAGGAAATCTTCGGGCCGGTGGCGTCGGTCGTCGTGGCCGAGAATGCCGAGCACGCCGTCACGCTCGCCAACGACACGCGTTTTGGGCTCGGGGGAAGCGTCTTTACGGAAAATCGGACAAAGGGAGAACAGATCGCTCGCCAGCTGGAGGTCGGATGCGCATTCGTCAACGAGATGACCAAAAGTGATCCGCGTCTTCCGTTCGGCGGCATCAAGGACAGCGGCTACGGGCGCGAGCTTTCCCATCACGGCATCCACGAGTTCGTGAACGCGAAGACTGTGTGGGTCGAGTAGAAGTGGGGCGAGTAGAAAAAATTGTGAGGGCCGACCGGCCGAAAGAGAACGTATCGAGATTTGTACAACGTCCTTCGCGGACCCGGGTATTCAGAGCCCCCGTGAAGGGGTGGGGACGACGGAAGAGGAGGTGATTGCCCACAGTATGAGAAGAGACGGTTCACTGCGGTCCGTCGTCCCCACTCGACCCTCTTCGGCTCCACCCCTGCCAGCAAGCAGGGGGCCCCACAGGAGCCCGAGAGTCGAGGTTTGGGACGGTGGCTGGCGTGCAACACCCGCCACGCAAGGGAATGACCCCCTTTTCGCTGTCCCTCACCCTCCAGTACGAAAAATGAAGCGTGATCCGGACACGACTTCGGCGTCCATGTCCGGGTTTTTTCTTTCTTCATCACACATTAACATTTGATCTGTCGGGAAGGGGCGTCTACATTGAACAAGCGGATCCCTCGCATTTTGCAGTTTCTCCAATTACACAGTTCCTTGAGGGACAGCCAGTATCGCTCGGATGCTTCCCCTTGACAGAAGAGCAGGCGAGGCGGCCCGCTGATGGACGCCGTTGATTCCACGCACTGTGAGTAGGGAACGGAGGAACCCTGGACGCTTCCGAACCGGACCGTTCGTTTCGAGGGATTTGCAGTACCGTTTCCGATCCCGAAGCCCGGGCGACGTAGGCAGCAGCTTCATTCGCCTCTACGCATGCTGGCATTCGTCGGGCATTCCAAATTCGTTTCTCCTCATGGCCCATTCGACGGACACGACGCAGCTTCTTCTCGACAGTCGGCAGGGGCACAAGGAGGCTCTTGACGAACTCATGCCTCTTGTTCACGATGAGCTTCGCGACATTGCGCACCGGTTGTTGCAGAAACGACCGGCAGGACACATGCTCACGACGACGGCCCTTGTGCATGAGGCGTACCTGAAGCTGATCGATCAGTCTCGGGTCGATTGGTCGGACCATGCTCACTTCCAGGCCTTGTCGGCTCGCATAATGCGCCAGATTCTGATCGACTATTTTCGGAAGCAGTCGGCCGACAAGCGAGGCGGCGACGCCGCGATGATTTCACTGGAGGAGGGAAAAATTCCAGTTGATCAACGTGGGGAGACACTGCTGGCGCTGGACGAGGCTCTGACGCGGCTCGCGGACCGCGATCCGCGGAAAGCACAGATTGTGATGTACCAGTTTTTTGGGGGCATGACCCAGAAGGCAATTGCCAACGTGTTGGACTTGTCGACGCGCACGATCCGACGGGAGTGGCGGAAGGCGCGGGCCTGGCTGGCGCGAGAGATTTCGGGGACCGACGAGGTGGGGGGAGATGAAGGGACGGACGAGTCGGCGTCCTGAGGCATCGTTGAAGTGCATCATTGAATGGGATGATGAACGGACGTTCAGGCATTGACTGGAATGAACTCGACCGGCTCTTCGACGAGGCCCTCGACCGTCCCCCGGAGGAGCGGGAGGCCTTCCTCGATGAGGCTTGCGACGGACGTCCGGCGCTGCGCCGGGAGCTGGCGTCGCTCCTGGACGCGGAGGCAGCCTCGGAGGGGTTTTTGGAGGAAGAGGCGGTGTCGTTCGCAGCGCCGGCCTACGACCCGGAGGAGGGGGGGAGTCTCGCGGACGATCCGCTCGCGGCGCCGGCCCACCGCGTGGGTCCCTACGAGCTCAAAGAGGAAATTGGGCGAGGCGGCATGAGCCGCGTCTTTCGGGCCGTGCGGGCAGACGGGGGCTTCGACCAGACGGTGGCGGTGAAGCTGCTGCGCATTGGGCTCGACACCGCTGCGGCCCGTCGCCGCTTCCGGCTGGAGCAGCAGGTGCTGGCCAAGCTCCAGCATCCGCACATCGCGGCGTTGTTGGACGGGGGGGTTACCGAGGACGACGTGCCCTACTTGGTGATGGAGTACGTGGACGGGCAGCCCCTCACGACCTACTGCGACGAAAACGGGCTTTCGATCCCGAAGCGGCTCGATTTGCTGGAAAACGTGGGACAGGCGCTTCAACACGCGCACCGGAATCTGGTCGTTCATCGGGACCTGAAGCCGACGAACGTTCTCGTGACGAAGGAGGGAACCGTCAAGCTCCTCGACTTTGGCATTGCGAAGCTGCTCGATGAGGCAGAGTCGTCGATCACGCTCCCGCAGACGCGAACAGGAGTGCGTCCGATGACACCGGCCTACGCGGCGCCTGAGCAGATCCGCGAAGAGGCGGTGAGCACGGCGACCGACGTATACCAGTTCGGTGTGCTCACGTACGAGGTGCTCACGGGGCACCGACCATTTGAGGGAGCTGCCGGGCGGGGGGTGGAGCAGGCCATTCTCGAAACAGATCCGCGTCCCCCGTCGACGGTGGTCTCGAAGCCCCGCTCCGACGCTGAGTCGGAGTCGTGCACCGGCCCGGTGACGCCGACGGCCATCAGCGCGGCGCGGGACACGACGCCCCGGCAGCTCTGTCACCGACTGGAGGGGGATCTGAACACCATTGTGACCACCGCCCTCCGCAAGGAACCGGGGCGCCGATACGCTTCGATCGAGGCCATGTTGGGCGACCTGGACCGGTACCGCGAGGGCCAGCCGATTGAGGCCCGGTCGGCGTCGTTGAAGTACCGGGCGCAGAAGTTTGTGCAGCGGCATCGGTGGGGAGTGGGCATCACGATGGCGTTTCTGGGACTGATCGTGGCGTTCGGGGCCCTGCTCGTGCAGCAGCGGGAGCGGGCCGAGCAAGAGGCCCAGAAGGCCGAGATTGTGTCGTCCTACCTCGTAGATCTCTTCAGTACGGGCAGGCCGTACAGCCCCGCCGACACCGTGACGGCCCGAACCCTGGTCCGGCGTGGCCTCAACCGGGTGGCGCGGCTGGAGGATCGGCCCGTGGTGCAGGCTGAGATGCTTGACGCCCTGGGACAGGCTAGCCGCGGCATCGGGGAGTGGGAGCAAGCCGACTCGCTCCTGCAGCGCGCACTCACTCTACGCCGTCGCCATCTGAATCCTCCCCACCCCGATCTGGTAGCCAGCATGCTTCACGTCGCCGACACGCGCCGGATTGGGCAGCGGCTGTGGGAGGCGCGGCCCCTGTATGAGGAGGCCCTGTCCATGAACCGTCAGCTTCATCCGCACAACCAGCGCCACCGGACGGCGATTTTAGAGGGGCTCGCTAAGACGATGTCGCAGCAGGGGGCGCCCGATTCTGCGGAGGCCCTGATGCGAGGGGCCATCGATCTGCGGCGGCGTCAGCACGGCGGTTCGTACCACGGACAATCGCTCGACCAGATGAATCTGGCGCGGATCGTGCAGCGCCAGGGAAAGCATGGGGAAGCGGAGGCGCTGTACCGCGCCGGCCTCCGCACGATGCAGACGGGTACCGGATACACCTCGCCGGAGCGCGTCGCCGCGTACAAGAATTTCGGCGATCTGCTGTCGAAGAAAGGAGAGCACGCCGCCGCGGCGACCTACTACCGGAGGGCGATACAGTTGACGGTGAACGAGATGGGGAAGGGGCATCCTCGGGCTCGCCGCGCGCGAGATAAGCTGTACGAAATCCTCATTGAGAGAGGTCGTTATGACGACGCGTTGCGGGTGGCGCGGGTCAATCTGGAGATCCTTCGGCAGCGCTACGCACCCTCGCATCCGGCGGTCCCGACGGCATACCAGCGCGTGGGACATCTGATGGACAATATCGGACGGTCGGCGGAGGCCGAGCCGCTGTTGGAGCGGGCCGTTCGATTGCAGAGGCAGGCGCACAGCCCAGAGCACATCTGGGTGCACAACACCCAGGTGCGGTATGCGCTCTGTCTGGTGGAGCGGGGCCGGTACGCGACGGCCGACCGGCTCCTTCAGAATGGAGAACTGGCGCTCGGCAGCACGCCCGCGGACTCCACGACTGTTGACCTTCAGCGGATGAAGGCCACTCTGCTGGTCGGGCGGGGACGCCTCGCGGCCGAGCGGCAGGAGTGGGGATGGGCCGAGACGTATCTGGAGCGAGGCTACCGGATCCGACGACAGCACGTGGACATTCGGGCACCGTTGAACCAGCGGGCGCTCCGGGCGCTGGCTCGGGTACACGATAAACTCGGGAAGCGAGAGCGGGCCGCTGCGTACCGAGACTCCCTCATCGTGCGGTGACGGCGGGACCGACATTGCGTCGAAAGGATGCCACGGCTAACAACTTCGTTACCTGTGTGTGAAAAAAGTGTTGAGGATCGCGTGGGTCTCTCCACACCGGGTTCGATGTTGTAACGAAGTGCCTATCCTTCCGGTAGATGAAAAGACCAAATTGGAATCGGTGTCCAGGCATCTCTACACTGGGTTCGTAGCAGAAACGCCCGTTCTTCTTCCCAATCCTGTCTTAACGCATATGTCCCGGTCTGCGAGTGCGTCCACCACCGAACTGCCTCACGTCGTCATCATTGGGGCGGGATTTGGGGGGCTTGAGGCCGCCAAGACGCTTCAGAATGCTCCAGTGCGGGTCACGCTGATCGATCGGAATAACTACCACAAGTTTCAGCCGCTGTTGTACGAGGTGGCGATGGCGGGCCTGGAGCCGGACGACATCGCGCACAACGTGCGCAACATTTTCCAGGGCAATGAAACGGTCCACTTTCAACTCGGGACGGTAACCAGTGTGGACACCGACGCCCAGCTGGTGCAGCTGAAGGGCAGCGCGCCGGTGGCCTACGACTACCTTATCGGGGCCGCGGGCGCGGTGAGTACCGACTTCGGCATTCCGGGCGTAAAGAAGCACGCGTTTCCTTTGAAGAATGTCCCCGACGCCGTAAATCTGCGCAACCACATCCTTCGCCAGTTCGAGCGCTACGACCGGAAGCGGGATCAGGCTGGACCGGAGGCGCTCAATTTTGTGATCGTCGGCGGCGGACCGACCGGCGTCGAGATGGCCGGGGCGCTCGTGGAGCTTTTCGACACGATGGACGAGGACTTCGCGGAGTTCCATCCGCGGGAGCACGCGCGCTGCGTGCTGTTGGAAATGGAAGAAGATCTCCTGCCGCCCTATGAGCAGCCGCAGCGGGACTATACCCGCCGCGTGCTTGAGGAGCGGGGAGTCGAGGTGCTCACGAGTACGGCGGTAGACCGGGTGGACGAAGAGGCCGTTCGTCTCGACGACGGGTCTACCATTCCCACAGAGACTTTGATCTGGGCGGCCGGTGTGAAGGCCAGCCCGGTGGCCGATATGTTTGAGGTCGAGCAGGCTCGCGACGGCCGCGTGATCGTGCAGCGGGATCTATGTGTGCCGGGGTACCCAGAGGTGTTTGCTATTGGCGACATGGCCGCCATCGACGGGGAGGAGGGCTACGAGCCGCAGCTTGCGCAGGTTGCCCTCCAGAGTGGTCGCCACGCCGCCGAGCAAATCCGCCGTGACGTGCAGGGGAAGACACGGGAGGCCTTCTCTTACAGCAACTACGGGCAAATGGCGACGATTGGCCGAAACGCCGCGGTGGCCGAGCTGGCCGGGGGCATTGCGTTTCGGGGTGTTTTTGCCTGGCTCATCTGGGTCTTCATCCACATTGCGAAGCTCGTCGGCTTCCGAAACCGGGCCAGTGCTCTCGTGAATTGGGCGTACAACTACTTCACCTACAGCCGGAGCGCGCGCCTCATCCTGGATGTCGTGCCCATCGACGACGACATCCCGATGGAGGTCGAGGAGGTGGACGAGCACGTGCAGGAGCGGCTCAAGGAGGTGAAGGCGGAGGTGGCGTAGGAGTGTGGGACAACAGCCGGCGACTGTCTCCTGGGACCTTCGATGCTTTATGTCAGGGCAGAGGCGATCCGGACTGCGACGGTGGCGTTGCGACGGAGCAAGGCACCGTTGGTTTCCACAACCCGAGAGCCCACATGCTTCCGCAGGTGTTTGAGAAGGAAGGGAGTGATCTCTGCGGCTTGCAGGGACCGGTCGGCGGCGTCCGCGAGGGCTTGCTCAATCGCAGGACTCAGCTCCGCTCGGGACAGGGTCGCCTCTGACGGAGGCGGGACGGTGACGAGCACGGCGCCGTCGAGACCGAGTTGCGATCGGGCCTGAATGACGTCGCCCACCTCGCCCGGCGTCTCACAGCGGATGTCCACCGACAGGTCGGATGCCCGGCTGTAGAAGACGGGCATGACATCGGTTCGGTATCCCACGACCGTCACGCCGTAGGATTCGAGCACCTCCCGCGTTGCCGACAGGTCGAGAATCACCTTTGGGCCGGAGCAGACGACGGTCATCGGGAAGCGGCGCAGGGCCTCCAGGTCGGCACTGACGTCCCAGGCTGCGGTCTTGCCGACGGTGCGGTGCACCCCCCCGATGCCGCCGGTCGCCATCACCGAGAGGCCGGCGCGGTGGGCGAGGTGCATTGTGCCGGCTACCGTCGTGGCGCCGTCCCCGCTTTGGGCGGCGACTACCGGTAGGTCCCGCAGGCTCGTTTTGCGGACGTCCGCGGCCGTGGCCAGGTGACGGATCTGGGCTTCGGACAGGCCTATGTGCGGTGTGCCGTTTACGATGCCAACCGTACGGGGGGAGCCCCCCTCCCGTCGAACGCGACGTTCCAGGTCAAGGGCGATTTCTACACCGGTCGGGTGCGGAAGACCGTGGGCAAACACGGTCGATTCGAGGGCTACGGAGGGGGGCATGGGTACCAGCAGAAATTGATGAAAGCAGTCGTTGTATAGAAGACCGACGATCCGTACCCTGTCAGTATCTCCTTTCCACGCCCGGTCATCGTGTGGCCTGTTCTGAATCCGTCCTTCCACGACGTATGTACGCCTCTGTCTCTGTTTTCCGATTCGCTCTTCTTCTTTGGGCGCTGAGTGGTGTTCTCGTCGGGTGTGGGGGACGAGGGACACCGCCCGAGGTGCCATCGGGCGAGTTTACGGCGTATGTCAAGGGCAGCCTTTCCGACACACTGTCCGGGACCGTGCATCATCGGATTACGGACGACGGTGCGCTCACCGGGTTGGAGCTGGGGCCGGAAGACGGTGTAGGGTTGTCTATCGATCTGGAACCGCACATGCCTGCCCTTCGCACCTACGAGGTGATGGACGACGAGTTGTTCGGCATAGTGCGTACGGGGCAGCCACCGGGGGCGCTGGCGTTTTTGACGCTGAAAGGAGCCCAGTTTGAGTCTGTGGACGGCACGTTTGAAATCACGTACGTAGATAAAAAGCGGGTAGGGGCCACCTTTCGCTTTTACCTGACGGGCGGTTTTGAGGGACCCGCGGCAGGCACCCGCTCTGTGGAAGTGACGGGAGCACTCAACGCGGCTCCAGAGTGAGGGCTGGCAACCTGTTGCACATTGGAATTTGCGTGTTCGGTCGGACGAATTTCTACGGTGGCTCACACCCCGACAGTCCAGCATTCCCCCGATCGGGGGATTGAAAGCCAATCCCCCTGACAATATCAGAAGGATTCGTGAAGGGGAGTCTATGCGCAACAGCCTGCTAGCATCGCTTCGGAGGAAGAAGTACTGAATTCGGGACATGGAACCGCTTCCATTGATGGTTTCATCATCAAGATGCGCGTGTGCGACTTGAAAAAACTCCCTACAGCCCGTACCGTGGTGCTACCATGAAGTGCAATGCAGTCCATACCGCCCGTACGTCCCGTCGACGGTCTTTTGCGCGACGGTTCCGACCGTCCTCACTCCCGATCTGTAGACCCGGCGTCTGCGGCAAGCAACGGTAGGATTGCATCCGACGTTCGACGCAGCAGTATTGCCTTTGCAAAGGCGCTGGTTCCCCGGAGCCAGCGCTTTTTTGTTTTCCCCATTGTTTCCGAGCAGCCTTCTCAGCCCATGGCCATCGTTCTCGCCTTTAGCGGCGGCCTCGATACCTCCTTCTGCGTGCCGTACCTGCAGGAAAACTACGACGTGCCGGTGCACACCGTCACGGTCGACACCGGTGGCGTGACCGACGACGACCGCACTGACATTGCGGCCCGGGCCGACGAACTCGGGGCCACGGAGCATCATTTCGTCGACGGGCGACGCGACCTGTACGACGCGCACTTGAGCTATCTCATCAAGGGAAATGTCCTGCGCGGGGGCGTGTATCCGCTGTGCGTGGGGCCGGAGCGCATTGTGCAGGCCCGCGGTGTGGCGGACGTGGCCCACGAGGTGGGGGCCGACACCATTGCTCACGGCTCCACGGGCGCCGGCAACGATCAGGTGCGCTTCGACGTGGCGCTCCAGGTGGTAAGCGAGGACCTGGAGGTGCTGGCCCCGATCCGTAGCTTGGGGCTCAGCCGCGAGGAATCGACGGCGTTTCTGGAGGAGCGCGGCTTCTCGGTTCCGGCCGACACGACCGACTACTCGATCAACCGGGGCCTGTGGGGCACCACGATTGGGGGGAAGGAGACGCTCACGAGTGAACAGCCGTTGCCCAAAGACGCCTATCCGGACACGGTGTCCCCCGCCGAGGCGCCCGACACGCCCCGTGAACTGACGCTCACGTTCGAGGAGGGATTGCCGGTGGCGATTGACGGGGACGAGATGGCCCCCGTCACGCTGGTCGAGACGCTCAACGACATCGGCGGAGAGCACGGCGTGGGGCGCGACATTCACGTGGGCGACACTATTCTCGGCATTAAGGGGCGCATTGGCTTCGAGGCCCCGGCGGCCCAGATGTTCATCACGGCGCACCGGGAGCTCGAAAAGGTGGTCCTCTCGAAGTGGCAGCAGGTGCAAAAGGACCAGATGGGCGATTTCTACGGGCGCCTGCTGCACGAGGGCCAGTACTTCGATCCCGTGATGCGGGACGTAGAGGCGTTCCTCGATAGTAGCCAGGACGTGGCCGCCGGAGACGTGACCATAAAACTCTTCAAGGGATCGATCCGTGTGCAGGGCGTAACCAGTCCGCATTCGATGTTTGATGCGGGTACGGCCACCTACGGCGAAGAAAATACCTTGTGGGACGGACGCGACGCGGAGGGCTTCACGACGCTCGCGGCCGTTCCGTCGCTGCTTGCCAAGAAGGCCCGCGACGGAGCGACTCGTTCTGACGATGCTTCCCCCGAACCGGCCACCGCGTAGGTACAACGGTCACCCGACAGTCCTACTTCTTTCGACATTGAATCGCCATGACTGACGACGCATTTAAGACGGGAGACGTCGACAAGATCGCTTCGAGCACGGCGCACTGCAACATCGAATCGCCGGTCACGGTGTCGCCCTACGTGGTGGCGCAGCACGGCTACGTAGTGGCGGTCCGTGCCCTCAATGAGAAGGACCAGTACGACGAGGTGGAGTGCCAGGACGGCGTCTTTCGCCACATCAAGGAGGGGGACGTGCTTGCGTGCACGCTGGGGGGGCGACAGGCCCTCAAGGGCTACTGCGGGCGGGTGCCCCGGCACATCTCAGCGGGCGATACGCTAAATGTACTCAATCTCGGGGGACTGGTGGGGGAGTGCACCTCCGGCCATCCGAATCTCGGTCCGGCTCTGCCGGTGGAGGTGATCGGGGCCGTCATGTTGAAGCGCAACGACCACTGGGTGCACGCCCGGATTCAGGAGAACGCGCTGGAGATGGTGCATCGGCTTGCGTCCTCCGTGCCCATTGTGAATGTGAGCGGGACGGCCATGGATACCGGCAAGACCAAGGCTGCAAGCATCATCGTAGAGGGGCTGTCTGAAATGGGGCTAAAGGTCGGTGCGGCGAAGCTCACCGGGGCCTCGCTGACGCGGGATGTGCGTCGGATGCAGCAGCACGGGGCCACGGCGGTGTCGACCTTTACCGACGCCGGGATTGCCTGCACGGTGGAGGATGCGATCACCCCGATTGCGAAGGGCATTATCCAGCATCTCAACGAGACCGAGGACCTGGACGTGATTGTGGCGGAGATGGGCGACGGCTTCGTCGGCTACTACGGCGTCGACGATCTGCTGACGGACATGGAGCTGCAGTCGTTTATCGAGGCGCACGTGGTGGCCGCCGCCGACCTGTCCGGCGCGTGGGCCGCGGAGGAGCTGTTTACCGAGCGGTACAACGCCATGATCAACGCCGTCACGGGACCCGTTACGGACAACGACGTGGGCCGCCGCTACATTCAGCAACGGCTGGGCATCACGGCCTGGAATGCACTCCAGCAGAGCCGGGAGCTCGTGGACGAGGTGGTGCAGGCGCTGCCGAACTCCGCCTTCCCGGACGACGTGAACGGGAACGAGTTTACGGACGTGGAGTCCTCGTCGACGACTAACGAAAATGAGGAGCCCGCGCACGTGTCCTGACCGTGCGTCCCGGTCCGTATTTTCGCTTTCCAATCCGATTTCCGATATGAGTGTACCCTCTGCGTTTACAAACGGCACTCCCGATTCTTCGGCCGACGCGGCCCGCATCGGCATTTTGCACGGCGCCAGCTACGTCGGTGGGGAAATTATTCGCATCCTGCTGGGGCATCCCTACGCCGAGTTGGCCGCGGTCACGAGCCGCACCTTTGCGGGGGAGTCCGTCGCGGAGCCGCATCCCGCCCTGCGCGGGCAAACGGATCACACCTTCATTGCGCCGTCGGAGGTGCCGCTCGACCGTCTCGATGCCCTCCTGGTGGCGGCCGAGCACGGCCAGAGCATGCACCTCATTCCGGAGCTGCTGGAGGCGGGCTTCGACGGGCCGATTGTGGACCTGAGCGCGGACTTCCGCTTCCGCGATCCCGACATCTATCCGGAGTGGTTCGACGTGGAGCACCCGGCACCGGACCTGCTGGCGGAGGCCGCGTACGGCCTGCCGGAATTGACGGGCGGGCCGGGGGACGCGCACCTCATTGCGAATCCCGGGTGCTACGCCACCGGCATCACGCTGGCGCTGGCGCCCCTGGCCGATCGGGACGAGCCGCTGTCGGCGCACGTCACGGCGTTGACCGGGGCCTCCGGGTCCGGCGCAAAACCGTCGGCCGCCACCCACTTCCCGACCCGCGAGGGGAATGTGCGCCCCTACAAGGTGCTGGCCCACCAGCACGGGCCGGAAATTCTGCAGACGATTGGGGATCACGTCGACCTGAATTTCGTGCCGGCGTCCGGCCCGTGGACACAGGGCATCTGGGGGACCGCGCAGGTCGACTGGTCCGCGTCCGGCGGGGCGGAGGCCGTGACCGACCGGTTCGAGGCCGCCTACGCCGACGCGCCGCTCGTGCGCCTCTCGGCGGGCGAGCTGCCGTCGCTGCAGCCGACGGTCGACACGCCGTTCTGTGATGTCGGCTGTCAGCGGGAGGGGGATACTGTCGTGGTTGGATTTGCCCTCGACAATCTGCTGAAGGGGGCCGCGAGCCAGGCCGTGCAGAATCTGAATCTCGCGCTCGGCGTGCCGGAGACGGCGGGGTTGTTGCCGGAGGCCGTTCCGACCGAGCGTGCTACTGCATAGAGGCATGGACGCTCTGGAGGCGGGGACGCTCTGGAGGCATGGACGCGTGGGAGCTCTGGAAGCATGGAGGCTTTGGGGGCGTGGAAGAATGGAAGTTTTGGAAGTCCGGAAGCAAGTTGTGCGTCCGCGCATCCACGTCCAAGCTTCCATGCATCTCACGCATGAGCGTGTGCTGAGATCGCGCCAACGCAGCAGTGCGTTGCGACACCGTTTTCTACCTACGAATCTGCCAATGTCATGACTACGGACGAAATCGTCGACCTGGAAGACCAGCTGGAGATTCCCACCTACAGCAAGATGCCGATGGCGCTGGAGGAAGGAGACGGGGCCTACGTGTGGGATGCCGACGGCAACAAGTACCTCGACTTCTACGGGGGGCACTGCGTGGCGCTGCTGGGGCACAGCCCCGAACCGGTCGTGGAGGCCATTAAGGAGCAGGCCGAGAAGCTGCTGTTCTACTCCAATGTCGCGCACAACTCCACCCGTGCACAGGCGGCGAAGCGGCTCACCGACCTCGCCCCCGACGGGCTGGGCAACGTCTTTTTTGCCAATTCGGGCTCGGAGGCCAACGAGACGTCGCTGAAACTCGCACGCAAGTACACCGGGCGCTCCGACGTGGTGTCCCTCAAGGAGGGGTGGCATGGGCGCACGCTCGGGAGCCTCGCCGCGACCGACGACGAAAAGATCCGTGCCCCCTACGCCGACGTGCTGCCGGAGACGACGTGGCTGCCGGTGGGCGACCTGGATGCCGCGGAGAAGGTGCTCGCGGAAGAAGAAACAGCGGCTGTGATTCTGGAGCCGATCCAGAGCATCGCCGGGATGAAGGAGATTCCGGCGGACTACGTGCAGGGACTGCGCGACCTCTGCGACGAGTACGGAACCCTTCTCGCATTCGACGAGGTGCAGACCGGCGTCGGGCGCACCGGTACGTTCTCAATGGCGGAGCAGTTGGGAGCCACTCCCGACCTAATTTCCCTGGCCAAGAGTTTAGGGACGGGCGTCCCGGTGAGTGCGGTGCTCGTGGACGATGCGGTGGCCGCGACGGTGGAGTCCGGTGACCAAGGGTCGACCTACGGCGGCGGCATGCTCGCGATGGCCGCCGTGAAGGCCACGCTGGAGATGCTGGTGGAGGAGAACCTGATGGTCCGCGCCGCTGAGATCCACGAGTGGGTGATGAAGAAGGTGGGACCATTCGTGGAAGAGGTGCGCGGCCGCGGATGTCTCATGGGCCTCAAGCTTGACCGTCCGGCCGGGGATATCAAGGACGCGCTCCGCGAGCACGGCATTCTGGTGGGCGGCTCGTCGCATCCGCACGTCCTACGTATCATGCCGCCCCTCGTGGTGAGCGATGACGACGTGGACCGCTTCGCCGACGCCCTCCACGCGGTGCTTTCTGAGACGGAGGCCCCGGCGGAGGCGGCTTAATCAAGCGGTGCTCCTTTCGCGCATCACTGGTATCATCCTCTTCCGATCTTTCAAACAATGGTAGCATCTTCCTCTGATGTGCGGCACGTGCTTCACGCGTCCGCGCTCGACGATACCGTCTGGCACACCGTACTGGATGCCGCTGTCGAGTACAAGACGCACGACACGCGGACCGACGCTGCGGCGGGCAAAACGATCGGGCTGCTCTTCTTCAACCCCTCGCTGCGCACGCGGACCTCGATGGAGGTGGCGGCTGCCCACCTGGGGGCCGATAGCACAACGCTGACACCGGGGGAGGGCACCTGGAATCTGGCGTGGACGGACGGGGCCGTGATGGACGGCGACGCCGCCGAGCATGTCCGCGAGGCGATTGGGGTCCTTTCGCGCTACCACGACGCCCTCGGGGTGCGCGTCTTTGCTTCGGGCACCGACTACAAAGCCGACAAGCGCGACGATCTCATCCACCGCGTGGCCGACGCGGCGACTGTCCCCGTGATCAACCTGGAGTCGGCCTGGGCACACCCGTGCCAGGCGGTGTCCGATGCGTCCCTGCTCACCGAGCGATTCGACGGCGATACGGCGGGCAGGGACGTTGTGCTGAGCTGGACCTACCACCCGAAGGCGTTGCCGATGGCGGTGCCGAACTCGACGGTCAAGATGGCGGCCCGCTGCGGCATGAACGTGACGGTGGCCCGGCCCGACTCGCACGCGCTGGACGACGACGTGATGGACGCGGCGCAGTCGCTCGCGGACCCACACGGGGCCGAAGTCACGGCGACCGACGATCTGGACGTGGCTGTTGAGGACGCCGACGTGGTCTACGCGAAGTCGTGGGGCGGCCCGATGGTGTACGAGCATCCGGAGCGCGAAGAGGAAATTCGCACCCAGAGCCGCGACTGGCGCATCACTGAAGAGCGCATGGACCGGACCGACGACGGGGCGTTTCTGCACTGCCTGCCGGTGCGGCGCAACGTGGTGGTGGACGATGCTGTTATGGACGGCCCGCACGCCGCGCACCTCGACCAGGCCGGGTATCGTCTCCACGCGCAGAAGGCCCTGTTGGATTACGTGTGGTCGCTCGACTAATTCCGTGTGGGAGTATGGGAGTGTGGGAGAGGAAGCGTCCACGCTGTTCACGGCACCGCGTCAACCCCCACACCCCCAAACTCCCGTACCCATACACTGAGCTCTGCGAAACTCGACGCGTACGGATTCCCGAAGGTGGCTTATGGCGAACGAGAAGAGCAGCCCCGTTGTGGTGAAGATCGGCGGGTCGTTGATTGATGACGAGGATCAGATGACTGCCTTCTGGCCTGCGCTCCGCGCACTGCGCGAGGACGGACCGGTGGTCATTGTCCACGGCGGCGGCAAGCAGATGAGTGCCATGGCCGATCGTCTCGACCACACCCCGCGTCGCGTGCAGGGGCGCCGCGTGACGACCGACCTCGATCTGGAGATTGCCCAGTGGACCATGGGCGGGGCCCTCAACACGGACCTCGTCGCCCAGGCCCGCGCGCACGACCTGACTGCCGTCGGCCTGTCCGGGGCCGACGCCGCACTGCTCCAGGTGACCAAGCGGCCGCCCTGGGACATCGACGGCGAAACGGTGGACTTCGGCTGGGTGGGCGATGTGACGAAGGTGGACCCGACCGTCCTCACGACGCTGCTCGACAGCGACATGATTCCTGTTGTCGCGCCGCTTGGCATCGATGAGGACGGGCAGCTCTACAACGTGAACGCCGACACGGTGGCCTGCGCGGTGGCGCGCGGCCTCCGGGCCCGACAGCTCATCTTCGTGACCGGCGCTGGGGGCGTCCGGCGCGACGCAGAGGACGCCGCGTCGCACCTCGACACGTGTGATACCGACACTTTTCAGCAGGGCGTCGACGCGGAGTGGATCGAGGGGGGCATGCGTGTCAAGATTGAGACGGCGCTCGATGCCCTCGACGACGGCGTAGGGCGGGCTGTCATCTGTGCGCCCGGTGATCTCGTCGAGCAAGCAGCGGCAACGGAGGTGGTGATCTGACTGCGCTGGTGCGTTATGCGTTGCGCGTTGAGCGTTATGCGTTGCGCGTCGGTGCGTTGGACGTTTGCGCGCTCTACAGACAGCGGTGTGATGGAACGCAGGATGCGTTCAGATTGAGGACCCCGTTCGATTCGCTCAGAGTCTGTTTGGCGGACGCTCTGTGGCCTGCGACTTCGTGGATCTCGCGCAAAAAGCCTTCTGCACTGGAGATCTGAGATCTCCTCGCCCGGTAGTTCCACTCTGTCACACCAGTGTGCCTGGCTCGTTTGGGCACCTTTTTGCGGCTTCGACCACTGTGTCTCGGCTGCACATCAATCCACCAAACAGACTCTCACGCTCCCACACCCACACACGCCCACACTCACATACTTAGATACGCATGTCTAGCATAGAGGCAACGGATGCCGTCGGCCTGCTCGAAGAGATGGTGTCTTTCCCGTCCCTGAGCGGGGAGGAGGCCGAGATTGCGGACTTTGTGGAGGCGCACGTGCGACGCGACGGGGTGGCGGTGGAGCGCATCGACGACAACGTCGTGTTTTCGATTGGGACGGGCGACGACACGCTTCTCCTCAACACCCACCTCGACGTGGTGCCGCCGTCCAACGATCACCCGTACGATCCCTTCGACCCGGTGGTGGTGGACGGGGAGCTCTACGGGCGCGGCAGTGTCGACGCGAAGGCGAGCGGGGCGGCGATGACCACTGCGCTCTTGTCCCTCGCAGAAGACGGATGGACGCCTGAGGACGGATGCCTCATGGTGGCGCTGACGACCAACGAGGAGTCCGGCGGCAAAGACAACGGTCTGCAGGAGGTTCGCCCGGAGCTGCCGACGCTGGACGCCGCGGTCATCGGCGAGCCCACGTCGCTCCGGCCCTGTGTGGCGCAAAAGGGACTGCTCATTCTCAAGGTGCACAGTCACGGCGAGACCGCCCACGCCGGGCGCTCGCATCTCGGCGTCAACGCTATCACGAAGGCCGCCGACGCGATTCAGCAGGTGGAGGCGCTGTCGCTGGACCGGGACGATCCCTACCTCGGCGCGCCGGACGTCACGGTGACCATGGTTGAGGGCGGCTCCGCCAACAATGTGGTGCCGGAGCACTGCGTGTGTACGGTGGACGTGCGTACCACGCCCGCCTACACGCACGACGAGATCATTTCCCTTTTCCGGGAGACGGTCGACGCCGAGATTGAGGTGTACAGCAAGCGCCTCGTCCCGTGCGCCACGCCGGACGACGCCCGCATCGCCGCGGCGGCGCAGACCGCCCTGCCGGACACCGAGCCGTTCGGGTCGCCCACCTGCTCGGACTGGGTGTTCCTCCACGACATCCCCGCCGTGAAGCTGGGACCAGGATCGAGCGAGCGGTCCCACACCGCCGGGGAGCGCATCGCAGTCAACGAGGTGCGCCGGGCCGTGGACGTATACCGCACCCTCGCGCAGGCCTACTTTGTAAATGGAACGTGATTCGTGATGCGCAATCGATAAGGGCGGCAAGCTGTGTTCTCACGCATCACTTTTCACGCATCACTTTTCACGCATCACGTCTCACGCGTCACGCCTCCTCCCCCTCCGAGATAAATTTGTCGAGGCGCACGACGCTCGTGTCGGAGACGAACATCACGCCCGAGCTTTTCTCAAAGAGCGGGGTGAGGCCGTCCACAATGGACTGAATGGTCTCCTCGTCGGCCACGGCTAAAAACATGACGAGGCTGTCGCGGTCGTTGAAGAGCAGGCGCCCTTCGTGGAAGCCGTGCTCGCCGCGCCCAGTCACATTGTGGTGGATGGTGTAGCCGCTGATCTGAGAGTCGTCGAGGAGGTCGCGGACGAAAGACTCTTTTTCCCCGCGGACGATGATTTCAATTTTTTTGACCGAATGAAGCGTGTGGTCGGAATGGGGCGAGGGATCGCTCATGGCATTGCAAGTCGGTTGCGAAAGGAGAGGGGACGATGAGGGAAGGCCCGCGCGACGGGACGTCGTCACGACAGCGGATTTGCGAGGGCCGGGTCCGGCGACACCGACACCTCGTGGGACGCCCAGTCGCGGCCAGGCTGGTAGTGATAAAGGGCATTGTCTTCGGTCGGATCCATAACGGTGAGGAGGATCCACTCGTTGTCCAGCAGGTCGGCCAGGGAGGCGTGCCGGTCGAGAATGGCATCCACTCGCGTCTTGGGGGCTTGGATGACGCCCAGCAGGCGGATAGGGCGATGCACCGGATGCTCGTCGTCGATTTGCAGGGATTGGAGCGGGAGTCCGGTCATGAGGTCGCCCCCATTGCCCTGCACGATGCCGAGGTTGCCCGTGACGTTGTGGGTGACCTTCGAGCCGCTCCCGTACGCGGCGTTGTCCACCGTGGAGAAGTAGTACTGGGTATTGATCCATTCGCCCACCACGAGCGGGCCGGTCATGATGTTCTCCAGGGCGGTACCGTCCTCGTCCTTGTCCCAGTCGTAGGAGTGGAGGAAGGCCCGCCCGTCGAGGTCGAGGTCTTCGGTGAGGCGCCGGGGGCCGATGATGAAGGAGGCATTGCCGGCCAGGCCCCATTCCGGGCGCGTCTCCGCCCAGTCGGCGGCCCGCCGTTCCGTTTCGTAGACGGAGGCCTGAGCCCGCCCCGTGTCGACGGTCGCATTCATCGTATTCACGCGCTCAGCCGTCGCTCCCTCCTGAGCGGCTGCCAGGTCCTGTCGCAACTGGTCGAGCCTCTCTTCGGGCACTGGCGGATTGTCGTCGTCCACAAACAGGGTGATGCCGTCCGTGGTGGTGTTGTGTTGGCCCGCGAGGAAGACGGTGTCCTCCGGAATGTCAATGCCGCGCTCCCGCAGTTCGTCCCGCACGGCGTCCTCGTTGCAAATGTGGGCAAGGACCTTCGCATTCGGGCCGCCCGGATTGCCGGAGCAGGCGCCGCAGTCGAGGCTCGACTTATAGGGGTTGTTCGGGGTCTGGGTGCCGTGGCCCGTGAACACCACGATGGGGGCAAAGCGGTCAGTCCAGCCCAGGAGCCGAAAGGCGGCCTCGGCGTAGAGGATCTTTGCTTCGTGCGTGAGACCCACCGGCAACCCGTTTTTGGGAGCGGCTTCGTCGGGCGCCGGACGGTCCACAGTCGGTTCGGTAAAGCGCATGGGGCCGGGAATCCAGTCGCCCACTTTTTTGCCGAGCCGGAAGAGGGCCGACGGGAGAAGGGTGCGGGCGGCCATCGCGCCGCCGAAGAAGCCGCCGCTGCCCTCGACGAAGCCGAAGGCGGCGGCGATGTTGCTCTTGAGCGTCTTGATGAGGCTGCGCCGCCCGTCGTCGAGCTCGTGCCACCAGTCGTGATCGTCGGCCTGCGCCTGCTTGCCGTTTGCCGGCCGGTCGAGGATCCGGTGCTTCGGATCCACGATGGGCGGGCAGGACTTCACCGACACCGCCGAGTCGTAGGGGTGGTGCTGCATGGGCACCCCGAAGAAGCCGGCGTACCCGTGCGTCTCGTAGTGGCCCTGCTTCTCGATGTGGCGTCGGATGACCTCTGAGCGCACGTCAATGCAGAACGCGAGCTGGGCGTCCGGCCGGTCGTCCTCCGCGTCCGACGACGCCTCCACCTGGCTGAGGTCGGTCAGTAGGCGGTCGCGGTAGCTGTCCTCCCAGGCCTGGAGCCAGATTTTGGGCAGGAACGTGCGGTCGGTGCCATCGGCGGGCAGGTCCTTGGCCCGTTCCGGAGCCACGGCCTCCTTCAGGCGGGTCGCCAGTGTCAGGCGGACGGCCAGATAGTCGGCTAGGGTAATGGGATAGGTCTCCTGCCAGGCCGTGTTGGCGCGCCGCGCCCGCCATTTGATGAAGCCGGTCCAGCCCGGCAAGGCGGCCAGGTGGTACACGAAAATGCTTTCCCACCGCTCCTCGGGGTAGCCGGACAGCACCGCGTCGAAGGCATCGAGAAGGGTGTCGGGCAGATCGGCGGCCCGGCTTACGTTTGGGATATCCCCGTCGTAAGGGGCTACGGCCCGCCACGCCTTGTAGAAGCCCTCGGACCGGTTGGGCATGGGCCAGTCGGCCTGTCCCTGATCGAGGAAGGCCGAAAGCCATTTTGCCACTACGCGGTCGAGCGGCGCGTCGGAGGGGTCGACGACGGGATTTCGTTCGTCGGACGCCATCCGCTTCAGGAGCACCTCGGGCCGCTGGGTGATGCCGTGCTCGGCCAGTCGGCTCGTCAGAATTTCCGGGTCGATTTCTCCTCGCTCCCACGCCTGCCGGAAGATGGACGGCTCGGGATACCCGCGGCCGCCGAGCAGCTTGCCGGCCTTCTGGACCGCGCGGTCGAACGGCTCGTCCTCAAAGCCGACGAGGGGATTGGCCGCGTTGAAGGTTTGCAGAGGCCACAACGGACCGATGTACTCGGACGCGTTTTCGATCCGAGCACTGACGACGGAACGTTCAATAGGCATTGTACTGGTCGCGGTTATGCAGCAGGGTGTTCGAAGCCGGCTGAGCGGTATTCAGTAGCGCGACGTAGAGGCGTGTGCTCCGTTTGTGCCAGCCCTGCTCCGTAACCACGTAGGCGATGACGAAGAGGGCGGCGATTCCCCAGTGCAGGGGCGTGATGGACGTGTGGAGAACAGCCATCGGAAGCGGGGCCAAGAGGGCGGAGACGCCGTTATATACGACCGCATACAGCCCAATGGAAGACAGAAGGAGGCCGGGCACGGCCCACAGGCGCACCGACGATGGCAGCGAGGCTCGTTGCACCACTGATCGCGTGGCGTGAAGAACGGACAGCACGACGAAGACGGTGAGCAGGCTCCCGCTGTCCAGGGCGGTCAGCGACTTGCCCGCCACTACGGCGAACAGTACGCCGCCGCCGATTGCTGAGGCCAGGGCGACGATGCTACTCAGCACTGAACTGCCGGCCGCTGATTTTTTCTTCGGCGTCTTGTGCGCCACCGCCGAGCCGGTGGCGAGAAAGAGGTAAGCTTTGTAGAAGCCGTGCAGGATGAGGTGGGTGATGGCGGCGGGAATGAGGCCGAGGCCGCACTGCAGCACCATGAAGCCCATCTGTGCGACCGTGGAGCTGCCGAGCTGCCCCTTCACGTCGGTGCGCACCAGCATCCAGGCCTGTCCCAGCAGGGCGCTCACTCCACCCACGGCGACGATGAGGAGCATGATCGGCGAAAACTCGAACGCAATCGGGGCGAAGCGGGCGAGCAGGACGCCGCCGGCGTTCACCAGCCCCGCGTGCATGAAGCCGGACACCGGCGTGGGGGCCGTCATCGACGACAGCAACCACCGGTGAAAGGGCACAAGGGCCGATTGTACCATCGCAGCGACAACGAGGAGGAGCGCCGAAACAGCTACCACCGACGACGGGAGGGTCGGGACGGCGGCGAGCACGCCGGAAATCGTCCAGCTGCCGCTCTGCATCCCGAGCAGGCCGAGCGCGATGGCTACGAGGGCACTGCCGCCCAGGAAGTGCCACCGGGCGTACCGGGCGGCGGCCCGGGCCTGCGGCCAGCCGCGGACGTGGCCGATGAGGTCGGCCAGCAGCCAGCCCATGGCCGTCCACGCCCCGACGAAGAGCACCAGATGGTTGCTCGCCGTGATCAGAGTCACCACGAAGGTCAGCGCAAAGAGACGCCCGAAGAACGCGTTGATGCGCTTCGCTCCCGCCATGTACCGGCGGGAAAAGCTCTGAATGATCCCGCTGAAAAAGGTGGTCACGACGGCCATGATGCGGGTGAGGCCGTCGACCTGCACGAGCGTGCCCTGCATCCACTCCGGATCGGGGTTCCAGAAGAGGATGCCGAGGCTCAGCGCAAAGAGGGTCCACGTCAGGCGAGTGAGCAGGAGTGGCATGCGCGATCAGAACGTAGGTCCGGTAGTCAATGAGTATGCCCCGACGTTGGACAACACGTCGGGGCATCACCTGGTCCGGCTACACAATATACCGGAGGGACCGATCCGTGAAGAAGTCAGGAACAGAGAACTCTGTTTTCCGCGCGGCATGTCCGCAGAACGGCCGATCCGCTGTACGGACGGGGGCAACGGAGACAGGGCGTTCCGCAGGTTCCCACTGGAAGGAACGGAGCGAGCACCTACAATACGCCGGCGGCACGCAGCAGCTCCAGGGTTTCGTCCAGATCGTGAAGGCGATCCACGTCGAACGAGGGGCTTCGCCGAAGGGCCGCCACGAAGTCCTGGAAGCTGGAGTAGGCAGGCGTCCACCCGATTCGGCCCTTCAGTCCGGTCTGGTTCGGGAGGTCGAGCACCGAGGCCGGGAGGGCCGTGGAGTCGATCTCGTTTGGATTGTACGCCATCACTCGGAAGCGGGCAGTGGTCGGTACCCACCGGTGATGGCTCGGCACGAACCGGGCGGGACGGGTGGCGACCGAGTCGGGTGGTTTGGCAAAGAGGTCGTTGTCGGTGGCATTCACCAGGGCACCGGAGGTGTTAGCCCAGAACACGTCGGCCGGGCTCTGATCGCCCTTCTCCTTGAGCAGAGCCAGCAGCTGGGCGTCGGTGCCGTACTTCACCTTGATGGGCTGGTTGGACGTGGTCCGGTACATTTCGATGAGGGAATCGGCAATGGCCTCGCTGCGCGCGGAGTAGAGAACCAGCGGGTCCTGAGTTTCTGGTTGACATCCCGTGCTGAAGAGGAGCAGCAAAAGACCGAGCGCGGTGGAAAGACAACGTTGGGGCATAGAAAAACGCAGGGAGAATGTGGATTGAGCAGAGGTTGAATGGAACGGAGAAATTCCTTCAAGGAGGCTCTCGCGAGAAAAACGAAAAGGAAGGGGCACGAGGCCCCTTCCAGAAGTCCTGCGTACGAGATAGCTGGTAGGCAGAGCTCAAGCGGAACGGCGGCGTCAAAGAGCCGGAGTTTGCTTCCGGACAAGGGATTAAACTCCGGCCCTCGACGGAAGCCGGCCGTGACTCCATCTGCTAAGCCTCCACCGGCGTCCAGGTCAGGTCGCCCGCATACCGGTGGGTGACGGTGCCCTCGTCCATCGCCAGTAGCTGGAGCCATCCGTTGTCGCAGAGGGCCCGCACGTTGTCGTGAGCGTCAAGCACGTCGTTGATCGCCTCGCGCGGGGCCTCGATGACCACGTTCAGGCGGAGCGGCTCGTGCTGGTAGGTGTCCCCGTCGTGGACGGACTGCCACGGCAGGCCCACGCGCAGGTCGCCGGCATTGCCTTCGAGCACGCCGAGTTCGCCGACCACGTTGTGCAGGAAGGAGCGGCCCTCCAGGTCGAGCTGTTCGGTCCGCCGGCGGGGGGCGATGACGAAGGACATGCATCCGGCCAGGCCCCACTCGGGCCGCACCTGCGACCAGTCTCGGCTCCGGTCGGTCACTGCTTCATCGACCTCGGCGTCGTCCGGGAGGTGAAAGCGCTTGGCGCGCTCCTTCCGGGTGCGCCGACCGGCCTCCTCCAGCGCGTCCTCCAGGTCGTGCAGCAGCGCCCGGTGCTCGGAGGGCACAGCCTCCCGATTGACCACGGTGACCTCGTCGGTGATCGTGTTGTGCGTGCCGGCGAGGAAGACGGTGTCGTCGGGGATCGAGAGGCCCCGTTCGGCCAGGCCGTCGCGCACCGCGCCGTCGTTCAGGACGGCGGCGGCCACCTCTGCGTTCGGACGACCCGAATGGCCGCTGCAGGCGCCACAGTCGAGGCCCATCGTACCGGGGATCCGGGACGGTGCGCGTCCAGCCCATTGTGTCGGTGATCATCTTGGGCAGGCAGGCCAGTCCCACCGGCCCCACGAAGCTGAAGCACGTGACGGCGCCCATCCTGAACGCATTCCAGGCCCGCTTGACGTGCTGCTTGAGGCGACGCGTCCAGACGGCCTCCTCCTGGGCTTCCTCGTCCGGCATCTTCTCCAGAATTGTGTGCTCCGGCTTTAGGAGCGGCGGGCACTGGGCGCCGCCCTCCTCGTGGCCGATCGGCACGTACTCGATCGGGAAGCCGAAGAAGCCGGCAAAGCCGAGGGGGTCGATGGACGAATCCACGCCCTCCAGGTGCCGGCGCAGCACCTCCGAGCGCACGTCAATGCAGAAGGCGGCCTGCACGTCCGGGCGCTCCCGATCGGTGCTTGGGGGCGTGTGGCCGTTGATCCGATCGACGAGCCGACGCTGGGCGGCCCGGTCGAAGGCGTCCTGAAGCACCAGGTGCCGCTCCAGGGCCGGGCGCCGCTCGGACGAGCGGCTGAGGTCCACGAGGCGGCTCTTGGCGTCCGCCCAGGCGGGAGCGAGGGTCGACGGCACCGTTTCTAGCAGGGCCGCCTCCCAGCATAGCAGGACGGTTAGGAACTGAAGGAGCGTGTCGTTCTCGGGAATGTCGTCTCCCTCGTCGGCGTAGCGCTCGCGGTTCCAGTCGACCCGCGACGCGTACGACGCCCATCCGCCCATGCGCATCGCCACGCGGTGCAGGCACAGGTCGAGTCCCTCCGCCAGCACGTCCAGCCGGGCGAGGGCCGTACGAGCGGCCGCCCGCGGATCGTCGGGCAGGGCGGCCACCTCGTCTCGGAAGCCGATAAGTCCCATCACCTCCGGCGTGCGGTCCACGCAGGCCTCCTCTGTCCACGCCTCAAAGAGCGGCTGCGTGGAGTCGACGGAGGCCCAGAGGGCCTGGCCGCGGTCGAAGTAGGCAGCGGCCCAGTCCGAGACCTGGTCGGTGACGAGCCGATCCCAGTCCCGATCGGTCTGCGCGAGCGCAACGTCGGCAACCGTGGGCACCTCCGCCTCGAACGGGTCCGTCTCGTCGGCGTCTGAACAGAGCTGTTCCAGGAACGCATCGACCGTGTCGGCGGGCGGCGACTCGCGGTCCCGGGTTATGAGGCGAAGAAGGGAGCGGCGATTCCATTCTCTCCGGCCACGTCCTCCATCGTGAGGGGCTCGTCGTAGGCCTCCGTCACTTCGGCCGCCGAGAAGTTCCCGAGGGACTGCTGATCGATGCCGGCCTGGGTCGCGTTGTCTTCCCCGGCATAGACGGCTTCGGGGGCGCTCCCGTTGTCCGCGTTCGTGATCCACGGCTTGATGGATGCGCCGGACTCCGCACGGAGACGGCGCACCTCTGCGGCGTGGCGGGCCTCCACGGAATGAATTTGAAGGGCCGGCGTGAGAAGCTCGTTTCCTGCAATGTTGGGGGCCTGTCCCTTGTAAGCCCGGACGCCCGTGTCCTCGAAGGCCTGGGATAGAAGTAGGAAGATCGGATAGTCGTTGAAGGGATCGAAGTTTCCTCCGGCCGTAAAGTCAAAGTCGTCGTCTGTGAACGACACGGGATCTCCACCGAGGTCCTCGATCGTGCTGGTCAAGAGGGTCACGTGGGCGTCTTCGTGCTTCGAGACCTGCTCGTAAATTGGACGGGCCTCGCTGGGGATCAGGTTGCTCGCGTTGAGGCCCTGACGGTAGTAGGAGTCCTCCAAGAATTCGAGGGTTAGCGCGAAGTTGAGAATCCCGACTGGGTCGGACGCGGACTGGGCAAAGCTGCGGTTCGAGCGGCCGAGAACCGCCAGCGGCACGGACGCGGCGGCAGTACTAAGTCCTACAGACCCCAGTTGGTCCAGGGCCTCTCGACGGGAGATTGTGTCGTCGGTGTCGAGCGAAAAGAAATTAAGCAAACGCATGGGTAGAATCGGGATGGATCCGAGAAGGAACGGAAGGAGCCAAGGTTGGCACCCTCGTGGGGATTAGGCACCGACGTTGGTGACGTCGAGCGGAGTCACGACGAGTCCAGTGCTCGCCACGTTGGACAGGACGTCGGACGGAGCGGTCGCTAGGTCGAGGCCCGACTGGCGGTCCACGACATCGTCTCCGGCAAAGTCGTCCGAGCCGGGGTTCACCAGTGATCGCACGGAGGCTGCGTGGCGGGCCTCCACAGACACGATCTTTCCGGCCACGCCGACGAGGTCGGGGTTTTCCAGGAAGATACCCGCCCCGTTGTAGGCCGACACTCCGGTGTCTTCAAGCAGCTTTGAGGTGCCGAGCACGTCGGTCCGACTGCTGAAGTCGACGCTACTGAAGTCGACCTCAAGGTTTGGGATGAGGTCACCGCCCAGAGCGGGAATCGCCTCCGCCAGGAAATCACGGTGGATGGCCTCGTGGGCGGCCAGATCCTGGATGTATTGTTCTTCGATCGAGCCGGACTGTCCGTAGAAGTTGGCGGCCGCTTCTGCGTAGAACGCGGCCTCCAACTGCTCCAGTGCGTACGCATAGTTGAGCACGCCGAAGTCGTTGGAGAAATCAAACGTGACGGTCTCGGGGCCGGACATGCCGCCCCCGCTGTCGCAGCCGGTTAGGGCTAGGGCGGTGAGGCCAGCGGCCCCTCCCACGTGTTGGAAAAACTGGCGACGCGAGGTCTGGTTTGAGATCGAGGTCTGATCGGACATGGCACTGGGTCGGGTTGATGCGGCATCTGAACGGGAGTCACGTGTCGTCAGAACGCTGGACGAAGGACCGCGCTCTACGCCTCCGCGATCGGATCGGGGTCTCCTTCGCCCAAGCACTGTTTTGACCGTGCACCCCATAGAGTAACCGCCGGGAATGATCACCCTCCAGACCGGTCGGTACTCATCTCGTGGTCAGAAGCGTGACGTTTCTGTAACGCGGCGGCAAATGGAGACGATTCTGCCGCGCGCTCGTCGCCCCCAGGGCTGTGGAGGAACGCGGAAACGGCGCTTCTGCGTTCGAGCCCATCCAGTACTCGTCCACAGATCAGTTTGCTTCCATGTCCTCCGCTCTCTGCCGACACGCCTCCGTTCAACGTCCTCCACGTCTTCGGGCCGGGCGGGGTGGGCAAGACCGAGTTGCTACAGGCTTTCGTCCGGTGCTGCGACGAGTCAGGATGCGCCTCGTACCACCTGGATGCGTACGACATAGACCCCAATCCCGAGGCGTTTCGGGCGGCCCTCCGCCACACCGTAGGGGTGGATGCCGAGACGCCCGTCTTGTCCCCCCTGGACGAGACAGGCGACCGTGCCGTGCTCCTCATCGACGCCTACGAGACGATCAATGCGCTCGACGACTGGCTCCGCACAGCCTTTCTGCCCGACCTGCCCGGACACGTGATCGTGGTTTTGGCCGGACGCACCGAGCCCGCCGCCGAGTGGCGCGCCGACTCCGGCTGGGGCGCTCTCGTGGAGACGATGTCCCTCCGCAACCTCGACGGCGAGGCAGGCCGGGTTCTGCTGGAGCGGCGCGGGGTGCCGGCCGATCAGCACGAGGCCATCCTTGACTTCACGCACGGCCACCCGCTCGCCCTCTCCCTCGTGGCCGACCTGCTCGACCAGCGCGACAACCAGACGTTCGAGCCCGAGGCCGCCCCCGACGTGGTCAAGACGCTGCTGGAGCAATTCGTGCAGAAGGTGCCGGGGCCTGCCCACCGCACCGTTCTGGAAACAGCCGCTCTCGTGCGCTACACCACGGAGCCGCTGCTCTCCGCGGTCCTCAACGTGTCACAGGCGCACGAGCTCTTCGAGTGGCTGCGCGGCCTCTCGTTTGTGCGGCCGGGCGACCGAGGCGTCACGCTGCACGCCCTGACCCGCGAAGCCCTCGCGACCGATTTGCGCTGGCGCAATCCCGACTGGCACGACACGCTCCACGAGCGCATCCGGCAGTACTACACCAACCGCCTGAAGCGCACCTCCGACCCGGGCGTCCCCGACGCGCTCTCGGACTTCACCTACCTGCTGCGCCGCCACCCGCTCATCCAGCCGTTCTACGACCGCCTGCAGTCGCAGTGGAATGACGCGCACGGCCTGATCGAGGACGCGCCCCACGAAGACGACTGGTCGGCCCTCCTTGAGATGGTGGCGCGGCACGAGGGGGACGCCTCCGCCGCGTGGGCTGAACACTGGTTCGACCGGCAGCCGGGCGGCGTTCGGGGCTACCGCGCAGCGGACGGGACGCCGGAGGGGTTTATGCTCACGTTGTCCCTCGATGAGGCCGACGCGGAGGCCCGGCGGGCCGACCCGATAACGAACGTCGCATGGCAGTACCTGGAGGCCCACGCGCCGCTCCGGGCCGGGGAGCAGGCGTCGCTCTTCCGCTTCTGGATGGCCCGGGACACCTACCAGTCCGTCTCGCCCGTGCAGAGCCTCATCTTTATCCGACAGGTGCGCCACTACCTCCAGACGCCCGGCCTCGCGCACACTGCTCTCGTGTGCCGCGACCCCGAGACCTGGGGCGAGCTCTTCGCCTACGCGGGCATGGAGCGCCTGGACGACGGCGGGGTATCGGTTGGAGACCGTGCGTTCGCGCTCTACGGTCACGACTGGCGCGCCCAGCCCCCAGCCCAGTGGCTCGACCAGCTGGCGGAGCGGGGCTTTTCCTCCGGCCCGGACGCGACTGAAAAGAACGAAGACCGGGTGATCGTCCTCAGCCGGCCGGACTTCGAAGATGCCCTCCGCGAAGCGTTTAAGGACCTCCACCGTCCCGATCAACTGACCGAAACGCCCCTTCTCTATTCCCGCGTCGTGACGAGCGAGGTGGGCCCCGACGCCGACGTGCCTGACCGCATTGAGGCGCTGCGGCATCTGCTCGAAACCACGACCGAACGCCTCGCCGACGATCCACGGGACGAAAAATACCACCGGGCCGTGCACCGGACCTACGTGCAGCCCGCCCCGACACAGGAAAAGGCCGCCGAGCAGCTGGGCGTCCCTTTCAGCACCTTCCGGCGCCACCTGAATCGCGGTCTGGAACGGGTGGCCGACATTCTTTGGGAGCGCGAAGTGGGGGCCTCCTGATTGGCTCGCCGGGGCGATAATCTGCGCGAGCGCCAGGACGAGCAGCACCCTGATCGCCAGGAGTGCCGGTTCGTGCAACAGGCTGATGCCCCAGAGCTGGGCATAGCCGACGTAGAAGACCACAGCGATGGCGATGCTGCCGAGGATGCGAAGCGGATGGCCGAGCCGCCGGGTAGACACCGAAGCCGCAGACCATCAGCATAAAGCCCATGTGGGCGGCGCTCGAATACCCGAGGGCCTTCTTGATGGCCGTTTGCGTGAGCAGCGTGGTCGAGGAGAAGAGGACCGTGAAGCCGCCGACGACGATCAGGAACGACTGGGCCAGGGTCGATCCGTCGACCACGAAAGTAAAGCGGGCCACGAGGAAGGGTCCGGCGTTCAGGATGCCGGCGTGCAGAAGGGTCGACACCGGCGTCGGGGTTTCCATGACCTCCACGAGCCACCCGTGCGTGGGAAACTGGGCCGCCATCAGCGCGCCGGCGAGAGCGATGCCGAGGGCCGCCATACCCGTCGCCTCAAGCGACCACCGCACCGGGTCGGCCGCCTCCAGGGCCGTGAAGATCTGTTCCAGGTCGCCCGTGCCGAGCTGCACGTACAGAAGTGTGGCGGCGGCGATGAGGCAGGCATCGCCGATGCGGGTGGCAATGAATCTCTTGCGCCCGGCAACCTGCGCTCCCGGCCGCTCGTCGTAGAACAGGAGCAGTCGGTACAGGAACAGGCTCGTGGCCACCCAGGCGCCGACCAGCAGAACGAGGTTTCCGGACACGACCAGCACCTCGACCGCGGCGATGGTTACGGCAAGCCGTCCCAGAAAAACGCCCTGTCGATCATCGCCGGCGAGGTAGTTGAGGCTGTACCGGACGATGAGGGCGGCCAGAAGCGAGACCATGCACAGCATGACGATGGTCAGCGGGTCCAGGCGGACCGACAGGCCGAGGCCCTGCCGACCCAGCGTAGGGCTGAGCAGCAGTCCGTGCCGAATCGTAAGCACAGCCCCGGTCGCGGCTGCGAGCAGGCCGAGGTCCGACGCGCGGCGAATCGCCCACTCCGTAGCCCGCGGACGCGAGCCGGGATTCATCTGCGCCACGACGGCGGCCGTGACGAAGGCCAGCGGGGCGGCAAGAACGACAAGAGCAAGCTGGTCATAAGGGAAGCCGATTGATGCAGAGGAAAAGTGAGGTCCGATGAAGATTTTGTGATCGAAAACGCGACGTACAGCCACAAAAAAAGGCCGGCATTCAGCGCCGTTCGACGCTGGATGCCGGCCTCAATCGTTGTACCCGCCCGTGTCTGCAGTCCGTCGCGCGTCGCGACGGGGACAGTTCGGGCGTGTACGCGGCTTGCGTGCCGAAGCAGCACGTACGGGGCGCTGAGGAGTCGGCCCACCCGAGAGGCGCTCCGCCTCATCAGCGCGGAAAGAACATCGTCACCGCTTCCGGACGTGGCAAACCCGAAAGCGGTTCCGTTATTGGAAGCTCACAACTCCTTCTATCGCTCTTCGAGCAGGTTCTGCAGGTCCGCGTCCATGCTGAAGACGAAGATGCGCTTGCCGGTTCGAGAGCTGATGTCGGTGTGCATGCTCACCGCGTCGGTGCCGGTTTCCTCGGTGACCAGGTCGCAGAGGTCTTCGCTGGAGCTTTCGATCAGCCGGATCCGCATCTTCTTAATGAGACCCACGCCGCCGTTTTCATGGCTCAGTTGCCGCTCGGCGGGGCTCAGGATGCCCTGAAGCTTCACGATCACGAGATTCTCGACGATGAACGACTTGGCCTCTTTGGGGCCGCGCCCAAGGTAATCGCGCTCGTACTGCGTGGTTGCTTCGGTGACACCCGCCTCGATCTGGCCTTTCGTTTTGTCAGGAGGGAGAGAAGAAGCAGGCATGTGGGGGAGGAAGCAGGAGAAAGAAGGCTATGAGGTTGCGTGCGGGTATTGACTGCGCTTGCGGGGTCTTCAGCGGTGCACGAACCATCACACTGGACGGCAGACGTATGCGAGCTGTTCGTATCCAGGCGGGTGCGATGCAACTTCGGTCTCCATCATCCCCTGATTGGGACGAGGATCGGCTGAATCTGCCGCGTCTCATCAGGGTGCAGTGTGCGTACACGAGGCCTTCCAGATCTCTTTGGGAAGATCGATGCTCCGAGCACAACGCAGGGATGCGCCTCCCATTGCCGGTCGGTGCCGTGTTCTACGGGGGCACGGATCGGTTCTCGGTCGGCTCTGTACATAGGATCGGGAATCAAGCTGGATTTGGACGAATGCAACCCACGGCGTGCTCGGTGCGTGATGAGGGACGGAGAAGCGTCGGGGGCAGCGCGATTGACGGGTTCGGTTTTGATTCGTCGGCTCGCTCACGTCTTTTCGTCAGTGTGTATCCACGACTCATGCTCAGCGACCTGCAGGAGCAAAAGGCCACGCATTACTTCAACCTCATTGATGAGGATGGAAATGGCATTGTGGAGGTGAGCGACTTTGCGCTCCGGGCTCAACGACTGGCCGAGACGCGAGGGGTGGCCGAAGAGGAGCGAAAGGAGGCGCTCCGCGATCTCGTGATGCGCTGGTGGGATCACATTTCCACGGTTGCCGACTTCGACGGTGATGCCCGGATCACCCTTCCGGAGTGGAAGGCATACTGGCGATCGATTCAGCGCGGTGTGGAGAAGGACGACAATACCCTCCATACACTTCAGCGGGCGGCGCGGGGAACGCTCCGGGCGGTCGACCGCACGGGGGATGGACGCGTCACGGCGGACGAGTACGCGGACTGGCTGTCCGCCTGGGGCGCTCACGAGAGCGACGAGGCCTTCCGGCAGCTCGACCGCGGGAGCAAGGGCTATTTGACCGAGCAGGATCTAATCGTCGCGGTACAGGAGTTTTATCTGTCCGACGACCCGGCGGCGCCCGGAAATGCGCTGTACGGGCCGGTTTCGTAGGCCGGTCCCCCTCGGGACCCTAAACCGGTGCACAGTGGGGGAACGAGCGGGGGGCTCAGCGTTAGAGGGAAAGCACTGTGCGATCGACCCACAAACCGGTTCCCCCAAGACTGTGGACATTGAAACGTACACTCTCACCATTCCCCGCGAACAAGACGCCGCCGACGAGCCCGAAGCGGTCGAGGTCTGGCCGCTCGTGCAGACGGCGCTTGACCGGATCGACGCCGATCCCTCCACGCGTGATGCGGCCCGCGACGCCATGGAGCACGGCGACGGCTGCGTCGTCCTGGCCAACTTTCTGAACAGCGAGGCCAAGCGGGTCCACGAGATGGATTACCGCTTCAAGGTGCCGCTGGTGGTGATGGCGGCGGAGTTGGCCCGTGAGGACGACACGGCCACCTCCATCTACGACCCCGACGAGGGCTGCGTCTACTTCGAGACCGAGGTCAGCCAGTTCTCCTTCCACGTCTACAAGGACTGGACGGTCGACTGGCCGCAGGTGGCCGACGAGGTGCAGGAGGGCTACGAGTGGAGCGGGGAGGACAATCAGACCTGGGCGCTCGACTGGCTCATGGACTTCCTCGACGTGCCGACGGACGACTACATGGTCTGACGATTGGCAGATTGGAAGATTAGAAGACTGGCAGATTATAGAAGATTGGAAGATTGAAGAGGGGCGTGTCGGACCGTTTTGGGGGTGTCATTTTCCCCCGCACTCGAAAATCGAAACTCAGAATTCGACAATGAGTGAGGGGGGATGCCGTCGCAGAGCACGCGGTCGGCGAGGCGGAGGAGGCGTTGTTGCTCGGGCCAGTCGAGGTGACGGACGGCCTCGGGGACGGGGCGCCAGCGAAAGGCGTCGTGCTCGTCGTTGAGCGTCGGGGCCTCTGGTAGTTCGGCGGCGAAGGCGGGGCGAGATCGACACGGTCCTCCTGCCACTTGTAGAAGGTGTTGACGGACGGGAGGATCCAGAAGTGCGTCGGGATCTGTCCGGTCTCTTCCTTGAGTTCTCGAAGGCCGGTCTCCCAGGCGGCCTCGTCGGCTTCACTGATCCGTGCACGGGTAGGTAAACAAAATTCTCCGTGTAAGGAGGACCGTACTCGTGCTATCAGCGATAATCGTTTTTAGCAACCCATTCACGTATCAGTAATCTTGCCGCCCACCACGCGCCACTGGCCCGCGTACTCGGTGCCGTCCGCTCGACGCAGCAGTAGAAATTCGGGGGGCGACTCGTGGCGGTAGGGGTACACGTGGGTACACGTCGACGACGCGAATAGTGGACGTGGGCATCGGAGGCGGGCGAACGGGGAGAGAAAGAGAGCGTCCCTGGTATGAGAGGAGAAGCAGATCGGATCCGACTTCCTGGGTTGGTTCCTTTTTCCGCAACGCAAGGACAGTGCGGATTGCCGTATGAACGCACTTTCGCGTCGGGCGCTCTATTATCTCTTCATTCTGCTGGCGACCACTCTTCTCTTTACAGGGGGCTGCAGTCTGGGGATGCGCGTGTGGGAGGGGCGCCAACGGCCCTGGTATCGAGCGCTGGAGGTCGTCGTGCAGACGTTTACGACGACGGGCTACGGGGAAGATGCGCCGTGGGCGAGTCCGCAGATGAACCTCCTGATGGTCGTGATGCGGCTGGCGGGCATTGGGCTCATCTTGAGCGCGGTCGACGTGTTCGTAGTGCCGTGGCTGTAGCGCGCCCTGCGCCCCTCCGCCCCGACGGCCGTGTCGGATCGGGCCGGGCACGGCGATTCGGGCCGGGCGGGCCGCCGAGGTGCTGCGGGAGACGCAGGCTATGGTCACGGTTCTCGATAGAGACGAGCATGAGGGCGTCGACGTGACGGGCGATGCGCGGGAGCCCGAGGTGCTTCGGGCGGCGGGGATTGAGACGGCCTCGGTCCTGATTATTGCCGTCGACGACGATACGGCCACCTCTGCGACACTCATCGCCCACGACCCCAGTCCGGAGCTGCAAATCCTGGTGCGGGCGCAGGAGGAGGACGCCGTCCAGAATTTGTACCGGGCGGGCGCCGATTTTGTACAGGCCCTCCCAACGGTCTGCGGGCGCATGCTGGCGGCGACGGTGCTGGAAGAGGAGCCTCCGTCGGTGCCGGACCGACACATCCACGTCGAACGGATGGCCGTTCCCGCGCTGGAGGGAGACTCGCTTGCGAATGTCGTGGCGGACGGGCCACCCAACTACACGATCCCGGCGGTGATTCGGGGGAGTACCTTCCGCACGGTTTTTGAGACCGACACGCTCATGTTCGAGGCCGACGACGAGGTCATTGTGGCGGGGACGAGGACGGCCTTCAGCAGTTCCGGGAGCAAGTGCAGGCGAGGGCCTTCGACGCTTCGTGATCGTTAGACTGAACGGCGGCGTGGCACTCCGCATGAGAACATGGGCATATGTGGTCTTATTCAGGCGGGGAACGAGGGCAGAGGGCGGTCCATTGGGGCTCTGTCCGATTAAAGAGCACACTTCGTTTCTCCCATGCGTGCCCTGCGTCCCATCGCGGTCTGGTGCCTGCTCGCCACGATTCTGGCGGGCGGTGTGACGGCCCCGTCCCTCCACCGCGTGCAGCACGCCGCAGAGCAGGCGGCGGCGACCGACGAGCCCTGCCATGCCCCGGCAGTGCACCACGCCGAAGAGCCGCTGTGGACGGAGCACGGGGCGCGGCCGCTCGGGCCGACGTGCGACCTGTGTGCCACACGGGTATTGATGGCCGACGCGTCGCAGGCCCCCGTCGTCGCCCCGAACGTGCTCGTCGAGCGGCGTACGGAAACGCATATCTCCCTCTTCTCGGCCGCCGTCGTGGCCGATCCCTTCATTCGCGGTCCACCAGTGCGAGGGTAGTGGGGACGACGTTCGTTCCTGCCGCCTCGATTCGTTGCACGGAGTGCTATGAAAGACTCCGTGTCACTGTTGCCGGGAAATTCCGTCTCTGAACGGTTGATCCGTCATAGCTATGTGCTGCGACGTCGCGCTTGCACGGCGTTGCCGCACGCCCCTAGTCCCGGCAGTTCCCGTTGCCGCTCCGGGTGCGATACACCACAGGGCGGCGGCTCTTTCGTCTGTTGTTGGACCGTATTTCTTTTGCTCGATGAAACGCACGACACTCGCCCTTTTCGTTGTTATTCTGTTCGCCCTTCCGTCGGCCGTGCAGGCCCAGTCGGGCCGCGGCACCGTGACCGGCGTGGTTGCCGACACCACCGGGGCGCCGCTCCCCGGGGTGCAAGTGGTCGACCCGTCGCTGCAGCGCGGCACGACCACCGACGCGGAAGGGGAGTACCGCCTCAAGGGCCTCCCGACGGGGGGCCATACGCTGGAATTCCGGTTCGTTGGGTATCGAACGGTCATTCGCGAGGTCAGACTGACGTCGGGAGAGACGGCGGAGGTGAACGTGACCCTCGAGGAGCGTGTCCTCCAGGGAGAGGAAGTGACTGTGACCGGTACGGCCCGCGCCCGGAGTACGCTCACCACGCCCCAGAGCGTCGATGTACTGGATGAGGAGGCCCTCGATGTAAGCCGCAGCCCGGCTCTGGGCGACCTGCTGTCCGGAGAGATGGCGGGCGTTTCGTCCATCAAAACGGGCTCACAGGCCGGAAAGCCGGTCCTTCGCGGCCTCTCGGGCAACCGCATCCGCGTGCTGAAAGACGGCATCGCCCAGGAGTACTACCAGTTCGGCGTCCGCCACTTTCCGACCACCTCCTCGAATGAGGCCGAGCGCATCGAGGTGGTGCGCGGCCCCAGCAGCATCCAGTACGGCTCCGACGCCCTCGGCGGTGCCATCAACGTGCTGACGAAGGACGTGCCCACGGCCGGCGAAGGCGACACCGAATTCGGCGGTAAATTCCGCTCGCAGTACTTCACGAACAACAACGAGCGGGCCGTCGGGCTGGATCTGGAAGGTGCTCGCGGCAACATTGGCGTCCGTGCCGGCTTCGAGCGCCGGATCTCGGACAACTACACCGCCCCCGACGAGCCGACCTTTTTCGATGACAATCCTGACACGGGAACCTTCGGCGACCCGAAGTACACCGACGAGGTCCCGTTCACCAATTTTGAGCAGTGGAACGGCTACGCGCAGGTCGGCACGCAGGGGGGCTTCGGCAGCGTCCAGCTCTACGGCGACTACTGGGTGAACCGCCACAACTTCCTGCTCCCCACCGGCGGGCCGAAGGGAAACGCGAACAACCCGCCCGACGGCCTCGGTCAGAATCTGGAGCACAGAAACCTCGTGGCAAAGGGCAATCTGATCGTCGGCGACTTCGTCGTGCGGCCGCGGCTCAGTGTCCAGACCTCCATCCGGCAGTCCGGAAATGGGTCCGGCGATCAAACGCTCGACTTCATCGAGGACAACGGCGGCTTCGGCGACTTCGACTATCCGCTGGACCTGAAGACCGACATCTACACCGGCCGCCTGGAGGTGGCCCACCCCGAGATTGGATCCGTGAGCGGAACGCTCGGGGCCGAGGCGCAGCTTCAGGACGCCAGTACCCGCGGCCCGGCGGAGCTGCAGCCAACCGCCGACACCTGGAACGTGGGGCTCTTCGTCTTTGAGGAAATCGACCTCGCCCCTTGGACCCTCAACGCAGGCGTCCGGGGCGACGTTCGCACCATCGACGCGGAGCCGAACGAGCGGACGACCGACTCGGACGCGTTGGAGAACGACTACCTCACGCTGTCCGGCGCGCTGGGGGCCAACGTGAAGGTGGCCGACGGGATCGCCCTCGCCGCCAACCTCAGCAGCGGCTTCCGCGCGCCCTCCATCTTTGAGCTGTACGCCAACGGCGTGCACGGCGGGGTCGCGGCGTTTCAAGTGGGCAATCCGGACCTCGATCCGGAGCGGGCCTACAGCGCCGACCTCTCGGTGCGGGTCCGGCGCGACCGGGTGACCGCCGAGGTGACCGGCTACGTCAACGCCATCAACGACTACATCTTTCTGAAGAACACAAATGAAAACCGGGGGCCGGATGGAAACGGGCCTCCGATATACGAGGCGAGCCAGACGGATGCCGTGATTCCCGGCCTTGAGGCAAAGGTGGAAGCGCAGGTCCAGCCGTGGCTGCATGTGGGCGGCCAGGCAGCGGTCCTCGGGGGCACCGGCGACGATATCGGTGAGGACGGTGGGGACGGAGATCTGCCCCTCCTGCCTGCCGACAACGTGAAGGGCTTTGTGCACCTCACGCCGGACGACCGCGGGCCGCTGCGGAGCCCGCGTGCTGAGTTCGACCTCAAGCACGGCTTCGACAAAGACGCCGCCGGCACGTTGGAGCCGTTCTCGCAGTTCGACAACACGTCTGGTCCACCTCCTTTCGGAACGGCATCCACGAAGGCCTACACCACCGTCGACGCCTCCGTCGAGAGCCGCTTCGGGCTCGGGGTCGGCGTCGAGCCGTCCCTCCGCGTGGCGGTGCGGAACGTGTTCGACACCGACTACCGCGACTTCCTGGACACCTACAAGGGCTACGCGCTGTCGCCGGGCCGCGACGTGCGCGTGAGCCTTTCGGTGCCGTTCTAAAGGAGGACGGACGGTTTTGAGAGTATAATTCCTCCGTAGATGCCGCGCAGCGCGATGACCGTGTTTTCTCGTCGAACCGATCAGCAGAACTCACTGGGGGCCCTGGTTGCTCTCCTTTCGGGGAGCGGGATGGTCCTGGTGACGATTGCAGGCCTCTGGGCCGGGCTCTGGAAGCTGCTCAGTATCGGCTGGGTGGCGTTTCTCGCAATGGGCGGCGGCATCTGGCTCGGCACGCGGGCGGCCCGAGGCACGTCCACGGTTCAGGAACGGCGCCGCTTGGTATGGGCGTACGGGGTGTCGAGCGGCGCCATGATTACGAGCGCTACCCTGTTTCTGGTGCCGGCGGCCATCGGGCACGACGGGCCGCTCGGGGGCATCGGCATTGCGGCGGGGATCATCGGCGGATTTGCGATCCACATGCTGCATGTGCCTGCCGCGTGGCATCGGGCCGCCGTGGCGCCCGTCGTGTGGGAGCTGTCGTTGCATTCGATGGGGGCCGGAGTCGTCATCGGGGCCGTGTACGCCGTCATGCCGTCGCTCGGCCCGCTTCTCGGCCTCGCCATTTTGTCGCACAAGGGCCCGGCGGGCTACGCCGCGGCGCGTCGCCTCCGGCGGCATGGACAGTCTCCGCTCGTTCTCCTCCTGCCGGCGGCGGCAGTGGGCGGGGCGGCCATTCCGGTCGCCATGACGGCGCCCCCAACCGGCGACGTCGTGCACGCGCTTCTCTTCGGCGGGGCGACGGGGCTTTTTCTGCACGTGGCGCTCGATTTTCTGCCGCACTGCGACTGGGACCATCTCGGGACGGACGACGCACACGAGACGCACGACGGGGGCTCTTCTCTACAGGGAACGGCCGTGCTGAGTACCGTGCTGGGTGGGATCGTCGTCGTGGTGCTCTGGGGGATTGTGTGAGTCGTATGTACAGGCCACGCTGGACTCCTGTGAGTCACGACCCCCCATCCATTCCGCGCGGCCGTCCGAAGGCAGCACGGAATCGTCGTACGGGGGGATTCTCACCATCGACGTAGTCCTCAAATTCAACGAGGTCGAGCCCGTGCGCTTCGAACTGCCGCACCGTCTCCTCCGTCAACGGCCAGGGCAGTTCGCCCTCCGGCGCGTCCGGGTCGCGGCCGCGAGTGATGACGAGGAGCGTGCCGCCGGGCCGCACGAAGTCGGCGATGGGGCGGATGGCCTCGGCACGTTCGGCGGGCGGCAGGACCTGGAGGATGTACGATTCCAGCACGAAGTCAAAGGCCCGGTGCCAGTCGGCGGGCGCCTCAAAGAGGTCCGCGACCCGATACGTGGCGCTCGAGTTTGGGAAGCGCTCGCGACACCACTCGATGGCCGTGGGCGAGATGTCGAAGGCTGTGACCTCGAAGCCGCGTTCGCACAACTCTTCGACGTCGTCGCCGAGGCCACACCCCACCTTAAGGGCGCGTTGGCCGGAAGGAGAGAGGGCTGCCTGGTCCAGCCAGTCGACGAGGTTCGGGTTGGGGTCGAGGTCCACCCACGGAATCACGGACTGGCCGTCGATGCCCTCGGCATACAGACGGTCGAACCATTCGGTCGGGGCGCGCTCGGCGTACGTGTCGGCCAGAACCCGTGCCCGTTCACGGTGGTCTGCGTGCGAATCGTCGCGCTCGTTGGTCACGGGGGTTTGGTTGGCTGCTGGGGCACCGGCGATCGGCAGAGAACTGATTTGGGGGCTGTATTGGCCGTTCGGCTCACTTGTTCTGCACGGGACTCGTCGGTACTTTGCAACGAAGCGCTCTTGGAGATCAAACGGACGAGGCGAATCTCCTTTTTCGACATACGCATCCCCGATACCATGTCTAGTTCCATCCATCTGCAGGGGCCCTCCGATGAGGAAGATGAGGAATACGACGACAACTGGGACATTGACGACGATGACGAAGAGGCCGAGATGGAAGAGGAGGAGGACGACTGGGTCGACTACGAAGATGAGGAGAAGATGAGGATGCATTTTACGACGACGAAGACGATTACTTCGAGGATGAGGGGGACGAGTTTGATGTTGACGATTGGGAGGACGAATCGTCGGAGTGATGGAAAAGAACGGGCGCTTTCGCAACGGGGGACTCGTGCGGACAGGCACTGGCATACAGGACGACTGATATGACTGAGGTTGCATCGCAAATCCCCTGGTGGGGGGACTTTTCCCTGAAACAGTACACGGGAGGGGAGTGGAAGGTCGGCCCGTAGACCCTCTGGGCGTACCGCTCCTCCCACGACTGGCGAGTTGTGCATCGTACCACCGTTGGGGCCGACGCGGCGGATCCAATGGCGCAGCGCAGCGACGTGACGGTGCCGGTAGAAGAAGAGGCGATGACGGAGATTCTCGAATCGGACGACGAGGCCTACAAGACGCACCGGTTCAGCGTCCGACGCACGAAGGGAACGGTGGCCCTGCGCCCGGCCCTAGCCGACCGGCCGGTGGTGGCGCGACCCGACCATCCGCTGTCGGTGCTCCCGAACGAAGAGGTCACGCTGTATCTGAACACACCGCTTCGGATGCGCGTCGAGTTGGTGGAGTCCGAGCGTCGACCGATGAAGTGCCCTCCCATCGCATGTCCGACACGTGGTTCGGGGCGTCGACCATCGAGGGCACGTTCTGCTACGCGACCCGTACGGCGGGGCGGCTGCGCCTCGATCGGTTGCCGCTTCGGATGCATCGTGCCGTGAGGCCCCTCAGGGTGCGGAACGAAGCAAAAGAGCCGCCGGCACCGGAGCGCGTGCAACTGCCGGCCCCCCACCTCGCTTTGTACGCAACTCCCGACGATTCGCTCTGGCCCGATGCCGTGACGATGACCCATCGGACGCCCGAAGAGGGGGCGGCCGTGCAGATCAGGGAGGGGCCGCCGATCGATGTCCGGACGGCCACTCGCCTGCAAGAGCCCCGAGAGCAGAACAAAGGCGGGCTCATGACCAGCACGTTCAGCGCGGTGGGGCCTTGTTTGGGGGCAGCGGTTGCGTTGGGGTTGTGCGTTCGTGGGTTGAGCGTTGTGTGTTGGGTGTTAGGCGTTGGTGGTTTCCCGGTTTTTTCTGATTCCAGCTGGTGGTTATGTCGAGTCGTGTGCCGTTTCGTCCCAAGCAGAGCCTTGGGCAGAATTTTCTGCAGGATCCCAACATGCGGGAGAAGATTGTGAGGACCCTTCAGGCGCCGCCGGAGGCCCCGGTGGTGGAGGTGGGGGCGGGGACAGGGGAACTGACCGAGGGACTTGCTGAGCAGTATCCGCACTTTGCGGCCATCGAGATTGACGAGCGGGCGGTTGAGGTGCTGCGGCGCAATTTGCCGTCGGTGGATGTGCGGTGCGAGGACGTGCGGGAGACGGATTGGGCCGCGCTGGCAAAGGACCTGGGGGAACCGCTTCACGTCATCAGCAACACGCCGTACTACCTCACCAGTGAGATCTTGTTTGCCCTCCTGGAGAATCGAACACACGTGGCCGAAGCGGTGCTGACGATGCAGGACGCGGTGGCCGACCGACTGGTGGCCGATCCCAGCACCAAAGCCTACGGCATTCTAAGTGTGCTCGTCCAGCTTTTTGCGGATCCCGAGCGGTGCTTTACGGTGCCGCCGCAGGTCTTCTCGCCGCAGCCGAACGTGTCGAGTGCCGTGGTGCGCCTGACTTTCGGTCCCGACGACGGGCCCGACGGGCTCGCGCTCGACGACGTGCGGCCCTACGTCCGGGCGGCGTTCAATCAGCGCCGCAAGATGCTGCGCAATAGCCTGAGCGACTGGGTGAAGGAGCGGGACATGTCGCTTCCGCACGACTGGGAGCGGAAACGGGCCGAGGCGCTGACGCCCGATCAGCTTGCAGAACTGGCACACGCACTGAACGAGCAACGGGGGGTGTAACCGGTCTCGGAACGGCGACGGCGGTTTGAACCGAGGCCGGGAATGATCGGTACAGAAGACGTGAATACGCCCATCTCATCTCGTTGATCAGTACCAGCATGGTTGCCCCCTCCGATTCGTCCCCGTCGGTAGAGTCTGACGCAACGCATTCAAGTGGGCTCCTTGAGCTCGACGAATCGGTCGTCGACGACATCGGCGCCCTGCTCGAAGAGGACCGGCGCGGGATGGTCCTCAACCTCATTGCCGACCTCTATCCGGCCGACGTGGCGCTGCTCCTGCGGCGACTGTCCTTCGAGCAGGCGAAGCATCTTTTTCGATGGCTCCCGCCGGAGCTGGCCGCCGACGTGCTTCCGGAGCTGGAGGATGCGTACCGGGCGTCGCTCATGAAGGGCCTCGGGCAGGATGTACTCGTCGACGTCCTCGACGCCCTTGATACCGACGACACGGTGGATGTCCTGGCCGACCTGTCGAACGACCTGGCCCTCGACTTGCTGCCGGACCTCAAAGACACGGAAGACCTGGCCGAGCTGCTGGAGTACGGCGAGGAGACGGCCGGCGGCATTATGGCCCGCGAGTACGTGGCGGTGAACGCGGACTGGACCCTGGCGGAGGCGACCGAGGAGGTCCGCCGCCACGCCGACGAGGTCGAGGAGATCTACACTGCGTATGTGGTTGACGACGGCCTCCTCGTCGGCGTCGTCTCCCTGAAGGACTTATTCCTGTCGTCGGGGTCGGTGCAGGTGCGGGACGTTATGGACACCGACTTTATTTCCGTCTCGGTGGACGTAGACCAGGAAGAAGTGGGGCAGATTGTGCAGCGCTACGATCTGCTCTCGGTCCCGGTGGTGGACGAACACGGGGGAATGATGGGCCGCATTACCATCGACGATGTTGTGGACGTGATCCGCGACGAGGCGGAGGAGGACATCCAGCTCATGAGCGGGCTGACCGGGGAAGAGGAAACCGTCGATACGGTCTTCGACGTAAGTCGCGGGCGCCTCCCGTGGCTCATCGTCGGGCTGGTGGGGTCGGGAATGTCCGGGTTCGTCATCGGCACGTTCGAGGCCACGCTCGAACAGGCCGTGGTACTGGCCACGTTCATTCCGATCGTGACCGCCATGGGCGGAAATGCGGCGGTGCAGAGTGCCGCCATCGCCGTACAGGGATTGGGATCCGGCGAGCTCTGGCTGTCGGACGCGTTCCGGCGGATCGGAAAAGAAATGCTCGTGGCCCTGCTCAACGGCCTCCTGATCGCGACGCTTCTCTGCGGCACCGTCGCGGTTCTGGGGATGGGAAACGTAGGGATGCTCGTGCTCACCCTCGGGCTGACGATGCTTGCCGTCATTCTGGTGGCCACGACCAACGGAGCGCTCATCCCGTTTCTACTGACCTGGCTGGGCGTCGACCCGGCCAGTGCGATGGGCCCCTTCGTGACGACGCTCAACGACATTCTCGGCCTCGCCATCTATTTCATCATCGCGACCTCCATATATCTGTAAAGCCGGCCCCGCAGTGAGAACGAGCTTACTGATCCGTGCACAGGTAGGCAAACTTTCTCTTTCGTCTTGTAGAGACCGTGGGATGCCAATAGTCGGAATCATCTTTAGAAACCCATTCACGTATCAGTAGAACGGACGATCAGTTGGACGTTGCGTCCAGGGCATCGTCTACGCGCGACAGTAGGTGCTGCACTCGTCGACGGTTCACGCCGAGATCGCTGTGCCCCAGCCGACTTGCGCTTCGGACGTGGAGGCGGCTGCCATCGGAGATCGAATCGACAGCGACGTCGACGTCGTCCTTGAACACGAGGGCCACGCGGTACACGGCGGAGGCCTGTATCGAGTCGGACTGCGCCTGGAGTCGGATGGGGCCGAGGGCGTCGAGAGCGGTCGTTGCACCGGCGTAGAGCCGCTCGGGCGGGACCGGGTAGCGCGCCGAAACCCGCTCGCAGTTCGGCGAGTCCGGACACTCGCGGAGTGGGTTGTCGGCGTGGGCGGGGGGCAGCGAATCGGACGAGGAGCAGCCACTTCCGAGGAGGACGGCCATTGCGAGAAGCCCCGTAAGGACGCCGATCGCGTAGAGCGAGCGAGAAAAAGAAGCCACAGCGATCAGGAGGTTATACCAAATCCGCTTATAAAGTTCGGGGTTGCAGATGCGTTGCCATGGACGCAAGCATACAGGCCGGGCGGACGAGTCCGGCAGGCGAACCAGTTCGAGGCGGACTGGTCCGGCTGGCGAACCAGTTTGGCTGCGGAGTTGGTATTATTCAGTGCGGAGGCCGGCTTGGGGCGCGGAGGAGGACGATTGGGTGGCTTGCTTTTCAAGTCCCTTCGCGTCGTTGTACTTCGACGGACACTTCACCAGGATGTGGCTGGCGGCAAAGGCTTCGCCGTTCATTTGACCCTCGACCACCACCTTCTCGGCCTGCTCAAAGTTGGCAGGCTTCGGGCTGGGGTATCGCACCTTGCGCACGGTGCCGGTCTGGTCCTTCATGTAGAAGGAAAAGACGTTCTGCGAGCGGTCGTAGCGGGTGGGGCGGTTCTCCACCCAGGTCCCCACGACGTGGGCCTTGCTGCCCGTGTCGGCGGCCTGTTCGAAGTTCATGTAGCCGCTCACCTGACTGCCGAAGTTCATGAGCAACAGGCCCGCGAAGCCGGCCATGGCGATCAATCCGAGGATGGACTTCCACTTCATGGTAGTGGGGGCGTCGTGAGGGCGTTCGAAGAGTGCAGGTGTGGCTGGACAGGTCCTCTATCGCTACCTATCCGAACGGTCGTCGCCGAGGCGCCGTTCCAGTCGGTCGATCTTGCGGTCGGTCCGGAACAGGATGGTGAGCAGTCCCACCCAGATGATGAGAACGACGGCCAGGACCACGTAGATCTTGCCGCTGGAGAGCATGACCTGTTCCATGCCCGTCGGCGGCTGGGCAGGGGCCTGTTCGGTCCAGGTGCTATCGTAGGCCGCGGTGGTGTCGGGCCGCTCCTGCAGGGGGCGTGGCGCCGACGCATCGTCGGCACGGACAGGGCAGACGGTCATGAGAAGGCAGAGACAGGCGGAAACTACAGTTCAGGTTCGTCGCGGAGTTGTTCTTGAACCCACGCTAGACGTACGCGCTGGGTATAGAGCAGCCAGAAGAGCCCGATGAAGCCGAGTACGGACGGGTAGAAGATCCAGCGCATGGCGGGGGCGAGATCCGTTTGACTGAAGGCCGGATTGCCCTCGCCGCCGGGGTGCAGGCTCGGCAACTGGCGCGGAATGATGTACAAAAGGAACGGCATTGTCGCGACGGCAAAGAGGTTGTAGACGGCCGCAATTCGGCCTTTCGTGTCGGGATCCTCAATGCTGTCGCGAAGCACGAAGTAGGCGCCGTAGATGAGCAGCAGGACCGCCGCCATCGACTGTTTGGGGTCGAAGTTCCACCACTGTCCCGAGCTCACGTACCACGTGAAGCGGGCCCAGACCATGCCGGTGACAATGCCGAGCAGGCCGAACAGGAGCGCCAGCCACGCCGCCTCTCGCGCCCGGATGTCGCGCATTCGGTCGCCGGACCGCAGGTATCGGACCGAGTGGTACGCCGAGATGATCGTCGCCACCATCAGCGTAAACCACATCGGCACGTGAAAATACAGGTTGCGTGCCGACTGTTCTAGGATGTCGAGTTGAGGAATCTCCCCGAGCAGGCCCGCCACGATCACGCCCGTCAGTACGAGAATCACCGCGGCCCGCACGAGGCGGTACAGGCGGGGATTCACGACGGGCGAGGCAACGGGCATGGTGCAGTATTCACGCAACGGGAGGAGCACGAAAATCCGGATCTCCATAACGCCCGCTGGACCGACGGATTTCCCCCCGAAAATCTAAATTCGAGCAACGTTCAAAGCAACGGGCTTGGCGTGGGAGAAGAGAGAGGAGAGGGGAGTGAGGGAGTATGGGGGAGGGGAGAGAACGAATGCATCAACGGGTCGGTTGGGATTCGCAAATCGACACTCGCCACTTCGAAATTGTCCCTTATTCGTGCCAGATGTAGTCGAAGAGGACGACGGAGGCGGAGATGGTGGCGCCGGCGAAGCCGATGAGCGTCAGGAGCTCGTCCTGCGCCTGGATCCACGGCAGGCCGGCGAGGGCCTTCCGCGTGGCGCTGGTGCCGGCGACGAGTAGTGGAATGAGCAGGGGCAGCAGGAGCACGGGGAGGAGCGGGCCTTTCCGAGCGGCGCGGGCCACGAGGGCGGCGAGGAGCGTCGTGGCTCCGGCGAGACCGACGGCGCCCAGGGCGAGGGCAAGGCCGAGAAGACCAGGGGCGGGGACCTCTACGTTGAGAAGAAACAGAAACGCCCCCGCAGCGAGGCCGGTGAGGAGACCCACCGTCAGCAGGTTGAACAACAGTTTGCCTGCGAAAACCATGCTGGGGCGCGTGTTCAGCTGAAGGAGCAGCACGGTGCCCTGTTCCTGCTCGGCCACGAAGGACCGCCCCAATCCGATGGAGGCGGCGAAGAGCATCACGATCCATAGCAGGGCCGACTGCACGCGGGCCGTGAGCGGCTGAGGCCCCACGGCGAAGAGCACGAGCAGAAGCGATCCCAGCACAAACAGCAGCAGGCTGTTGAGCGCGTATCGGGTGCGCAGTTCAACGCGCAGGTCCTTCCGAAAAACGGCCCACATGCCGGCGATCCAGTCCATAGACAGGAGGAGCCGTGAAGAAGTCATTCGGCACGAACATAGGAACTGGAGCGCCGATACGCTACCTCGCATGTGATCGTCCCCATCATTCCTCTTTTCGTTTATGACTCCTTCTCCCGACCGTCTTCTCGGTACCCTTCTCGGCACGGCCGTGGGGGACGCCCTCGGCATGCCCATCGAGGGCCTGAGCCACACGAACGTGCGCACCTACTACAAAGGGATTAAGGAGTACCGGGACGACGAGGAGCGCGGTGACCTGGATGCGGGCCAGTGGACGGACGACACCCAGATGACGTTTGCGCTGGTGCGCGCCCTCGCGGCGCATCCGGATCCGGCGGACTGGCCGGAGGCGGCAGCGGAGGCCTACGTGGGGCTCCGCGACGAGGCGCGCCGCTGGGGCCAAACGTCGACGGCGGCGATTGATCGGCTGGCCGACGGAACGCCTCCGGAAGAAGCGGGCACGCCCGACCGCGACAGCGACGGAGCGGCCATGCGGGCGGCGCCGCTCGGGGCCTGGTGGGCCGTGACAGAGGCGGATCGCGACGACGCATTCGCGGCGATTCGGCCCGTGCTTTCGGCGACGCATCGGCATCCCGCGGCCCTCGCGGCGGGGTGGGGACAGGCCGTGGCCGTTCGCGAACTGCTTCGGCTGGACGGCGTGGAGGCGTTTGAGCGATCGGCGTTCTGGCAGACGCTCGTCGAGCACACGCGGTGGGCAGAAGACGAGCTCGGGGAGGATCACCGCGTCACGGAGCGGCTGGAGGCCCTTGCGGACTGCATCGACTCGTTTCCGCTCGATCTCGGAGAGGCCTGTGACGGCGTGGGCGTCTACGCCGACGAGGCGTGGCCCTTCGCCTGTGCGATGGTAGCGCGGCGGCCCCACCTCCTCGAAAACACGCTGCTCTCGGGCATCAACGTGGGCGGCGACGCCGACACGACCGGCGCCATGATGGGGGCGCAACTCGGTGCCCTGCATGGCTGGGATGCCTTCCCCGACGAGTGGGAGGACGGCCTCGAAGACTGCGGGCGGCTACAGGAGGAGGCGCAGTCGTTCGCCGATGCGCTTCGGTAGTGCGGATTCCGGATTTGAAATCGACAGGGCGGTGGCTCAGGCAGCTTCGGCGCGCTCCGCGGCCGTCACCAGATCCGGATCCTTTTGCATAACGGTCGGCTCCGCGTCGGTCGGCGGGGCGAACTCCCCGACAAAGTCGATCTCGGTTTCAAGGCGATAGCCGGTCTCCTCCTCCACGGTCTCCTGTGCGAGGTCGATGAGGGCGCACACGTCCGCCGCGGTAGCATCCCCCGCGTTCACGAAGATGTTGGCGTGCCGGTGGGTGATCATCGCCCCCCCGATTCGGGTGCCCTTCAGGCCGCAGTTGTCGATGAGGCGCCCGGCCCCGACGCCCTCGATTTTCTTGAAGATAGACCCGACGCTCGGCTCCGTATCGAGGGGCGGATGGCGCTCGGCGCGCCACTGCAGATTGGCGTCCATGATCTCGCGCATCCGGTCCACGTCGCCATCGTCGAGCTGAAACGTGGCGGCCAGCACCACGTCGTCGCGGTGGTGAAGGATGGAGTCGTCATACCCAAACTCGAAGTAATCGACCTCCACGGTTTTGCGCTCGTCCTCTTCCGTGAGCACGTCGGCGGAGTGCACGACCTCCTCGATGAACATCGTCCGCTCCCGCTCCGGCGGCGGCGACAGGAAATGCAGGTTTTGCCAGAGTGCGCCTCCGACCGTTGAGGGGATGCCGACATAGTGTTCGAGGCCGGACAGGCCCGCCGAGACGGCCGTTTCGATGAGGTCGGGGTAGACAATGGCGCCGCTCTCCGCCCAAAGCCGGTTCGTGTCGGGATCGATGTCGGTGTGGCGGGCCCGGTTGTGGATAACGAGTCCCCGAACCCCGCGATCGCCCACGATGACGTTGGCGCCGGTGCCGAGCAGAAAGAACGGAATGTCGTGCCGGCGGGCGACGCGAAGGGCCGTGGCCAACTCGTCGGCCGTTTGCACCGCCACGTACCAGTCGGCCGCGCCCCCGATCCTGAAGGTGGTGTGAGGAGCGAGGGGCACGTCGGTTTCCAGTGAGGGGAGTGCCTCCTGAAGAGCGTGAACTTGGGCGTCGGAAAGGGTCATCGATGGGAAACGGAAAGCCAAGGGAAAAGGGCATGTGTTAACAGAGATCCCGCTGCTTCCGTTCAGGGAACGACGCCGACATGGTGCGGATTCCGCTGTCATTTCTAAATCGTTAGTATCCGTTCGGTTGGACGCTTGCGTGCCGGCATGGCCACCCCTTAATGTGGAAGCTTCTTCAAACTGCCAGTGATGTCGTATACTCCGCCTGGGATCCCATACACTATGCAGCAGGAGGTTCGGCCTGGGACGTTCAATCGATCCTGCCCTGCCCGTGAGGGGCATCACGGTCCGAGCGTTGGAAGGAAGGGCATGGGCCTCGTGGTGCTGAAACCCGGAATTGGCGTGTTCGTGCCGTTTTCTTTCCTCAACTGCACAGCTCTGGAAGGTTCAGCCCCCTCTGTATCGCACTGGCCCGACCACGTATGCACATGCGGACTGCACTCTGGATTGGACTGTTGCTCCTGCTGCCCGGCCTGGCGGCGGCTCAGGTGCGCGAGCGCAACCAGGTGCGCGAACGCAACCAGGTGCGCGGGCGCATCATGGGCACCGTGACGGAGGGGTGCACGGCCGAGGGCGTGCCAAGGGCCAACGTGGTCGTTGCCGAAACCGGGACCGGGACGACGACAGAGGCGGATGGCACCTTCGAGCTTGCGGACCTCGTTCCCGGGACGTACGCGGTGCGGGCAACAGTTATCGGCTACGAGGCTCGCACAAAGACGGTCCGCGCTCGGGCGGGAGCGGCCACAACGGTGAACTTTCGGCTGCCGCCGGAGCGCGTGCGGTTGCAGGAAGTCGTTGTGACGGGCGCTGGGCGGACGGAGACGCGGGCAGAGGCGTCCGTGGCGGTGCCGACCATCGAGAGGCGGCCGACGTCACAGAAATCACCGACGTGCAGAGCGTCACGGATCTGCTGCAGGGGCGTGTGGCGGGGCTCACGGTCAGCCCCACCTCCGGCAACGTCGGGTCGGCGGTTCAATTCAACGTCCGCAGCGGCGTGAGCCTGAACAGCGACAGCCGTCCGCTCATCTTCATCGACGGTGCCCGCATCAACACGGAGCCGTTTCAGGGCTTCGGCGTCGGGGGACAGGAGTACTCGCCCCTCGCGGACCTCGATCCGGAAAGCATCGAGTCGATCCAGGTGCTTCGAGGGCCGTCTGCCGCCGCGCTCTACGGCACCGACGGGTCGGACGGCGTCATTCTCATCGACACCAAGGCCGGGCAGACCGGGCAGGACCTCCGGGTGGGCTACGAGGGCACGGTGGGTTTTAACGAACGGATTCGTCCCTACAGCGACGACATTTATAAGACCGCCAGCGATATAAGACCGCCAGCGACGCAAATGCGCTCTTCCGGCGGGGGCGGATCTGGGGAAATCGCGTGAGCGTGTCCGCCGCGTACGAGAAGACGAACGTCCACCTCTCGTACGAAAATCGACGAACAGAAGGCCTCCTCCGCCTCAATGAGGGCGCGAAAAACACCGTCAACGCCCACGCCGAGTTTCGGCCCACATCGTCGTCCGACGCGTCGGTCAGCGCCGGGCTCGCCGTGAACCGGTTTCCCCGGCCGTCGAATGATCTGTCGAACAATGGACAGCTCGGCAATACGCTCCTGGTGCGGGATGGGATGCCCTACTCCTTTACCGACAGCGCGGACGTGTTCAGCATCGACGACCGGCAGCGTGTTCAGCGGTTTCGAGGATCGGTGACCGGAGCTTATACGCCGGACGTCCTGACCGGGCTTCACGTTCGCGGCACGATCGGGGCGGATGTCGGCTCCCGTCGACAGGATCGGACCTTCCCGGCGTCGGGCACCTTCAGCGGCACCACGCAGGGCGAGCGGGCCATCGAGACCGACGAGCGCCGGCAGCACAACGGCGAACTCCTCGCCAGCTACGAGTACGACCTGTGCGAATCTCTAACGGCCACGTCCATGGGGGGGACAGGCGTTCACGGAGTCGACTCTGCGGTCCCGGCTGCGCGCGCAGGAGCTGGGATCGGACCTGACTACGGACATCGGCACTGGGCGGAGCCTGGAGAATGTGGGCGAGGCGCGCATCAACCGGCGGAGTGCCGGGCTCCTATTCCGACAGGAGGTCAGCCTGACGGATCGGTACTTCCTCAGTGGATCGGTGCGCCGCGACTATTCGAGCCGTCTGGTGGCGGGGGAGACCGGCAGTTTCAGGGTCTGGTACCCGTCCGTGCGCGACATGGCGCGCCCGGCTGGATTGGAGCCCGTCCCGGAGGGGGGCCCAACTCAAGGTGCGAGCGGCTTTCGGGCAGACCGGCGCCCTACCGGCCATCACGGCCTCGGAGGCGCTCCGACTCACCGGCGAGCAATCTGGCTTCGGAACGGGGGCCGCCGTCGGGTCGGTGGGCGACCCCGGCCTGCGGCCCGAGCGGGTGTCGGAGGTCGAAACCGGCATCGACGTGGGCCTGCAGGAGAACCGGTACTCGTTCGCGGCCACCTACTATTATCAGACCACGCGAAACTCCATCGTGGAAGTCCAGTCCGCGCCCTCGACGGGGTTTGGCGCCTTCCAGATGCCACAAAATGTGGGGACGATCCGGGGGCAGGGCGTGGAGACCGCCCTGGAAGCCACGCTGTGGACAACGGATCGCCACCGTGTGCGCCTGAACGCCAACTACGCCTACCGCTACACCGAGGTGGAGGACCTGGAGGGACAGTCGTTGAGCGGCACGTTCAGCCGGAACGTCATTCAGGAAGGGCTCGAACCGTATGCGTTCACGGGGGATGTGGTGGACGGTGCGGTGCGGGATGAGTCGAGCAACATCCAGCTGAGGGAGAACTTGCCCGTTCCGAATGTCGTCGACCAAAACGGGTACGTGGGCGATCCGATTCCGGATCACGTCGGGGGCTTCGGGGTGAGTGTGCAGCTATTCGATCACTTGCGTTTCGGGGCGCAGGCCAAATTCCGGCTCGGATATCAAGTGTTTAACTGGACTGAGCGATTTGCCGCTTCCGTAGACAACCGCGCGACCCTGAGTGATCTGGAGGATCGGTTTCAGACCCTCACGCCGGGCACGGCGGAGTACCGCCGCGTTGCCGACCGCACTGCCGAGCTGGACAGCCGTCACTCCAGCAACTTCGTGTACGACGCCGACTGGCTGAAGCTGCGCACAGTGTCGGTGCGCTACGACTTTGCGAGCCACGTCAACCACGCGCTGGAGACGCCCCTCCGGACCCTAGTGCAGCTTCAAACGGTCTTTTGGGGAAAGCAGTTTGCTATTGCTCCAAGCTCCAGCTTGAGGTATCTCGATTCCACAACGGACCAGTTGAAGCTGCACTAAGCCTGTCGCTCTCCGCGCAGAATCTCTTCACGATCACCCGGTACTCGGGGCCGGATCCGGAAGTCAATGCGACCGGGACGGAAGACTTTGGCGGCGGCGACAGCCTCGTTCGGGGACAGGACTTCGCGACCCTACAGACGCCCCGCCAGTTCACCGCCACGCTCCACGTTGGGTTTTGACACGGCCCGGTGCGCTCTGCTTCTGCTCGTTCCCTCCGAATGTTCGCCGATTCCTCCTTCGCCATGACGACACGCTTCTGGCCGCTGGTTTTGCTGGTTGCGACGTGCGCGCTTTCGGCCTGCGACGCGCTCGTCCGAGATGTAGATTCGCCGAACGACACCGCTGGGAGCTCGCAACTCAACGACGACAGCGAGGCGCAATTTCTCATTCGGGGGGTGCGGGCCCAGTGGGTGGATGCGACCGACAATACCCTCACGACGGCCGATTTTCTCTCCGACCAGTTCCGGTTCGGGCGTAACCGCGCCGCCACGTTCCCAGCCCTGAGAGAACTGGATACGGGACGGCCGAAAGATGGCAACACCAGTATCCTGGGGGCGGTTAACGCCGTGGGACAGTATCGCTTCCTGGCGGACAGCCTCGTGGGGCGGGCCGATGTGACTACGTTTACCGAGGAGGCGACCGCCACGGAGGCCGAAATGAGGTACACCGGGCACCTCCACGGGGCCATTGCGCGGTATCTGCATGCCACCTACTTCGGGCGACATCCGCGCGAGGGGGGCGGGGTGTTCGACACGTCGGCGTTCATTCCAGCGCCGAAGATGTACGAGCGGGCCGCCGCCCTTCGCGTTCGAACTCTTGCAGGCGAAGTACCGGGAGACGGCCCCGATTCCGTTTCTGTCGTGGCAGGAGGTGTCCCTGATGCGGGCCGAACTAGAGCTTCGCGGCTACTCCACCGGGAGCAAAAGCGCGCAGCAGCTGCTGAATGCGGTGCGGGACAGCTACACGGATCCGACGGTGAGCGAGCTGCCAGGAGGCGTCGATTTCGACCCGCTGTCCGGCGGGGACGTGACGCTCAACCGGGTGGCCATTGAGCGGGACCGGACGCTGTTCGAGCAGGGGCTGCGTCTCCCCGATCAGCGGCGTCTGGCGCAGCCGGCGGCCGAGTGGCACCTCCGGGAATCAGTACAGGGCGGCCCCACCTGGCAGTGGCTGCCGCTCACGCGCCAGGAGCGAGCGAATAATCCGAATTTGTAGTACGGTTCCAACAAAAAGAATTGCCCCTGAGGACGCCGTTTAAAGGCGCTCAGGGGCGGTTGGGGAGTGCGAAGGGGGACACGAAGTAAGTCCCATGCCGATACGGCCAATATCGGCCTTCAACGGCTGGAAACGGCGATTCTCGAAAATCGGCTGACCGTATGCTGACCAAACAGGTCGATTTGTCCCCTCACACGGGAGCATTTCCGAGCTCTTGAGCATACCCCCCGGTCCCGCTTCGACGCTATGCAAGTCGCCCGGAAGGAAATGGGACAGCCGGCGTAGAAGCAACTCCAGGATCTCCCGAACAGCCTGTTTCTGAACCCATGACCGAAGAATAATCGAAACGGGCCGAGCGGGCGAATGAGATCTTTGAGCGTGTGATTCGCTTCCAGGTCGACGTAGAGGAAGAGGCCCACAAGTACGTTGCCATCGACACCGAGGCCGAACGCCTTCGGCCTTCGAGGTCGACGCCGATCAGCGGGCCGCATCCGATCGGTTGTTGGACCGATATCCGGAAGCCAGGGGGCGCATCTGGTTCCGCCGCGCTGGCAGTCCAATTGCTCATTCGATCGGGGGCCGCCCTCTCGATAGCGACCTGGGACTGAATAATTGACCCCTCTCTTCCGAACGAACGACACGGGACCATGAACTGGCGCGATCGTATCACCAGCAACGCTTACGTCCTGGACGGGAAACCGGTCATCGACGGCACCCGGCTGTCAGTAGAGCACGTCCTTGGTCTCCTGGAAAACGGCTGGAGCGAAGCGGATATTCTTGAGTGTTACCCCAAACTGACACCTTTACGACGCCTTGATTAGCTGGGGCGGCAGCGAGAAAAAAATAACACCGAAAGGACAGTGAACGCTGCAATCCGACGCATACGATGAGTGGGGGATTTCGGAAATCGAGTCCGTCGCAGAGGAAATTTGGTCCGGATTACCGGATTTGCCGGATAATTGCCGGATTACTGCCATTTTCTCGCATTTCAGTGCATTCCAGTACGGGAAGAGAGGTGGTGAAATAGGAACGCCCCTCAGCGGCCAAAATGGCGTTCAGCAGCGCTGAGAGGCGATTTTCGATGGTGCGAAAGGGGGGACTCGAACCCCCACGGGGCATAGGCCCCACGAGATCCTAAGTCTCGCGCGTCTACCAATTCCGCCACTTTCGCAAGGACGTTTCTGGAACCTGGGTCACGCTCAATCAGACTGGACCACTCAGGTTCCGCGTGGATCCCGTGGACAGCCTGACAGTAAAGGGGGCAAATTGGAGTCTTGGCTCTTTGCTGCGTCCAAATCCACGACCGGTGGTCCTAACCGACGAGGGAAGGCCGTTCCTGGCCTCCCCCGCTTCCGAGGGCGACCTTGGAAGGACGGCAACGCGTGAGCGTCGAATCAGGGCGGCCTCACGAGATTGTTGAGAAAGAGTCTCACGACCGAGGAGGGAAGAATCGAGAGGGGACGCAGGTCCTCTGCCGACATTTTTCTGCATCTGCAATTGCCGAATTGAACATGGCGTCTTCAGTGCCTTTCGCCCGGTTGATTCAAACGACCTGGACCAGTCTGGCGGCAGCGATTCTTGGGAGTGTGCTACTCGTCGTCGGATGCGGCACGCCTCGCCAGACCGTGACAGTCGCCGAACGGCCCGAGGCGAGAACCGACACCGTGACGGCGATGCGAGATACGACGACGCTCGTGCCCATTCCAGGCGGCTACGACACCGTTCAGGTGGGGGCGTTCGACCGCGGGAAGCTCTGGCCCTTCGAGCACTTGCCGGTCGAATATTTCCGCTCGGAGTACGGCGTTGACACCGCCGGGCAGTGGAACACCAAGGCCCGTCGAGCCGCGCTCCGGTTTGGGGAAAACTGTTCGGCGTCGTTTGTGTCCGCGAGGGGACTCGTGATGACCAATCATCACTGTGCCCGTGAGGCCATTTCGAATGTGCATCGGCGTGGAGAAGACCTTCTGGAACGCGGGTTCTATGCGGACTCGCTCGGCCGAGAGCAGCGCGTTCCGTCCCTGTACGTCGAGGAGATCGTGAAGATTAAAGACGTTACTCGCCGTATCCGAGAGGGGGGCGAGGATCGGGACACGCGGGGCCTCAGTCGAGAGCAGCGCATCGAGCAAGTTGAAAACGAGATGACTGAGAAGGCGAAGACGCGAGACGAGCGTCTCCGGGTGGACATCGTAAGTCTGTACCGCGGGGCCGAGTATTCGGCCTATACCTACCGTCGGCACGAGGATGTCCGCCTCGTGATGGTCCCCGAACTGCAAGTTGGGTATTTCGGGGGCGCGGCCGACAACTTCACATATCCCCGGTACACCTTCGACGTAGCTTTCTTCCGCGTGTATACGAAGGACGACACCCCGCTGAAGCCGTCCTATCACTTCTCCTGGGACGAGAGTGGGACGGAGATCGGGGAGACGGTCTTCGCGGTCGGAAATCCGGGCTCAACGAGCCGTCTCGAAACCGTCTCTCAGTTCAAATACAAGCGAGACCATACGCTTCCCAATCGCACTGACGTTCTCCGGGAGCGGCGCGATTTGCTTCAGGCGTACCTCGCGAATCATCCGACGGAGGCGGAACAGGCCGATCTTCGGAATACCTTGTTTACACTGGAGAATTCCCTCAAGGGGGCAGAGGGAAAGCTGGAAGGGTTGAAGGATCCCGCTCTCCTCGCCCGGCGGGCCAAAGCGCTTCGGGCCCTTCAAGACTCAATGGCTCAGGTTGACTCGCTCAACCAGTATGGCCGGGTCGTCGGCGAGGTGCGTCGGCTGCAGCAATCGAAGCGCATTCTTGCGGATAGGGAGAAAGCCTTTTTCACGCTTGCAAACACCACGCTCGGCCCGCGCATCCTGACCCGGGCCGTGCACGCCTATTACTACGACTTCCTCCGCAAGCGAGGGGCCCGCGAGGATCGCGTGCAGAGTATTCGAGAGGACGCAGAGGAGATGCAGGACTGGCCAGATGAGCTTGAGCGGTCGTTCATGGCCGCGCAATTTCAAGAGATTCGTTCGGCCTACGGACCCAATCATCCGACCATTCAGCGGCTCTTTCGTGATCGCACGCCTCAGGAACTGGCCGCACGTCTGGTCGAAAAAAGCGCGCTCATGGACTCGACGAAGTTCGTGAAGTTGCTTGGGGACGGATATCTTAAAAGCAACGATCCGTCCGTTCCCGTAATTGAAGCATTAGCCCCTCTTTTTCTGAACGTGAACCGTCAGATGCAGGACCTCCGCCGTACGGAGGAGACGCTCAACGGACGGCTGTCGCGAGCCCGTCGCGTCTTTTATGGAAACCGCGTTTCGCCCGATGCCACGTTTACGCTGCGCATTTCAGATGGAGCCGTAAAGGGCTACTCCGAAGACGGAAACAGAATCCCGGCATTCACCGACTTCGCCGGGATGTACGAACGACACCGCGCCCGTAGTGGGGACGATTGGGCCTTGCCTGAACGGTGGCTCTCCGTGCCCGACTCTTTTGATGTGGGTACGCCGCTCAATGTCGTGTCAACCGTCGACATTTCGGGCGGTAGTTCGGGGTCTCCGTTGTTGAATAAAGACCTGGAGGTCGTCGGCGTGGTCTTCGACGGCAACATGCAGTCGTTGCCCAACAAGTATCTCTACCGAACCCGGGCCGCTCGGGCCATTGCGGTCGATGCCCGGGGTATTCTCGAGGTGTTGCGGGACCTGTACGGGGCCACGCGACTGGTGGAGGAGATTGTCGGTGGGCAGCACAACACGAAAACCGCCACGAAAACAGAGGCTCAGCCCACGTCAGATTCGCGTTGAACGGAGGGCGTCCACGATGGCCGGGGTCACGTCCATAAGGTCGGTGGCGTTTGCAAAAAACGGGGCCGCCCACCCGTACACCAGAAGCGGAACTGGATTCCGAGTGTGTCGCGTGTGCGCAGTGTCTTCGAGATTGCCGTGGTCGCTTGTGAGGGCGACCGTATCGGTAGAGGGATCAAGCTGGTCGAGTAGGGTCTCGACGAACCGGTCTAGCTCTGAGAGAAGCGTCGTGGGGGAGAGGTCGACGCGGCCGTGGCCGACCTTGTCGGTCAGGAAGTATTCGAAAAGAGTGAACGCATGGTCTTTCGTCACCGACGCCAGAACAGAAGCGGCATCGGTGACGGTGCGCTCCGGAACATCGAGGTCCAGCTGCGTGCGCCAGTACGCATTTGTAAGGTCGGCCGAGACGGCCCGTCGACCCACAAGAGCCGAACGATTGCGCAACGGCACGTTCGACGCCAGGCAGCAATGCGTCGTGACGGTCGAACGCCGGCGCGATGCATCGAAAAACGGAGGTGGGAACGCATTCGCAAACGCAACGGGCGTTTTCGGGCAGGGGAAAGTCCGGAGCTGCTGAAAGACATTTTGTTCATCAAGAACAGCATGTGTCTTCGAGTGGGGAAAAGGGCCGAAGTGGCGCCCCACGAGGTTGGCACAGTTGATACCCGTGAACAGTGTGCCTTGCCCTGTACCGCTCTGCGGAAGACCATCGATTCCAAGGGTGGCGTCGAGCGACCGAACGACGTGACGAGAGGCGACGTGCTCGGTGAAGGGGGCGTGCCAGGATTGATTAAAGGCAAGCCTGCGAAAGGCAGGGTACTCGGTGCGAGCGAACGGATTCGATTCCGTAGGGGGACCAATGCCAAGGCCGTCCAGAAAAAGAAAAAGAATGCGCTTCATTCCAGAGATTGATGTCGGTGGAGAACGTGATCGCGGGCACGAGAATCGAAAGTCCCAGACGTACGGACCGTTGGTAAAAGTCGTTCGGACGTTATACTTCGCGGCTCCCGTGTGTCAAAAAGAGCCGGAGGAATCTCTGCGACTTTACCGCTCGTTTCACTATGTTGAGCCAAGTCTGGAGTAGCGCGACGCATGGGGTTGAGGCCCTGCCGGTGGAAATTGAGACCAACGTAGCGTCCGGGATGCGGGGGCTCTCCGTCGTCGGATTGCCCCGAGCAGCTGTGCGCGAGAGCTTTGATCGGGTCCGTGCGGCGCTCGAAAACAACGGTATTCCTGTGGAGTGGGGACGTATCACCATCAATCTGGCGCCGGCCGATGTCCCCAAGGAGAGTGCTGCCTTCGATTTGCCGATGGCAGTGGGATGGGTTGCCGCCAGTACCGACGCGGTGCCGGAATCGGTCCTCGATCGATATTGGCTAACCGGGGAACTGGCCCTGGATGGCACGGTCCGGCCCGTGAACGGGGTGCTTCCCATGGCGATGAAGGCCCGGGAGGAGGGGTGCGAGGGGGTCGTCGTGCCTGCGGACAATGCGGCGGAGGCGGCGGTGGTAGATGACCTTGCCGTCTTTCCGGTTGACACTGTGGTGGATGCATTTAATGTTTTGAAAAGACCAGGTGGGGACGACAGCCCTTCTCCATACACGAACAACCTTGAAGCCCTTTACGAAGAAGCCCGGAACTATCCGGAAGACCTGAAAGACGTGCGCGGGCAAGAGAACGTGAAGCGGGCGATGGAGGTGGCCGCAGCTGGAGGGCACAATGCCTTGATGGTGGGACCGCCTGGGTCCGGAAAGACGATGCTCGCGCGTCGAGTGCCCTCGATCCTGCCGCCGCTCTCGTCCGACGAGGCACTGGAAACGACCAAGATTCACTCCGTAAGTGGGGAGCTGGACAGCGAACACGGATTGCTGGCGACGCGCCCGTTCCGGGCACCGCATCACACCATCTCGGACGCGGGATTGTGTGGAGGCGGCGCTCATCCGTCTCCGGGAGAAATTTCGCTTGCTCACAATGGAGTCCTCTTCCTTGACGAACTGCCTGAATTTCAGCGTCGCGTGTTGGAGGTGCTCCGGCAGCCGATGGAAGAGGGGCGCATTACGATCAGCCGAGCACAGTCAACTGTTACGTACCCGGCGCAGTTTATGTTGATCGCGTCTATGAATCCGTGTCCCTGCGGCCATTTGAACGACCCGAATCGCGAATGCGTCTGCACGCCCTCACAGGTGCAGCGCTATCTCGGGAAGATTAGCGGTCCTTTGATGGACCGAATCGACCTGCATGTGGAAGTCACGCCCGTCGACTTCGAAGATATGAGTGCGGAACGCACGGGCGAGACGTCCGCCGACGTCCGAAAGCGAGTCGTCGCGTCCCGGGAGCGGCAAGAGCACCGATTCGATGAGTCGGAAGCCCACTGCAATGCGCAGATGGGCGCACAGGCAGTGCAGTCCCACTGCGATTTAGATGAAGCTGGAATGAATATGCTCAAGACTGCGACCGATCGGCTGGGATTGAGCGCACGGGGGTACACCCGGATTCTGAAAGTTGCACGGACAATTGCCGACCTTGAGGGGACGTCGATGATTCAGCCGGAGCACATTTCGGAGGCGATTCAGTATCGGTCGCTTGATCGTGAATGGTGGAATGGATAAAATTATAAAAAGGAACAAAATCTTGTGCCTCCTGTGCATCGGATAGGTTCGGAGTCTACATAATTCCGATTTTTACATGAAAAAAGATGAAACGCCGCCCGCGTGTCTCTCGTTTTGGAGAGATACGCATTGAGAGAAGAGCAACGACTTTCGGCGGTTGTCACTCATCGGTCTAGCCCGTAGATTGGATTGCGCGTCTTTCGGAAGCAGCGCACGGGCGGAAGGGGCGCACGGGGTGCTCTCGTTTACTTCGCTATTTCCAAGACGGGAATTATGCTCAACAGTAACGCGCTTCGAACCAAGGTGCTGATTCTGACGGCTGCGACTTTTGCCACGCTCGGGGTTTCTGGAGTGGAGGTGCAGGCGCAGCGTCAGTCACCGGATCAGGGGCGGCAAGGAGCTCCGCAGCAGGGGCGCACTGCTCCCCAGCAGGGACAAGGGCGGGGGCAGTACGGCGGACAATCCGGCCAGCAGCAGCGAATGCCCCAAGCCCGGCAACAATCGGAACCGTTTGTCCATGGAATCTCGGTAGGTGCGGGGCTCGCGGTCTACCAGGGCGATTTTAGCCGGAATCCCGAGCACAACCCGATTAAGTATCTCGCTGGGAGCGGCAAGCTATCCGTCCAAGTCGGTGCAGATCACCGGCTGGGGCGATTCGATCAGTTCGGATTGGGCGCTGATCTCGTGTACAACCGCCTGTCTGGAGAGTCGACCGGAGGAGCTGGATTCAGCGCGAATGCCGTGGCGCTTGACTTCTACGCAGATTACGAACTGCCGTATGTTCGGCAAGGACTTTTCCGGGTGTTTCTCGGAGTCGGTCCGAATTTTATAATCTCTCCCTCTTACGATTTCGACGATTTGTCAAATTCTGAAAAATTGGGAACAAGAGTCACTGGATCGCTCAAGGTGGGGGTGACGATCCTCGAAAAGTTCCGGATCGGAACTCGTATTTCGTCTTCCGATCTCTTGGACGGTTACGAGGGATTCAGGCCCGACGGCATCCCGGACTTCGTCTCGTTTATCGACTTCAATTACCGGTTTAGTCTGAAGTAAGGCCCCGTCTAGGCTGGTATGCAATTTGCCATGGACCTCACACCCTGTATCACAGATAGGTTTTCCCAAATGAGAGCTGGAAAGTGGTCAGCACGAGTATTGACGCTCTTCCTGTTAAGCTGGTGCCTTTGTGGGCCGGCTGAAGCGTACTCACAGAGGCTTTTTCTGAACGGAGGGGCCCATATTGCCTCTGCGGCCGGCAGTGATCTTGACGGGACGAATCCCGCCGTTCAGATGGGCGTGCAGCTCGAGTCTTCCGATTACCTTCGGCTCCGGTTGGGAGGCACGTACCAGAATATCTTTTCCATCGATGGCATCGCGCAGATTCATTTTCTCGGGGACAGCGAGCCTGTTAACCCGTATCTGACGGCCGGGTACGGATATTACATTGGTGATCGCGAACGCGGGGTGCTCCCGGTCGGGGCAGGCATCGAGTACGGGATCGCGAAAAACTTTGCTCTTAATCTGGAGCTGAATGGGCGCCTGGGGGTGCGTGAGGTACCTCAGGGAAAAGGAAATCGACTCGAACTGGATGTGGTTGCGGGTTTCATGCCCGGGGTCGGTATCTCGTACAAGCCCGAGAAGATCGAGCGTCAGCCGCCCGGTCCCACGCCTGTTGAGGAAGGAGGGACATCTGAGGAGGAGAAGCAGGGAGAGTTTGGAGGACGGACATCCGACAGCGAGATCAGCAGTCCGTTCAATGATCCTGTTTCCGGCGACCAGGTTGCCATCCAGAAGTTCGACATTCCGTACACCCTCGACTCTCTGAGAAAGACAAACCCTCTGATTGTGCAGCGAGAAGAACCGGCGCCCTATGACGATCCGGGACAGGCGCCGATTTCCGGGTCCCCGACGCTGTCCAACGACGGAACGATGGTTCGCCTACCAGATGGGTCCTTTATCATGGGATTGACGGATGAAGACCCGCTTGATATCCAGAATGCGGGTCGGAAGAAAGTCACGGTCAGTTCGTTCTATATCGACCGCTTTGAGATTACGAATAAGGATTACCGTGACTACATCAGTGACTTGTCCGAAAGCAAGCGGGAATCGCGACTGCCGGACTCCACGGCTTGGGACGAGGCCGCCAGCCGAGCTAATTGGAAGACCTACTTCTACGGTTCGGAGCGAAGCGACTATCCCGTTGTTGCGGTTACCTGGAAGGACGCGAAGGAGTACTGTGAGTGGGAGGGAAAACGGCTTCCGACCGAGGCGGAATGGGAGTATGCGGCTCGTGCCGGTCGAGTTGGGGGAGTTTATCCGTGGGCAGGCTTTTCGCCTCGCGATCCGCAGGGGCGCTACCTCGCCAACTTCAATCCGGGACGGCAGGGACAGGCCGCTGATGGGTACGCCTTCACCGCTCCTGTGGGAAGTTATCCGCCGAACCGTTGGGGACTCCACGATGTGGCCGGAAACGTTGCGGAATGGGTCCAGGACGCGTTTACGCCGAGCTATTCGGCCCTCTCCGGGTTGGATCCGGTATACAAGGACCCGGAAGAGTCGCGTCACGTAATCCGTGGAGGATCGTGGGCATCGAACGCGTTTCAGATTGGAGTCGGTGTTCGAAACTATCAGGACAAGGACAAGCCCTCTGCCCGGATTGGATTCCGCTGTGCAGCGGACGTGAGCTCGATTGAGGGCCAGCAGGAGAGTCTTGGACCGGAGCCGACACCCCCTCCGCAGACTCAGCCGGGCGCGGGCGGTGGCGAGCAGCCTGGTGCGGAGCAAGGACCTCCGCCCCCGCAGGGTGAGAATGCCCCGCAGCAGGGCGAACAGGCCCCTCCGCCCCCGCAGGGTGAGAATGCCCCGCAGCAAGGCGAACAGGCCCCTCCGCCCCCGCAGCAGGGCGAGAATGCTCCACAGCAGGGCGAAAATGGGCAAGGGGGAGGAAGGTAGTCGCCGCGTGACGCCAACTCCTCACACTTGTGTATACTGTATTACATAGTCTCAGCTAGATGCCATGGCTACACCGAAGCAGAAAGCCGTACTTGAGCGAATCAAAAAGGTGCTCGGATTCTTCATTGGAATCTTCGGGTCACTCGCCATCCTGGGAGTGTTCTTCAAGATTCTCAAGTATCCGAACTGGGAGCTCTTCATGCAGCTCGGGTTCATCGGGGAGGCAGCGACCTTCGTGATTATGGGATCCCTTGAACTCGGGCAGGCCTTCATGATCGAAGTTCCGTCGGGCAATGAGGAGGGAGAAGGCGAGGCGTCCGCTGCTGCGGAGGCGGGGGGGGCAAGTGAGGCTTCCGGAACTCCGGTTCGTGCCTCGGCACGGAAAATGATTGAGAAGAAGGTCAACGATGACCTGAACGTTATGATGGGAGCGCTCGGTAAAGAGATTAAGCAGTTTGGTGGAGAGATCCACGAGATGGTAGGGGAAATGAAGCAGGCCCGCGTTGCCGTTCAGGATATGCGGACGAAATTGAACGAGGTGGCAACGGGAGATCTTGCCGAGGATGCTCAGCGTTTGGGGGAAGGCATGAATTCCCTCGGCACGGAGATGCAGAACGCCGGCGGTGCAGTTGAAGAGATGCGGGACGACCTGGACGAGATGCTCCGTCGCTTCCGGCAATTCAACGATCCGCAGGTGACGCCCAACGGAGTCTCTGACACGAATAAAACCGTTAACTAGTTATGGCCAAAGGTGGAGGGGATATCAAACAGCTCCGGTACAGGGTCATGCTTGCCCTGTATCTTCCGATTCTGCTGTACTCCTTCAGTACGTTTGACCTGAAGGAGGAGACGGTACTCGTAAAAGAGGTAAAGCCCGTGTTGAGTGGAGGGCAGCAGACGGTGATCCTCGGGCAAACGTACACCGCGAATGCTTACCTGAAAGCGTCCAAGCTTTCGAAAGGAGGCAAAATCAAGTTGAGCACCGACGATGAAAAAGTCACGGTCGAGGGCAATGAGGATATAAGCGTCGCGACGGCCAAACTTCTTTCCGAGGGGCAGGAAAAAAGAGAAGTGACGTATGAGGCAAAAATCCGGTACGACCGTGCGAAGGGGGGGCCGACTTCCGAAATCCTTGAGGGATCGTTCACGGTTCGCCGTCCCGAACTCGTTGCTACGAGTGTGGCAACGAAGTCGCTGTACCGCCGCACCAAGAATCAGATTCGAATCGACGTTCCCGGTTTGGAGGGACGTCCACTCCAGTTGAAGGCTTCAGGTTCAGGAACGGTTGACGGACGCCAACTCACCCTCAGCCCGTCGTCCGATAATGTCACTGTGGAAGCATATCTTCCCTCTGAAGGAGAAGATCCGGTTTACCTGGGCAAGAAAGAGTTCGCGGTAATTGATCCTCCTCGTCCGAAGTTGGAGGTGCTTGACGCGAAGGGAGAAAAGATTGCGAACGGTGAGAGCCTGCCTCGTGCTCGTCCTGTCGTCCAGTTCAAAGTGGAGGCGGACGCAGAGTTTGCCAAGAGTTATCCCGACGATGCGAAATACCGGGTGAAGAAGGCGAAGGTCTCAATCCGGAAGGGGCTTAAGGCGAGTCAGGAGATCGGGACTTTCGAACTCGGCTCAAATTCTACGCTGAAGGGAGAGTTGATTCGAGGTTTGAACAAAGTTGGAGCGCAGCCGAAGGACCGGCTCATTATTCAACTCCAGAACGTTGTTCGGATCAATCACGCTGGACAGTCCATCCCAGTGAACCTGGGTGATTCCAGTCTCTCTTACAGCTTCATTCTTGCGTAAGTGGAGAGAGTTCGGGAGGACGCCTGTTTTTCGACTCTACAACCAGCTTCCAACATCATGAATCAGTCAGCTCGCAGGGTTCTGACACTTTTTCTGCTGGGCATTGGGTGCCTGGCGATGGGGGCTCCGGAGGCAACTGCACAACGTTGGCTTCAAACCTCCCAGCTTCTCACCGAAATTAAACAGGACAGTCCTACTCGTGCACTCCTGGATACATTGGTTCAAGTGATTGAACGCAAGGGTGAGGTCGAGGTCAAGCGGACCGAAGAGGCGAGTAAGAAGTTGTCGCTTTCTACTCTCCGTGACAAGCTGATTAACGAGCAGGGGATTGGTTTGACCAGTGCAAACTTTGTTTTCATTGACTATCGGTTCGAAATTCAAAACCGAGGATTTGAGGAGTCAGTCGAGAGTCTTCAGTTTGTATACAGACCCCCGGGGGGGGCGGAAGAGGACATCCAAATGCTGTACGTGGATGCCTCTGAGCCGTGGGTGAGAAACATTCTGGAAAACAAAGGCACGACACTGGTGACGAATGAGGCGGCGCTGAAGACATTTAGTGATCAGCTTGCCTTCGCACGCTTGGTCCAAGACGGTAAGATCGTGGAAATAGCCGGCCAAACCGTCCGGGAAGGGTTCAAGCGGAAGAAACGTCAGCTCGTTCAGAAAATTCAGCGCCTCACCTACGAATCGATGTAGCGATCCGCCTTTTGGGATCGGCGACAAGGAGTTGCTTTCGCAGATCTGCGGAGCCGAGGATTGATTCTGAAAAAAGTTAGGTGGGGTGGCAGAGCCTGGTTGAATGCACCGGTCTCGAAAACCGGAGGGCCCGCTATGGGTCCCGGGGGTTCGAATCCCTCCCCCACCGCGTACTCTCCCGGCCGGGCCCTTTCCTGGTCGGGGTTTCTCTTTGTAGGACGGGGTTCGTCTTGTTCTATCCGTCTTTGCCCTCGTGGAGGCATTTCACGTACAGCCCCCATATATCTGATAATGTCCACTCCGGACAGTTTTGAACAGAACACATTCAAGGCAGAGGTTACCCGAGAGGGAAAGACGGTCGAAGTTGTCGTTCCGGACTCTTTGGACGCTGAGCCGCGGATTGACAAGTACCTGACTCGGTTTTATCCGGAGGATGCAGCATCTCGAACGAAGGTCCAGCGCTCCATCCGTACAGGGCACATCAAGGTGAATGGGGATGACGTACAAAAGTCATACAGTGTACAACCCAGGGACGAAATCGTATTTCGGTTGATCCGGAAACCCCCGATACAGGCGGATCCGGAGCCGATTCCTCTGGACATCTTGCATGAGGACAACGATCTCCTCGTCGTCAATAAATCGGCGGGAATGGTTGTGCATCCCGCCCCCGGTCACCGGTCTGGAACGCTCGTGCATGCCCTCCTGCACCATGTGGACGGGGAGTCTGTCGCGGCTGACGACGAGCCGGAAGCTGCGAACGACGAAGCCGTTGGACTGTCGATGGTGAATGCGTTGCCAGCCTATCCGGATCATCCGGTTGTACGTCCGGGGATTGTGCACCGGCTGGACAAAGGAACGTCCGGCCTCCTGGTGGTGGCCAAACGGGACCGTGCGCACCAGCCGCTGGCCGAGCAGTTCAAGGCACACACCGTAGATCGCCGGTATCGGGCGCTGGTGTGGGGACATCTCGATCCGCCGTCCGGGACGATTCGAGGCGCGATCGGCCGGGATCCAAACCATCGCCAGCGGATGGCAGTCGTCCCAGAGGAACAGGGAAAGCACGCCGTCACCCACTACGAGACAGTGGAGCACCATCCGAACACGTCGGCGGTCACCTTTCAACTGGAAACGGGACGTACCCATCAGATCCGGGTCCACATAAGCCATCAGCATCACCCGATCGTTGGGGATCCCAAGTACGGAGGGCGGTCCATCCGCTATGGGACCCAGAACGGGCCGCGGAAAGCTCGTTTCCAGCAAATCTTTGAGACCCTTTCACATCCGGCATTGCATGCGTATCGACTCGGATTCACGCATCCGATCAGCGGTGAAACCATGCACTTCGAGACAGATCCGCCCGACGACTGGCAACGTGTACGAGAGCAGTTGCGGAACGACAACCGGCAGTAAAGAATACATCCGGAGGTTTTGAAAACCGACCGGGGAGACCGCTGCGACGGGCTCTCCCGCTCGACAGTGTTCATCTAGTTCAAAGAGGCCCCGGCCCCCCTTCAATGGATGAGTACAGATCAGTCAGGAGTTGGGGCAATCCGATGGGAAGCACCGTTTCTGCAGGTCTTCCAGATGATGCCGGGAGCGTCGGCGTTCTGGTTCCCCTTTCCTTTTTCGTCTTCCCCTCGCTTTAGTCAAGGGGAGCAGCCTCGCCAGCGGGTTCGGGGCTCGTCTATCTGCGGAGACGGCTGTGCGTCCAAGCCAATGGTGGACATTGGCGAGCAGCCTATCCTCTGGTATATCGTAGAGATTTACTCCGTCCACGGCCTCAATGACTTCGTCATCTGCTGTGGGCACAAGGGAGAGAGGTTGAGTCCATAATCTTGTGTAATTGAGCAGGCAGAATAGAAAATGCCATCGCGTTCTGCCAGGTTGGAAACGAGACCAATCGAACCAACCGACATACTGACGATGGCCACTTTTGAGATTACGATCGATGATGAGAAGATCCAAGAACTGCTCCACGGGGATCGAGGCATTGCTGCCTTGATAGAGCCGATTCTGAACCAGATTCTGCAAGCCGAGATGACCGAACACCTTGGGGCCGGTCCCGAGGAGCGGACTGATGAACGGCAGGGCTACCGCAACGGAAGCTATCAGCGCCAGCTGACCACGCGTGTCGGCAGGATTGAACTGGAGGTACCCCGAGACCGGAAAGGAGAGTTTCAAACGGCTCTTTTCCAGCGGTATCAGCGCTCAGAGAAGGCGCTGGTGCTGGCCCTGATGCAGATGGTTGTGCAGGGCGTTTCAACGCGCCGCGTGAAAGAGATCACCACCGAGCTCTGTGGGCGAGAGTTCAGCAAGTCGACAGTTTCTCGGCTCACCGGCGAGCTAGACGAACAGGTTGAAGCTTGGGCTTCTCGCTCCCTGCAGGAGAAGAGCTATCCGTTCTTGGTGCTGGACGCGATGCACCTGAAGGTTCGACGTCAAGGAGCAGTGCGCTCGACGACCGTAATGCTGGCAGTCGGCATCAATGAGGCGGGCCAGCGGGAGATTCTCGGCCTTGAGACGGCCTTTGGGGAGACCGCCGAAGGGTGGCGCCGATTCATCGGCCAGCTCAAGCGTCGAGGCCTCTCCGGCGTCGAGGTAGCCACCAGCGACGCCCATGAAGGGCTCGTCCAGGCACTTCGAGAAGCCTTCCCCGGTCTCATCTGGCAGCGATGTCAGGCGCACTTCCGCCGGAACGTGATTGACCAGACGCCTTCAAGCTACCGCGATCGAATGCACCAGATCCTGGATCAGCTTCTGAAGGCCTCCTCGCAGAGCGATATGCAGAGGCAGTTCGAGGAAGTCTCCGGAGAGATCGAGGAGAACGCACCGGCTGCGCTTGAGGTGCTTGAAGATGGACTCTTCGACGCCACTGCTGTGCTGGCCCTGCCGGGGAAGTATCGGCGCAGGCTTCGAACGACCAACATGGTCGAGCGCTTCATCGAGGAAATCCGACGCCGCGAGAAGGTCATCCGCATCTTCCCGAATTTGGAGTCCGTCAAGCGACTCGTCAGTGCTCTCTGTGCGGAAACGCATGAAGAGTGGTATACCGGCAGACGGTACCTGACCATGGACGCGTTCTTCGAATGGAAAGAGTCGCACCAAGCTCCAGACCCGGAAGTCGAAGCGTCTACTGAACCCGCCCCTGTGGCGGCCTAACCTCGCATCCTGGCAGAACGCTAATTACACAACTTTCGGGACTTGATCGGGAGAGATCACCAAGCAGCACTTCTCGGAGTATCGTCGCCTCCATTCGGAGGTCTCGCTCGATTTTACCACCGACACGGAGATGATTTTCCGCAACCACTGCGAGCCCTGGACCGTCACACTGATCGACACCGGGCAGAACACCATGACGGGCGGACGACGCAAGCAGGTACAGGCGTGTGTGGGACGAGACGTTTTGTCTGGCTTGTCTGGCCTACGACGACGGAGTCAGTAACGTCGACCTCACAGTCCTCTCATCGAATTTACCGGTCGCAAGGGACGTATGCCACACCACTTGTCCGCAACGTCGGCATCCGTCTCACCGCCACTCAGGATTTGCAAGAGGCGGGCCTTGGGGCAGACCTGTCCCGAATTGAAGGCTGCCGAACTCAAACCCGGTACGGAACGGCGCCGCGCCCAGGAGGAGCCGGCTATCCAGAAACGGAACGAGGAGGCTAATCCGAATCCTTCGAGCCCGGCGCCCAGTCCGGCGAGGACGAGGCTGAGTAGAAACAGTCGCCGGAGTGAGTTTCCGGCACAGTCCGGATGATCCCTCGGCGGACGGAAGGATCGTGTATCGTTCCTGTGATCCTCAGGGGGTCGTGAAGGCTCCCTGTAGCAACTGGAAACAAAGAATGAATCATTCAATAGAGAAAGCTGGACCTACTCACAAATTCCTGCCCCGTTATAAGTAGCGGAGCGATACTTCTGGTTTCCATTGATGCTAACAAACCGGATCTCCGGGGAGGTGCACTCTTCAGAACGTTTATCCCAGTGTGCGGAATGATCGTACAATCCCGTTTTCAGTGTACTCTCGCGAAACTGAGGTCACGGGTCCGTTCGCGACGAGGGGGGGACGTGCTGTGAACGGACATGTTCTCGTTTTGAATCAAGACTACAGCGCGCTCACGGTCTGCAGTGTCCAGCGGGCCGTGATTCTTATCCACTTGCAAAAGGTGCATCTTGTCGAGTCGGTGGACGGGGAATACGTCCGCTCGCCGAGCACCAAGATGCCCTGGCCCAGTATTGTGCGCCTGAAGCAGTACGCGCAGGTGCCCTACAAGCGGGTCATGCTTTCTCGGAAGAATGTGCTCAAGCGCGATCAGCACACCTGTCAGTATTGTGGCACTGAGCGCAATCTCACAATCGACCACGTGGTCCCGAAGTCTCGAGGAGGTCGAGACTCATGGGAAAACCTCGTGGCGGCATGCGTATCGTGTAATAACCGGAAAGGTGATCGCACGCCGGAAGAAGCAGATATGACGTTGGCGCGGGAGCCATTCCGGCCCAGTTATGTCATGTTTCTGCGGGACTTTGCCGGATCGGTCGATGAGGACTGGCGTCCGTACCTATTCCTCTCGTAATCTTCTCGTTCGAAGGAACGGTTGCGCGGACACGGTCCGATCACAGGCGGGACCCGCGCATTCAAGGAACTCGTTTTGTTCACAACCGGCACTGCTTGTGGCTACCTCTCTTCCGCATCGAATTGCGCAGTTCGCATGGCTCGCTCCAATCTTGTTCTTCGGTCTCTCGTTGCATCAGGCGAAGGTAGCCTATGACTTGCACGCCACCAAGCTGCACGGCGTGGAGGCCACCGCTGAGGTGCTGGAGATGCACAAGGGCAACCGATCGGATGTCACGTACGACTACGCGAGCCTCCGCACAACGCTCCCCGACGGCGAGACCCTGACTCGTCGGAAGCTGTCGCTGCCACACGGCATTGTCCCACCGCTTCTGGAGCGCGAGACCCTCCGTGTGCGGGTGCAGAAAGAGGCAAGCATCCCCATTGTCATCACCGAGCCCATCGGTCCGACGCCGGTCGTGGACACACAGATGCGGATCGCGGCCATCAACTGCTTCATGAGTTTGGGGGCTGCACTGCTCTTTTGGATTGGCATCTGGTTTTGGAACCGGAGCCTGCGTCGCGACGGCGATCCGGCGGACCGCGGCGTGTCGGAGGTCGATCCCGATCATCCCGCTCGGCGCGTGGTGCGGTCGTGAGTCACATGTCGGCACGCCGCCGTACACCGTCTTCGGGCGAGTTTGGATCAGTCGCGGTCGGCGTGCAGGAGCGCCGTTCCGGAGGAGGAAGAAGTGGGGGCGTCGCTGTACTGATAGAGGTGGGCCAGTCGCCGCGGATTCGTCCCGGCCACGTAGTGACCCCAGAGGTATAGATTCCGAAGCTGCTGACGGAGCATGCCGTGTTGTTCAAACCGTCGGGCAGAAGTCGTAACTGCAGCGTCGAGAAAGTGGAAGTCGCTGTAGTCGTCCAGTCGGGCGGCCAGCTCGAGATCCTCAAAGAGAGGCCAGTTCGGGAAGCCGCCCACTGCCTCGAAGGCCGCGCGGGTGGCAAAGAGGCCGCGGTCGCCGAAGCAGAGGCGTATCCAGTTCCAGCCGGTACACCATGCGTAGAAGCGCAGCAGGAGCGAGTCTCGGTCGAACGACAGTCGGAAGATACCGGCGTCGGCGGTGGTGGTCAGGGCGCTACGAACGAGAGTGAGTCCGTTTGGGGGAAGCTGGGTGTCGGCGTGGAGAAACAGCAGGAGGTCGGCACGGGCGTGTTCAGCTCCGCCGTTGAGCTGGGGGCCGCGTCCGCGAGGGGCGTCGATGACCGTGGCCCCGGCGGCCCGGGCACGGGCCGTCGTGGCGTCGGTAGAGCCTCCGTCCACAACGAGGATCTCAAACGGCTCCGGCTGCTGCTGGAGGGTCGCCAAGGTGGAAGGGAGGACCGACGCCTCGTTGAGCGTGGGAATAATGATGGAAACCAGCGGGGAGTCGGGCACGCTGCGGGCGGAGTGACGGGTGGGAGAGAATGAGACGGGGGCACCAATCGCTACCAGATCATCTGCTTGAGGCAAAAGACCGATCCCCCGGCTTTCAAGAACTCACTCGTGTCCAGCGTGACGGGACGGAAGCCGTTGCGCTGGAGCCGATCGATAGTGTGTTCGCAGCTTTCCTGGATGAGCACGTGGGTATCGTCCGGGCAGTGTGCGTTGCAGGCAAACTGGTGGCGCGCTTCGTCGTCGGGCGCCTCGATGATGGTGTCGAACTGGGCGTCAATGAGGGCCCGTCCGGGGTCGTTGAAGGCAGCGGGAGCAATCAATACGTGCTCCGGAGTGAGGGGGCAGAAGCACGTGTCCAGGTGATAGTAGTCGTCATCCTGCAGTTCGAGGAGAAGGATTGGAACCTCCAGCAGATTGGCAATGGCCCCGTAGGCCGCCGGTTGGGTGCGGAAGCCGTATCCGCCCCACAGCAGAAACCGCCCCGGATGCCAGACCGCGTCCCCCATGCCCTCGAACGTCAGATTTTCGTCGAACGGCAGGGCCTCAACCCGGTAACCGGCGTCTTCAAACGCGTCGGCATAGTGGGGAACCTCATCGGCGCGTTCGGCAGAGTGCATTCGGCTCAAAATGACGCCGCGCTCGTTTGTGTCCGGTTGTAGAAACGGTAGGGTCTGGTTCGCAGAGAACACCATGTCGGGCAGGCCGGGCTGCCCGTCTACAATGACGGGCGACACGTCGAGGGCCTGGTAGGTAGCACGGAGTGCCTTCCACTGCTGCAGGGCCGCGGCCCGGTTCACCGTTCCCACATTGCCGGACATGTGAGGGTTGATGGCGTACTCCACGTCGTAGTAGGTCGGCGTCGTCAGGAGGACGCGGTCGGGACGGGGAAGTGAAGGACGTTGATCGGGAGGGAGGTCGATGTTGGCCGGAGTGCGGTAAAGCATGGAGGGCAGCTCCGTCGCAGAGGACAAGGGAAAATCAATCTAGAGACAAGACGTGGAGAATGTCCACGTTCTTCGATCGGCGTGAGGGGCGATTGTATGACCAGATCTTCTCGGGAGAGGATAAAAGCTCATTGCCCCATCTTGATCAGTCGTGCTCGAATCGTGTGCGCGTGTGGGCGTATGTACGCCGCGAGTGGTACGTTTGAAAATCGCTATGCTGGGGGGTGTCGCACGAGGCGATTGCCGTGCGATCGAGGGCTGGGAAACCGTAGGGGACCTTTTCTCTGAAAGCAGGCTCATCCGCCCTGCCGGGCAACGCTGTCGAAAAAGCGTGCACGTGGAGGAAGAAGGATAACCGGGAGAGAAGGGACGATCCCAGTTCGGATCACAAATCTTGCTGCATGAAGAGATACCCGGTCAGGCCGTAGGCTGTCCCCCCGAAGAGCAGCGACGAGATGAGGGGATACCAGGAGTAGACCGGCTGGTCTTTGGCCAGGGTGGTAACGATGCCCGTCACCTCCGTGAAGTTCGGGAGGATGTGGTACAGGCCCCAAAAGACGGCGGTGCCCACGGAGCCCAGGTGCGGCGTCAGTTCATTTCCGGCGGTCAGCACCAGGGAGAGAAAAATGAGTCCGTACGCGACGATCAGTGTGAGCGCTGTGCTTTCGCTCCAGACGTTCACGAGCATCATGACCGCGTACATGACCGCAAACATGCCTACTATGATCACGATCGAGAGCAGGAAGCGCGCGTTCCAGACCCCGGACTTTATGGACATGATCAGCCAGGTGCCGCCCATGAGGTACCCCACCAGGGCAGCGACGGCCGTCCACACGCCCAGGATGTGCCCGGTCAGGACGGTGACTCGGTGCACCGGCTTCGAAAACAGAAGTTCGGCCCGACCGGCGGCCTGGAGGTCCGCGAAGAGACCGGCTGAGGCAAACAGCGCGAGCAGAATGCCAATCCAGTAGGCAGCGCCGGCCACGACCGACTCCACGGCGACGACAATGCCCGTCAGCGACATCGACTGCGGCGATTGGGGGGACGGCCCCGACCCGGACGATTCTTCGCCGAACACGCGCAGCCCTTGGAGGGACCCCTCGACCACGTCGAGATTGAGCGCGAGGGCAATGCCGATTAGTAGCAGCGAGCTGATGACAAACAGGCCGAGAACGATCCGTTTGGCCCAGAGCTCCCGAAAAGTGAGGACGAAGAGACCGTAGAGAGGACGCATGGGGACAGCGTTCAGCCGAGTGAAGTGGACGAAGCGGTCGGGGAAACCGGTTGGGGACCCCGTTCGGGCGGCAGGGGAAATGTCGGAGTCGCAGAGTGAGGCCATCGGTCCTTGAGGTCAGTCCGGCACCGAGTCCTCAGCAGCATCGAGCACGTCGATGAAATAATCCTCCAGTGAGCGCCGAAGCGGGGTGATCGATTCGACCTGAACGTCGTGGGCCCGAAGCGTATCCAGAAGAGCGTTCAAGGTCCCGCGGTTATCGGCCTGAAGACGGTACTGGTAAAGGTCGGGGTCAGAGGGAGGCTCTTTCGGAGAGGAAGACAGATCGATCGATTCCAGAAGGTCTTCCGGGAGACGCGTCGCGACGAGATCGTAGACACGCTCCACGGTGGTGAGCTCCTCGACCGTACCTTCTCGGACAATCTCGCCGCCACGGAGAATGGCGACCTGGGTACACACCTTCTCCACTTCCGACAGCAGGTGAGAGTTGAGAAAAATTGTGGCCCCGTTGTCGCGAAGGTCTAGAACGAGGTCACGGATTCCGCGTCGACCCATCGGATCGACCCCGGAGGTCGGCTCGTCGAGAAACAGCAAGTCCGGCTCGTTCAGCAAGGCCTGGGCGAGGCCAAGGCGTTGGAGCATACCCTTCGAGAACGTGCGCACCTTTGCGTTCCGACGGTCGGCAAGGCCGACATGGGCCAGCAGATTGGAGATGCGCGTGGACCGCGGCTCGTGCGGCACGTCTGCGAGACGGCCGTAGACCTGAAGCGTCTGCTTCGCGGTCAAGAACTCAGGGAACCGATGATTCTCGGGCAGATAGCCCACGCGGCGACGGGCGACGGGCCGGTGGGCAGAAGTACCGAACAGTTGCGCGTCGCCGGCGGTCGGATGGACCAGGCCGAGCAGGCACTTCACGAGGGTGGTCTTGCCGGCCCCGTTCGGGCCGAGGAGGCCGAAGATGGCGCCTTCTGGCACGTTGAGGGAGACATCGTCGAGGGCCCGGACCGTGTGCCTGCCGAACAGGCCGGACCGGTAGGTTTTTGACAGATGCGAGACTGAGATTGCGGGCGAGGTCATAAGAATTCAAGTTACGGGGGAGGCAGGCTGTGGGGAGTGTGTTCTCCCTCGTATCCGCCGAACTGATCTGTATCGCTCCAGCGAGACGGAGGGGGACGGCAAGACGAGAGAGAACGAACCCCTTCGCCCATAGCCCGCCCCCCGCAACACAGGTTCGCAGAGAACGAACTTACTCATCCGCAGTTGCAGCATCGGAGGAAGCGGGCGTACGGGGAGGAGCGGAGTCCTCGGTCGAGCACGTGCACGGTGCGTTGTGGAAACGGGATTTCCACGTTTCTATCGTTGAAGGCGCGCTTTAGCCGCATTCGAAGCTCCCGCTCTGCCGCAAATTGCTCGCCGGGCGTCACCTGCACCACCACCCGCGTGCTCACCGACGAGTCGCCGAAATCCATCAGGCCCTGGACCGTAGGATTGCCCTCCAGCAAAATGTCTTCGTGCTCGGCGGTCCATTTCTCGGCGACTTCTTCGATGATAGGCAGAATGGCGTCCACGTCCTGGCTGTAGCTCAGGCCGACCGGCACCACGACCCGCGCCCAGTTCATGCTTTTGTTGCCGAAGGTGCGGATCTCGCCCGTCGGAATCATCACCATCTCGCCGTCGAATTTGCGTACCTTCACGAGGCGACCCCCGTCCTCGACGGTCCCGCGACGGTGCTTCCAACGTTCACGAGGTCGCCGACGTGAATAATGTCGTCGAAGAGGAGAAAGATGCCGCCGATCACGTCCCTCACCAGCGTCTGCGCGCCGAAGCCGATAGCGAGACTGGCCACGCCGGCGGTGGCGAGGAGGGCCCCGATGTCCAGGCCCAGCTCGCTGAAGATCATGATCGCCACGATAGGCCACACCATGTACTCCGCAATGGACTGAAGGAGGTTGACGAGCGTGGCGGCCCGCTGGCGGCGCGGATCGCTGGCGGCCAGTTCCTGTACGCCCTCGATCCATCAATTCGTGGTTTTCTTGATGAGCCGAAGGGCCACGAGACCGACAATGAGAATCACCAGGACACGCAGCCCGGCCACCCACACAGGCCCCCAGTAGCCGAGGGCAAAGTAAGGCTGGAGGAAGACAGGCGTCCCCCCACCGAGCAACGCAGGATCCGTCATCAGAAAAGAGCTATGCGTCCGAAAGTGCGTCGATGCCTGGGAGCATCTCTCCCTCGAGGAAGGTGAGCATCGCGCCGCCGCCGGTCGACACGTGACTGATACGGTCTGTAAACCCAGCTCTGCCAAGCGCTGAGACCGAATCGCCGCCACCCACCACCGAGAAGGCTCCTTCGTCCGTGGCATCGGCGACCGCTTCGGCAATGGCCGTGGTGCCCTCTGCGAACTGATCGATCTCAAAGACGCCCATCGGGCCGTTCCAGACAATGGTGGCGGCGCCCTCCAGGGCGTCGCGGCAGGTCTCAACGGTCGCTGGGCCAATGTCCATACCCATGAGGGTTTCGGGAATATCGCCCTCCACGACGGAGGCGTCGGCCTCCGCATCCATCTCTTCGGCGACGACGTGATCTTCCGGAAGCACCAGCTTCCCGTTACTCTCTTCATAGAGCGACTCGGCGGTGTCCAGACGGTCCTCCTCGATGAGGGAGGTGCCGACCTCGTGCCCCAACGCCTTCAGAAAGGTGTAGCTCATGGCGCCCCCGATGAGCAGATGATCGGCCGTTTCGCTCAGGGCGCGGATGGTGCCGAGCTTGTCGGAAACCTTCGCACCACCGAGGATGGCGACCATCGGGTGGTCCGGACGGTCGCGGACCTTCGTGAGCGCCTCAATTTCCGACTCCATGAGACGGCCCATGGCCGCGGTGTCCACGAATTTCGCGACGCCGTTGGTCGAGGCGTGTGCCCGGTGTGCCGCGCCGAAGGCGTCGTTGACGTAAAGGTCGGCGAGTGCCGCGAGCGCCTCGGCAAACTCGTCGTCGTTCGACTTTTCGCCGGGATCAAAGCGGGTGTTCTCCAGAAGAATCACACTGCCGTCATTCATCCCGGCGATGACCTCCTCGACCGTCTCGCCGACCGTGTTGCTGGAGAAACGAACCCGCTCGTCGAGTAACGAGCCGAGATGATCGGCCACCGCGGCGAGGCTGAGGTCCGGATTCGGCTGACCCCCCGGGCGTCCGAGGTGGCTAATGAGGATGGCCTTTCCGTCGTTGTCCAAGACGTGACGGATGGTGGGGAGGGCGGCCCGGATGCGGGTGTCGTCGCCCACTGAGGGACTTCCGTCCTCGGACGTATCGAGCGGCACATTGAAGTCCACCCGGATGAGCACGCGTTTTCCACGGACGTCGATGTCGTCGAGAGTAAGCTTCGGCATGGGGCAGAAGACGCTAGTCGACAGAAACGAAAAGATGCCGCCCCGTTCCCGCCCCGACAATAGTCGGGACGGGACCAGCGCGGCACGAAATCACAGCACGGAGGACCGGTTATCCGGACAGTTCGTCCAACTTCTTGACAAGGTCGACCGTGCGGTTGGCGTAGCCCCACTCGTTGTCGTACCAGCCGACAACCTTCACCATCGGGCCGATGGTCTTCGACCAGGGCGCGTCGTAGATGCAGGAGTGGGAATTATGAATGATGTCGCGGGAGACAATCGGCTCGTCGCTGTACTCCAGGATGCCGTCGAGCTTCCCGTCGGCTGCCTCTCGGAATGCCTCATTGACCGTATCGACATCGACCTCTTCTTCCAGCGTGGCCGTGAGGTCGGTCACCGATCCGTCCGGCGTCGGCACGCGCATCGCCATGCCGTCGAGGTCGCCGTCGAGGTGAGGAAGCACCTTTCCAACAGCCTTGGCGCCACCTGTGGTCGTGGGAATGATCGACTCCGCAGCCGTGCGAGCACGGCGGAGGTCGCCGTGCGGGCCGTCTACGATGTTCTGGGACGAGGTGTAGGCGTGCACTGTCGTCATGAGGCCGCGCTCCACGCCGAACTCGTCGTCGAGCACCTTCACGAGCGGGGCGAGGCAGTTGGTGGTGCAGCTGGCGTTGGACACCACCTCTTCGTCGCCGGTCAGGATGTCGTCGTTGGCACCGAGGACGACCATGGCGTCCACTTCACTCTTCGCCGGGGCGCTGATGACGACCTTGTCGGCGCCGGCCTCCAGGTGCGTAGAGGCCTTCTCGCGCGTCCGGAAAATGCCGGTCGATTCGATGACGGCGTCCGTGCCGAGGTCCCCCCAGGGGAGGTTCGCGGGGTCCTTTTCACTGAAGACCGGGAACCGCTCGTCGTCTACCATGAGCGCATCGCCGTCCAGGGAGACGTCGCCGGGAAATTGGCCGTGAACTGTGTCGTACTTCAGAAGCGTTTCCAGGGTCTCGGCGTCGGTGAGGTCATTGACACCGACGATATCGAAGTCGTGGTCGTCGCGCTCGAGGATCGAACGAAAACAGAGACGGCCGATGCGGCCGAATCCGTTAATGCCGAGTTTGATAGACATAAGCAGAAGTCCGGTCTAAATTCGAAAGTCGTCATGTGGGGTCCGTACGCGGAAGAGACAGGCCGGGGCACTGTCGCAAGCGCGACAGCCGCCCAGGACGTTGCACGTCCACGCCGACAGCCACGAGTAAAGAAAGGGGCATCGTGTGGATGTCTCAAGCCCAAACTTATAAAATATCACCAAGTCAACTTGATAAAGATCAGGTGCAAAACCACGCCCCCACAGGTGCACCTCGGGTTCGGGGGAAACGAATGACCGACGCTGCGTTAAAGCGGAACTGGTTATACGTCCCCGGCGCAGCCGTCTCAGTGTTCCTGCTCGGGTCCTTGAAGGGCCCGATGCAGAAGACCGTCGGGAGCATGTGCTCCCCTGCCTGCGGGGCTGGACGCTTCCTTATTGCGTATCCCCTTTAAGAACCGACCGTGTCGACGAGCCCGATTATGTCTGCCCTGAAAACGCCTGAGAAAACGTCGCGCCGTCAGGAGTTGCGCCAAAACATGCTCGTGGAGCTGTACGGGCGGCTTCTCATGTTCTATGAGGACAACCGTCAAGTTGTATACGGCATCGGCATCGGGCTCCTGGCGCTCGTGCTGGCCGTGCCGGGATACATGTACTACCATCAGCAGCAGTCCAGGCAGGCCAACGAGAAGCTTGGGCAGATTCTCCCGGCCTACGAGCAGGGCAACTACGGGCAGGCCCTCAACGGATCCGGGCAGCGCGCTGGACTCCTTACGATTTCCGAGGAGTATGGCGGCACGCAGGCTGGCAACCTCGCTGCCTTCTACGCCGCGAATGCGCTGTACGAACAGGGAGAGTATGATCGGGCACTGACGTACTATCGGCGGTTTGAAAAGTCCAACGACTTCATCGGGGCCAGCGCGTACGCCGCCGAGGCCTCCATCTATGAAAGCCGGGACGAGTACGAAAAGGCCGCTTCGACTTACGAGAAAGCGGCATCGCAGTACAAAAACAAGCTGACGGCCCCTCGGTACTTTCTCGAAGCCGGGCAGGCCTACGAAGACGCTGGCAACTACAGCGCCGCGAAGCAGGCCTACAAGGAGATCAAAGAGAAGTATCCGGAGGCCGACGAGGCAGAGAAGGTAAAGCGATACTTGGCCCGCGTCCGGGCGCGTCTTGCGAAATCATCGTAGATGGCAAGAACGAGCAGATGGTAAGAACGACCGTTCTGTCGGTTGGCGTCTGTTGAATTGGTCCATGCGTTGCGGTTATGCCAACCATCCTGGTGGTCGACGACGAAGCCAGCATCCGACGCACCCTGCGGGAAATTTTGGAATACGAGGATTTTGAGGTTGAAGAGGCTGTTGACGGACAGGGTGCCCTCGACATGATCGAGACGCACCAGTACGACCTGGTGCTTCTGGACGTGAAGATGCCAGAGCGGGACGGCATGGAGGTGCTTGAGGAGATTGCCGCCGATACGGCCGACGTGCCGGTTGTTATGATCAGCGGGCACGGCACCATCGAGACGGCAGTTGAGGCGACGAAGCTCGGGGCGTACGACTTCATCGAGAAGCCGCCCGATCTGAATCGGCTTCTCGTGACGGTCCGCAACGCCATGGATCATGGCGAGCTGGAGGACCAGAACCGCCGGATGCGTCAGACGATCAGCGAGCAGCGGACGGGGGATTTGCCGCCGATTATCGGGGAGAGTGAAGAGATTCAGGACATCAAGGATACGATCGAGCAGGTGGGGCCTACGGAGGCGCGAGTGCTCATCTCCGGCGAAAACGGCACTGGTAAGGAGCTCGTGGCAAAGTGGATTCACCACCGGTCCGAACGGGCCGACGCCCCGATGGTGGAAGTGAACTGTGCCGCGATCCCGAGTGAGCTGATTGAGAGTGAACTGTTTGGGCACGAAAAGGGAGCGTTTACCGGGGCCACGCAACAGCGGATTGGCAAGTTTGAGCAGGCCCACGAGGGAACCCTCTTTCTCGACGAAATCGGAGACATGAGTCTCTCGGCGCAGGCAAAGGTCCTCCGGGTGCTACAGGAGGATGAGATCGAGCGGGTAGGCGGAGAGCGGAGCATCTCAGTAGACGTGCGGGTCATTGCCGCCACCAATAAGGATTTGATGGTGGAGATCGAGGAGGGCAATTTCCGAGAAGATTTGTATCACCGAATCGGGGTCATCCTGATTGAGGTGCCGCCCTTGCGCCGCCGTCGGAACGACATTCCCTTGCTTACCGAACACGGCGCCGAGCGACTCGCGCGCCGCAATGGACTTCCGCCGAAGCAGTTCGCCGACGAGGCGCTCGCTCGCCTGCAGGGGTACGATTGGCGCGGGAACGTGCGCGAACTGTACAATGTGGTGGAGCGCCTTTTGATCTTGGCGGACGGGGACGAGATCCAGACCGCCGACGTGGAGCAGTTCGTGCAGCCGGGGCCCGCCTCGCTGCCCCCGGAGCAAGCCCTCATCGATGCATACGACGACTTTACAGAGGCCCGCGACCAGTTCGAGAAGCAGTTTATTGAACGCAAGCTCGACGAGCATGACTGGAACGTGAGTCAGACCGCCGAGACGATTGGAATCCAGCGCTCCCACCTCTACAACAAGCTGAACAAGTACGGCATTGAGCGAGACGAATAGCCCTCGCTCGGTTTGCTCGTTGTTACTTCCTCGCACTTCCGCCTGTGCCGATTGTGGATGCGCCCTTTCTCGACGTAGAGGCCTTGGTAAAAGAGTACGACACCGGGGGTGAGGAGCCGCTCACCGTCCTCGACGGGTTGCGTATGACCGTGGAGCCCGGTGAGATTGTAGCGGTGGTGGGAGAGAGCGGCACCGGAAAGTCCACGCTGCTGCATCTGCTGGGCGCGCTTGACCGCCCCACGAGCGGGACGGTGCGGTTTGAGGGCGAGGATTTGTTTACGAAGAGCGACGAGGAACTCGCGACGTTTCGGAATCGGAGTGTCGGGTTTGTCTTTCAGTTTCACCATCTCCTTCCGGAGTTTACGGCGCTGGAAAACGTTGCGATGCCAGCGCTCATCCAGCATCGCTCCCTGGACGATGTCCGCCCGCGGGCCCTGGAGCTTTTGGATATGCTGGGGCTGGCCGATCGGGCCGAGCACCGGCCCCATGCCCTGTCCGGCGGTGAGAAGCAGCGGGTGGCGGTCGCTCGGGCCCTCATGAATGAGCCGGCCCTTGTGCTGATGGACGAGCCGACGGGCAATCTGGATGCCCGCACGGCCGAGCCGTTGCACGAGGAAATTGAGCGGCTGAGTCGAGAAATGGCCCATACGTTTGTACTTGCAACCCACAACCCCGCGCTGGCCGCTGTTGCGGGACAGGTTCATCAGCTGGAGCACGGGCGGCTCAAGGAGGCAGGCCCCATTGAAGACCTCTCGGTGACGGAGGAACCGGCCGAGGAAGACCGCGACGCTGAGATCTAACGATCTCGACGGGTGGCGAACTCTCTGAGAGCCACGTCATAGGATTCCCGTACCCGTTATAAAGTGGATTACATTCCTCCATTCCAGCCGTCTCCGTTTCATGAACGTTGACCTTCTCCAGGCTGTCCAGCAGGAAATCGCCCGTGCCCCTCATCGCTTTTGTCCGGCGCAATGGGCGTTTGCCCGCAATGCCGAGGCGGTGCTCCGACAGGGGGCGGTGCCCGAGGGGTTTCGATGCTGTATTGCCGGACATGTGCTCCTGCAAAGCCGGACCTGCACCGAGCGGATGCTTCTCCGAAAAGGCGGATTTCATACCGGTGGGGAGCTGTGGGCGGAGGCGGCCCGCACGGCTGGCCTCTCGTCCGATCAGAGCCGGGAGCTGTTCTTTCCCAGTCAATGGGAGCATCCGTTTAAGCAGCAGTACTACCTCTGTGCTCGGGAGGAAGAGGCCGGGCTCGCCTCGCTGTACATGGATCATTTTCTGTCGAAGTACGCGGAGGGGGCTCTTCAAAGCGGGCGGCCCATTACACAGGCGGATCGCGAGGATCGACCCGCTACCGAAGCCCGTCGCCCGTCGGAGGCGGCGGAGCGGACGGAGCCTCCCCGTATGACAGTTCTCCGTTCGCAGCGAACGTAGAGAGGCGGCCTGAAGTAGTTGGGGCATGTCCCCCGGCGTGTAAAAGTCGGCCACCCCGTGTCGGCTTGCCGGGAGAGCGAATCACGTGCGGGGAGCTCTGCTTGGTCGTGTCGTTCGTGAGGTCGAAACGTCGGGTAAACGAGGAAGGGTCGATGGGTTTTTTGTACGAACTGGGTCTGGACGATGGCTTCAATTGATTCCCTCCCGCTTTTTCCACTCAACCTCGTTCTGTATCCAGGCGAGCAGCTCCCCCTTCATATCTTCGAAGAGCGGTACAAGGAGCTGACCCGCTACTGTCTCGATCACGACGTTTCCTTTGGGGTTATTCGGTCGGCGGACGAGGCCTTGGCCGAGGTGGGAACGACGGCCCGCATCGAGGAGATTGTTTCCCGGTACGACGACGGGCGCATGGATATTCGGGTGACCGGAGAGGAGCGATTCCGGCTCCTGGAAGTGCACGACGAAAAGAGCTACTACACCGCCGACGTTGTGCTCATCGACGAACAGGGGCAGGACCTGGATCTGGACTTGAAAGAACGGGTCATTACGCAGCACATGAAGCTTCTTGAGCTTGCCGGACGGACTGTGCGTCCGGATCTCTACCAGGACGTAGAGGCGCTCTCGTACGTGTTGGCGCAGAATGCGGCCCTGGACGGGGATCAAAAGCAGGAGTTGTTGGAGATCGAGGGCGAAAACGACCGGATCCGGTACTTGATCGACCACTTTGAGTCGTTGATCCCGCGTGTTGAGCAGAAGGAGGACATCCACCGGCGCATTCGGTCCAACGGGCACTTTAAGGACTTTCCGCCGGAAGAGGCGTAGCCGTCGGGGGGATGGGTGGGGTCTTCGGTGTGAAAGTCGGGGCGACGAGGACGATGGGATTTGAGGAACGGAAATTGTGCGCAGCAGACACACGAGGCTTGTCCCCAGAAGCTAAATGAGAAGGGGACTTCCGGGCTTATTCGTGTATTTTCTTGCAGGATGCCAACGCTCCTATGAGTAATTCTGAGTCGACCGAATCGCTGAAGGACGTTCAAGAAACCGTGTCGTCCGTCTACCACGATCTCAACAACCCGCTCTCTATCGTTTCCGGGAATGCGCAGTTTCTGTTGGAAATTGGACGGGAAAAAGATCTGGACGACCAGTTTCTCTCCTCTGCGCAGGACATTCAGGAGGCAGCTCAGCGGATGGCGGACTCCTTGCACCAGCTCACCCGGTTGAAGGAAGAGCTGGAGGACCAGGTGTGATGCCAACGACGAGGCGGATCAGGGCATTTTTGGAAACGTTGGGTCGTTGAGCTCATTCTACCCCCAGTCTTTGGGAGCAGGCCGGGGGTACGGACGACTACAGATGTTATCACGGACCGGACCTATCCATACGTATTGAGCACATCGCTACAGAGAACACGCAGGACGTACTGATTGGATCGATGATCGTCCCTGTTTTGAGAGGGGTTTCACTTCACACTGGAAGATCCTGCAAACAACGTTCTCGTTTCCTAAACTTTATTCGCAAAGGTCTTTTCCCGTGATGATGCTTCGTTGGATGTGCTTCCGTCAATGCGCATGGACTGTTCTTGGGGCGCTCGTCCTCGCTCTCGGGCTTGCCGTGCCCGCTCAGGCGCAACTTGGACAGGCGAGTGGTCTGTTTCTACGGATTGAGCCGGACAGCCGGTCGGCCGGAATGGGGAATACGGGGGTGGCAGTGGCCAACAACGCCAACGCGATGTTCTGGAACCCGTCGGGCCTTGCGTTTCAACGGAATACGCAGGTGGGCATCACCCACGCGAACTGGCTGCCGCAATTCGACGCCGGGCTGTTCTATGAGTATCTCGTGGGGACGTACCACGTGGACGGCATTGGCACCTTTGGGGGACACGTGACATATCTGAACCTCGGAGAAACGGAGCTCCGTGATTCGGAGGGGCGATCTCAAGGAGAGGTTAGCGCGTACGATCTTGCCGTCGGAGTGTCGTACGGGTACCGTGTGTCCGAACGGTTGGGGGTCGGGACCTCGCTTCGCGCCATTTACTCGAAGCTCAATCAGGGCAGCAGTGGGAAAGCCTCGACCGTTGCCGGTGATCTCTCGGGATTGTACCGGACGACCCCCTTCGAGTTGGGTGGGGTGACGACGACCTTCTCGACAGGGGCCAACATTGCGAATATGGGCGGTCGACTTCAGTACGAGAGTGCGAAAGAGCCGTTGCCCATGAACCTGCGGCTCGGGTATGCCTTTACGTTCGACTTCGATGAACACAATTCCCTGACGATTGCCAACGACTTCAACAAGTCGCTCGTGGATCGAGAAGGGCAGGACGGGAAGCCCTTCTACGAGTCGATCTTCTCGTCTTGGGGAACGGCGAGTGGGGAGGTGGACGAGGGGCAGACCAACACGCTCAGCGTGGCTGAGCAGTTCACGATGGGCGTCGGGGCGGAGTACTGGTACAGTGATTTGTTTGCTCTTCGTACCGGGTACTTTTACGAGGACCCAGACAACGGGAATCGGGAGTTTCTGAACTTCGGGGCGGGGCTGCGTTACAACATCGTCGGGATTGACATGTCGTACCTCTACACGCTTGAAGAGAATAGTCCGCTCGCCAACACGCTTCGATTTTCACTTCTATTTGAGTTTCAGGAATAGAATTGTTCTATTGTAAGCGGTCTTTGTGCTGGGGAGGTGCTGTGGGCTGTAGGCTGTGGGATCGAAGCGCTGTCAGGGTTATCCTGAAGCCCTGACTCGTTTGGGCGGAGGTACCGTACTCCCACCGTGTGATCCGAGTTCAGTTGTCGCTCGGCGTGTACGCCACTATTGGAAGAGCACAACCTGGTTTTGTGCTCGACCTGGTCAATATTTTGCTCTCATCGGTCCCGACGCCAAGTCGCATCGTGAAAATGATTCCCATCCGTTCTGCGCTGAGAGTACCGCACGACTTCGCTTTCCACATGCTCGTTTGTTTCGTCGTCATGAGCATGTTCGTGCTTTCGCCGAGTCCCGTATGCGGACAGAGCAACACACTTACTGGAAGCAAGGGACCTACTCACTCTTCCCAGTTGCCTGACTGGGCGGAATCAACTTCACCATCGGAGTCTGAGTCAACGACGCCTTCGGAGAATACACCTCCTCCTGAGCAACGTATAGATGATGAGATGCGTACGAAAGCCCCTCCGCCGGGGGAAGAGCCTGTTCCCGTTGACGGAGGCGTTGCTTTGTTGGCGGCTGTGGGGGCAGGATATGCCGTTCGGAAGCTCAATCAGGAGGAAGAAGAGGACGAAGACCCTGCGTGATACACTTCATGCGCTCGGAGGTCAGGGATTTCTCAGGCGATGTCTCTTCCTTTTTTGTGCGACCTGAAGCCAATTGATTGAGCCAAGTGTAAAGGTGCACAGTAGAGTTGCATAGGGGACGTTTTTCTCCTACCCCGCTATTCTCATGAGCACGTCCGCTGACACGTCCGAAAACGGAGACCTGCGGCGTCGGATTCTGGATACGGCCCGGCACCTGCTGGTGAAGAAGGGATACCAGAATCTTTCGATGCGGAAGATTGCGGACGCGATTGGCTACAGCGCCACGAGCATCTATCTGTATTTTGACAGCAAGGATGCTCTGCTCCACGCCCTGATTCACGAGGGCATGATGCAGTTGCAAGACGGGCTTTCCGAGACCGCCGCGGACCGTCCGGATGCCCCGGTTGAACGACTGCAGGCGCTCTGTCGGACGTTCATTGATTTCGGGCTGGAGAATCCGGAGTACTACGAAATTATGTTTCAGCTCCGGCCGGAACGCATGGAGCGGTATCCTCCGGAGAAGTATCGACAGGCGCGAAACAACCTGGATGTCTTCAGTCGTGCTCTTGAGGAAGGAGAAGAGCAGGGCGTATTTGAAGTTGATGACCCGAGAGTACTGACCAGTACCATCTGGGCTTCTCTTCACGGCACCGTTTCGCTTCTGCTTGCCGGACGGGTCGATGCTCGGATTGACCGTGAGGCGTTCATCGATGTGGCTATCCAGCGAACCCTCCAGGGGTGCCAGCGAACCCCGTCTTCGGCGTAAGGGTCTTTGCGGAATCTTCTTATACCCGTACACGCTGCTGCCTCTCCTGATCGCTCTACGGCCATGTCCGGACCGACCTACACTGCCCCTTCTGACGCCGGTGACGTTGCGCTGGGGCGAACCCTTCCCGAACTCCTCTACGATGCCTGTGAGGCCTACGAGAACCCGCAGGCGTTGAATCAGCCGACCGGCGAGGGATGGGAGCCGCTGTCATTGGATCAGTTTCGAGTGCAGTCCGAAGAAACAGCGCTCGGGCTACTCGACCTCGGACTGGAGCGCGGCGACCGGGTGGCCCTACTGCTGGAGAGCGATGTGCCGTTCTGTATCGTGGACATGGGCTGCCTCATCGCTGGGCTCATCGATGTCCCCCTATACCTCTCGAGTTCGGCGGACCAGATGCAGTACATCGCCGGGCACTCGGAGGCGAAGGCGCTCGCAGTAGCCAACCCGAAGCGGCTTGAACAGGCAGCGGAGGTTCTTCCGGACCTGCCGGAAATCGAAACAGTGATCCTCTGCGACACCGGAGAAGAGTCAGGGCTGCCAGAACTGCCCGACCGCGTTGATCTCGTAACCCTGGATGAAATCCGGACGCGAGGGCGAACCGCCACCGACGATCAGGATGCCCACATCCAGCGGCTGCGCGACCAGATCGACGCCGACGATCTGGCGACCACCATCTACACGAGCGGCACGACGGGACAGCCGAAAGGGGTGATGCTCTCCCACGAAAACATCTCGTCGAATGCCGTCAACTCAGTGGGGGAGCTCTCAGACTTCGAAACGGGGGCAGAGGGAGAGGTTGTTCTTTCCTTTCTGCCGCTGACTCACGTGTTTGCCCGGATGCTCCAGTATTCGTTCATGATGCGGGGGGTCAGCATCTACTTTACCCATCCGGATGACCTGGTGGAAGCGCTCCCCAAAGTGAGACCGACGGCGTTCGCGTCGGTGCCCCGTGTGTTGGAGAAGGTGTATGCCGGGATCCGGAAAAAGATTTTGGGCCTGGAAGGATTGCAGCGTACGATTGGCGACTGGGCGCTCGACCTGGCCCAGGAGTACGAGATGGACGAGTCGATGTCGGGGGTCTACAAGATGAAGCGGGCCGTGGCGGATCGTCTCGTGTTCAAGAAATGGCGGGCGTCCCTCGGCGGGCGTGTTAAATGGATTGTGGTCGGTGGGGCGGCCCTGCAGCCGGACCTGGCCAACACGCTCGCCGCGGCGGGCATCCCGACCATTCAGGGCTACGGGCTCACCGAAACTAGTCCCGTGATCGCGTTTACCCGACCGCAGCGGACTAAGCCGGGCACGGTCGGCGAGCCCATTCCCGGCGTGGAGGTTCGGATTGCGGACGACGGCGAGATTCTGACGCGCGGGCCGCACGTGATGCAGGGCTACTACAAACGACCCGACAAGACCGATGAGGTGCTTACGGAGGAGGGGTGGTTTCACACCGGCGACGTGGGAGAAGTGAACGAGCAAGGGTTCTTGAAGATTACGGACCGCAAGAAGGATCTCTTTAAGCTGTCGACCGGCAAGTACGTGATGCCGCAGCCCATCGAGAATCAGTTGGGAAGTCAGCCGCTGGTCGACAAAGCGGTCGTCGTGGGAAACGATCGGAAGTTCTGCGCGGCCCTCATTTTTCCGACTGAGGACCAAGTGCGCGCGGAGGCTGAGGAGCGGGGGCTTGATCCGGAGGGGGCGTTCAAGAAATTGCTGAAGTCTCCGGAGATCGTCGACGCCTTCCGGACCCTGGTTATGGAGGCGAATGAGGGGCTCGATCACTGGGCGACGGTGAAACGATTTGCCCTCGTGCCGGACGAATTGACGATCGAGTCCGGACTGCTTACCCCGACGCTCAAGGTAAAGCGGCCACAGATCCAGAAGACGTTTGGTACGGAAATCGACGCCCTCTACTATGAAGACGAAGCGCCCGAAGAGCTTACGGAGCGCGGCGCCGTGATTGCCTCGCTCTGAGGGACGCGAGCTGTAACAGTTCCCGTTCAGGGATCACGTGTAGATGGAAGCGGTTCCGCGTAGTAGGGCCTGCAGTTAACACCGTTAATGTCAACTCACCCAAGGTCACATAGGATTATGGAAACGAAAGCCCTTGACACTCGCTCCCTCGATTTGTCCGCACCGGCGACACATCCTCCGTTTCGCACGACGGCCGTGCTGGGGGCAGGCACGATGGGAGCGCAGATTGCGGCTCATCTTGCCAATGCCGGGCTGGAGGTGCATCTGCTCGACATTGCTCCCGAGGACGACGACGATTTGAATGCGATTGTGGAGGGGGGATTTGAGCAGGCCCGGGAGGCCAGTCCCGATCCGTTTTTTAGCGATGAGGTGACCGATCGCGTCTACCTCGGCAACTTCGAGGAGCACTTCGATCGGGTCGGTGAGGTAGACTGGGTGGTGGAGGCGGTGACCGAGCGCATGGATGTGAAGCAGAATGTCCATGCCCGGGTCGAGGAGCACGTGCGGGACGATGCCGTGATTTCGACGAATACGAGTGGGCTTCCCATCCACGAGATTGCGGAGAATTGCTCGGAGGACTTCAAACAGCGCTTTCTGGGGACCCACTTCTTCAACCCGCCGCGCTACATGAAGCTGCTGGAGCTGGTGCCGACCGCACAGACGAATTCGGACGTGCTGGAGCGCGTGGCGCAGTTCGGACGCCTGCATCTCGGCAAGAGCGTCGTGGTGGCCAACGACGTGCCGTACTTCATCGGAAACCGGATCGGCGTCTTCGCCCAGCTGCAGGCCATCCGGTATTACACCGACGACGACTACTCGATTGAAGAAATCGATACGCTCACCGGGCAGCTCGTGGGGAATCCGAAGTCGGCCACCTTCCGCACTGCCGACCTCGTGGGGCTCGACGTGCTGACGGACGTGGCAAACAATCTCTACGACAAAGTGGAGGACGATGAGCGTCGGGAAGCCTTTCAGGTGCCGGAGGTCATGCAGAAGCTCGTCGATGAGGGGCGACTGGGCGAGAAAACAAAGGAGGGCTTCTACAAGAAAGTCGACGACGAGATTACGTCGCTCGATCCCGAGAGCTTCGAATACACGAGCGCGGAAGAGGAAGAGCTCGGCGATTTGAAGTCGATTACGAAGGTGGGCGACCTCGCGGATCGGTTGCAGGCCCTGTATCAAGACACCGGTCGGGCCGGGACGTTCTTCCGCGAGACCACGCTGGAGCTGCTCGGCTACGCCGCGCGGCGCATCGGCGAGATTACGGCCAACCCGGCAGATGTGGACCGGGCCATCCGGTGGGGCTTCAACTGGGAAATCGGGCCGTTCGAGAAGTGGGACGCGATCGGGTTTGAGACGGTGCTGAACGGCCTGCGCGATCAGGGCGAGGAGGTGCCCGAGTGGGTGGAGACGATGGAAGAGCAGGGCCACACGCAGTTTTACCGCACGGAGGACGGGGAACGGTCGGTATACATTCCGAGCGAAGGGCAGTACGTGGCCGATCCGCGCCCGTCGGATGAGTTGCGGCTCGCTGCGGTCAAGCAAGAGGGTTCGAAGGAACTGTGGAGCAACGAGGATGCGGCGCTGCTGAATGTGGGCGACGGCGCGGTTCTCTTCGAGTTTCGGTCGAAGGCCAACACCCTGGGGCGCGATGTGATGGTCGGCCTCAATGAGTGCATCGACCGGGTGGAGAGGAATGCCGACATCCGAGGGATGATTGTCGGCAACGACGGCAAGAACTTCTCCGTCGGCGCCAACTTGGGCGAGATGGCGATGGCGGCCTCGCAGGGCGCGTACGATGTCATTGAGCAGTACATCGAGGAATTTCAGTCCACGGTCCAGCGGGTTCGATACGCCGACAAGCCGGTCGTGGTGGCCCCGCACCAGCGGGCGCTCGGGGGCGGGTGCGAACTCGCAATGGCGTGTCCGCAGCCGGTCGCATCCGCTGAGACGTACATCGGGCTCGTCGAGCTCGGCGTGGGATTGATTCCAGCGGGCACCGGCACGATGCGATTGGCAGCAACGGCTGCGCAGGAGGCCCCGAACGATCGGCCCAGTGCCATTCAGGAGCACCTGCGGCCCTACTTCGAAAACGTGGCGATGGCCGAGGTGGCCGAGAGTGCGATGCAGGGCATCGAGATGGGCTACCTGCCGGACGCGACGCAGGTGGTGATGCACGACGACAGGCGTCTCTACGCCGCGAAGCAGCGTGTGCTTCAGCTCAGCGAAGCGGGGTACGTACCGCCGGCCGTCATGAACAAGATCACGGTGCTCGGGGAGAAGACGCTGGCGACCTTCAAGGTGGCACTTATGCAGTATCGGGAGGGGGACTACGTCACGGACTACGACGAGCACCTGGCCACGAAGCTGGCGACGGTCATGTGCGGCGGTGAGCTCAGTGCGCCGCAGGAGGTCCACGAGGACTATCTCACCGAACTGGAGCGCGAGGTCTTCCTGAGCCTGCTGGGCGAAGAGAAGACGCAGGAGCGCATCCATCACATGCTGGAGCATAGGAAGCCCCTCCGAAATTAGTGGCGTTGGAACGTTCAACGTTGGGACGTTCTGAGATTGGTGGTGACCGTCGGAGCGGCGGTGCGCTCAGCCATGTCATTTTCCGTTCGACATTTCAACGACTCAACGCAATAGGATCATGGAAGCACAAAACGGAGCGTATATCGTCAGCAGCGCCCGCACCCCCGTTGGTAAGGCCAACAAGGGGACACTACAGAACTACCGGCCCGAGGATCTGGGCGCCGAGGCCGTGAAAGGAGCCATGCACCGCGTTGACGGGCTGGAGCCCGAGATGGTCGACGACGTGCTCATGGGATGCGCCTTTCCGGAGGGGGCACAGGGCATGAATGTGGGGCGGATCATCGCCCGGAAGGCGGGACTGCCCGATCACGTGCCCGGGGCCACCGTCAACCGCTTCTGCTCGTCGGGTCTACAGACGATCGCGCAGGGCTCGCAGGCCATCGCCACGGGGACCGCGGAGGTGGTCGTTGCGGGCGGTGCCGAATCGATGAGTCAGGTGCCGATGAGCGGATTCTTCTTCCAGCCCGATCCGGAGCTGGCGGAGGACGACATCGACACCTACGTCTCGATGGGCATCACCGCCGAGAATGTGGCCGAGCGGTACGAGGTATCGCGCGAAGACCAGGATCGGTTCTCGTTGCGCTCGCACGAGCGGGCCGTGGATGCCATCGACAACGGGCGGTTCGAGGATGAGATCGTGCCGCTGGAGGTGGAGGAGACCCACTACGAGTCCGTCAACGGGCACGCGGGTGGCACTACCACGATGCAGAGAGAGTTCGCCGTGGACGAGGGGCCGCGCCGGGACACGAACCTGGATGTACTGTCTCAACTCCCCGCCGCGTTCAAGAAGGGCGGGACCGTCACGCCGGGCAATTCCTCGCAGCGGTCGGATGGGGGAGCTGCTACCGTCGTCATGAGCGAGAACCGGATGAACGACCTCGGTGTGGACCCGCTCGGGCGACTGGTAGGCTTTTCGGTGGCCGGGGTGGCGCCGGACGTGATGGGCATCGGGCCGGTAGAGGCGATCCCCAAGGTGCTGGAGCAGACGGGACTGAGCCTCGATGACATCGGACTTGTGGAGCTCAACGAAGCGTTTGCCGCGCAGTCGCTGGCCGTGATCCGCGAGGTGGGGCTCGATGAGGACACCGTCAACGTGAACGGCGGGGCAATTGCACTGGGCCACCCGCTCGGATGCACGGGGGCGAAGCTGACGGCCACGCTCCTGCACGAGATGATCCGCCGCGAGGTCCGATACGGCCTCTGCACGATGTGCGTAGGTGGGGGGATGGGCGCCGCCGGTGTGATCGAAAATCTTCGGCTCTGATCCAAGAGGCGAGATGGAGATGTCGCTCTGAGTCTCTTCCCAGCGGCGTAGACACAACCAATTGACCAACGCCCGATCCCACCGGAAAACAGGGCACACCCCCAGAAAAGGATGAAGCCGGGGCGGACTTGAGAAGGGTCGGCTTGGCACATCCGAGACAAAAAATTTCGGCTGGATGTATGAATTTCCAAAACATAACACCGTTAAGTACGTATCGGTTACCAGTTAACAGTGTTAATCAGCCCGAAAAAATTCCATGACGGTACCGCCGTCCCAACCATTCGCTGACTCGAATTGACAAGGAGGTTTGTTATGACTCTGCCGTTTTTCGATGCATTTGCGAGCATGCCCACCCTGGGAATTGCGGCGGGCGTTCTGCTCGTTACGTTTGTACTCGGCTATACAGGAGCGCCGCTCTGGCTCTGGGCAGTGGCGGGAGCAGTCGGTCTGTACGGGGGCGGTGCCCCGACGTGGGTCTGGATCCCGTACGGGGTTCTCGTCACTGTTTTCAACGTGGGGCCGATTCGGCGTCTGGTATCTTCCTCACTAATGAAACTGATGGAAGCGCTTCAATTTTTGCCGACCATCTCGGAGACCGAGCAGACGGCGATCGACGCCGGGTCGGTCTGGATGGACGGCGAGCTGTTTTCGGGGAATCCCGACTTCGAGAAGACGCTCAACCAGCTCTATCCGGAGCTCACCGATGAGGAGCAGGCCTTTCTCGACGGGCCGTGTGAGGAGGTGTGCGGCATGGTCGACGACTGGAAGGTGCACCAGCGCGGGGACCTTTCGGCGGAAACCTGGGACTACTTGACAGAGCAAGGCTTCTTCGGGCTCATTATTCCGGAAGAGCAGGGAGGGCTTGGCTTTTCGGCGGCGGGGCGGAGCGCGGTGGTCCAGAAGCTGGGGGCCCACTCGGTGCCACTCGGCATCACGGTGATGGTGCCGAATTCCCTCGGGCCGGGGGAGCTGCTCATGCACTACGGCACCGAGGATCAAAAAGAGTACTATCTGCCGCGCTTGGCCGACGGCGACATTCTGCCGGCGTTTGCGCTGACGGAGCCGAACGCGGGGTCCGATGCCGGCTCGATGGAGTCGTACGGCGAGGTGTTCAAGGACGACGACGGCGAGCTCAAGCTGCGCCTGAACTGGGAGAAGCGCTACATTTCGCTGGCGGCGGTGTCCGGGGTGCTCGGACTGGCCTTCAAGCTCCACGATCCGAACAACCACCTCGGGAAGGGCGAGGAGCTGGGCATCACGTGTGCACTGGTCCCGACGGACGCGGACGGCGTGAAGCTCGGCCGTCGTCACGACCCGCTGGGCGTGGCGTTTTACAACTGCCCGACGGAGGGGGAGGACGTGGTGCTCCCGATCGACGCCATCATTGGCGGCGCCGAAGGCGCGGGCGAAGGCTGGACCATGCTCATGGACGCCCTGTCGGCGGGCCGCGGCATTATGCTGCCCGCGCAGGCCACCGGTGGCGGCAAGTTCACGACGCGAGTGGCTGGGGCTCACGCCGCCGTGCGCGAGCAGTTCGGCCTTTCGATCGGCAAGTTTGAGGGCATTGAGGAACCGCTGGCACGCATTGCCGGGTACACCTACATCATGGACGCCGCGCGCCGTTATACCGCCGGGGCTGTCGACAGCGGTGAGAAGCCGGCCGTGGTGTCGGCCATCATGAAGTACAACACTACCGAGATGCAGCGAGATCTCGTGAACGACGGCATGGACATCCTGGCCGGAAACGGGATCTCGCGCGGCCCCAGCAATCTCCTCGGGCTGGCCTACCAGGCGCTTCCGATCAGCATCACGGTCGAGGGGGCCAACATCCTCACCCGGACGATGATGATCTTCGGACAGGGGGCGATTCGGTGCCATCCGTATGCCCTGAAGGAGATTGAGGCGCTGATGGACGGGGACGTTGAGAAGTTCGACGACGCCTTCTGGAGTCACGTTAGGCACGTGGTGCGCAACGGCTTCCGGGCCTTTGGGCTCAGCCTGACCCGCGGCCGTCTCGCGAGCTCGCCCGTCAGCGGACCCGCGGCGCCGTACTACCGCAAGATGGCCTGGGCGGCGGCGAGCTTTGCCTTCTTCGCCGACATCGCGATGGGCAGTCTCGGCGGTGCGTTGAAGCGGAAGGAGAAGATCACCGGTCGCTTTGCCGATATCCTCTCGTGGATGTACCTGGGCACGGCGGTGCTCACGCGCTTCGAGAAGGAGGGGCGCGATCCCGAGCAGGAGCCGTTCCTGCACTGGAGCATGCAGTACGCCTTTGCACAGATGCAGGAGGCGTTCGAGGGCCTGTTCGAGAACCTGAAGGTGCCGGGACTCACGTGGCTCTTGCGACTCGTCGTGGCGCCGTGGGCACGGATAAACACCTTCGGCTCGATGCCGGACGACGATCTCGGCGGCACGATTGCACGGGCCATTCAGGAGAAGGACGGCACCCGCGAGTGGCTCACGAAGGACCTCTACGTGCCGGACACGATGGATCAGCCGCTCGGTGAGCTGGAGAATGCATTCCGCCTCAGCCGCGACGCGTACCATGTGGGACAGAAGATCAAAGACGCCATCCGCGACGGATGCCTGCCGAAGAAGCGGCCGCACCAGCTGCTCGACGAGGCGCGCGAGGAGGGTGTGATCACGGACGAGGAGTACGAGATCGTCCACCGGGCCGACGAGGCGCGCGAGCGGTACATTCAGGTTGATGAGTTTTCCCTCGACGAGTACCGCCAGGGCGGCATGTTTCCCGGCTCGCCCACCGAGCGCGGGGCGCTCGCGTCGGGCGTCGTACAACAGTCCGGATCCGAAGACCTTCCGGCGGAAGAGTTGGGAGACGGAATCCCATCTTCGATGGGCGATGGGGCCCCGAGCGTTTCGGACTCGGATTCCGGTGAGGAGCCGACGGACCGGTCCGAGCCGAACGAGTCGGCGTGACGCCCACCGGTCCCGCCGCACGCGGAGGCAGAGGGCGAGGTAGCGGTCCTCGTCCGGGAGGCTCCGTTCGGGAACGCCGAAGGAAGGGGCGGTTCGAGGACGCATAGTCCCCGAACCGCCCTTTGCTTTGGATGCGTCGGGGGGATCCTGGCAGTCCCGCATCGGTTCACAGAATGTCCATCTTCGGTTGTTTCCTAAGTCTCAGTGTGCAATGGCTACTGTTGCGACCCGCTCATACACCGTTGAAGAGTACCTGGAGCTGGACGCCGACGCCGAGGACGAGCGGTACGAGCTTCAAAACGGATCCGTCATTCCCATGGCCGGCGCTGAACCCGAACACAATCAGATTAAGGACAATGTGTCGGCAGAACTCCGCACGCGTCTTCAGTCGCAGGGATGCTGGGTGATGACCTCCGATCAGCGGGTGCGCGTGTCCTTTGGGTACGTGTATCCGGACGTGGTCGTCGCCTGTGAGCCGTCCTACGAGGACACCCGGCCGCGGACGTTGGAAAATCCGGAGTTGGTCGTGGAGGTCACGTCGGATGCGACGAAGGCCCGTGACCAGGGCGATAAGCTCGCCGCCTACACCGAACTGGCGTCGCTTCGGGAGTACTGGGTGATCGATCCCGAGAAGCCCCTTCTCGCCCAGTACACGCGGGACGCCGACGAGTGGCAGTATCGGGCCCACACCGCACTGTCGGATCCGATTACGGGGCACGCGTTCGATCTGGAGATTCCGCTCTCCGACCTCTATGCGCTCGTGCTGTCCGACGCCGAGTAAGGAAGATTCGTCTTTTCGTTTTTCGTCACCCATTTCCATTTCGTATGTCAGATGACTTTGCCGACGATCTGCTTACCGACCATCACATCGTCATCACCGGCGGCGGCACTGGCCTGGGCCGGGCGATGGCACTGCGCTTTGCCGATCTCGGCGCCGCCGTCACCATCAACGGACGCCGCACCGAGCCGCTGGAGGAAACGGTGGCCGACATTGAGGAGCGCGGCGGGACCGCCGAGGGCATTTCCTGCAATGTCCGGGAGGCCGACGCGGTGGATGCGTTTTTTGACGAGGCGGAGGAGCGGCAGGGGCCGGTGACGCGGCTCGTTAACAACGCCGCGGCGAACTTTCTGGCGGCGACAAAATACATTTCGCCGAACGGTTTCGACGCCATCGTCAAGACGAACCTCTACGGGTCGTTCTACTGCACGCAGGCCTGCGGGCGGCGCTGGCTGGAGCGGGCGGAGGAAGGGGTTGTGCTTTCGATTGCGACGACGTACGCGGAGACCGGCAGTGCCTACGTGGTGCCCAGCGCGATGTCGAAGGCGGGCATCGTGGCGATGACGCGGTCGCTGGCGGCGGAGTGGGGGTCGGCGGGCATCCGCCTCAACGCCGTAGCGCCCGGCCCTTTCCCGACGGAGGGCGCGTGGGACCGGCTCATGCCGAGTGCCGACCTCGAGGAGAAGATGCGGCAGCGCATTCCTGTTCGCCGGTTTGGCAGCCCGGAGGAACTGGCGGACCTGGCCAGTTTTTTACTCAGTGACCTGTCCGGATATATGAACGGCGAGGTCGTGACGGTGGACGGCGGAGAGACGCTGGCGGCCGGTGGCCAGTTCAACACCTTCACGCGCATGTCGCGGGAGCAGGTCAAATCCATGATGGACGCCCTGCGGCCGGAGTCGAGCGAAAACGAGGAATGATTTTCGCTTGATTCGATGATACATAAACCGTATGCCTCGGGAATAGATAAAGAGAAATCTCGAATCTGACTCAATAATTTTCTTCCGGCCATGGATGCTCTCCGACTTGAGTCCTTTACCCGTGCCGTCGACGACGTTGAACGCACCCAGTACGAGATCCTGGCTGGGCTCCAAAAAGCGCAGTCGGCATTCGAGGAACAGCGGGTGTACCCGCACCTCGGGCAACTGGTGAAGCTCCACGATGGATTGATGACCGTGCTGAAGCGGACGGAAGAGTTTCGGACGCCCGAGACGGGGCGCATTACGGGCATCGACTGGGAGGAGGCGTCGTTGACCTACGAGTGGCCGGATCTGGAGGACACCGAGATGAACGTGGTGGAGGATCTCATCCGCTGGGCAATCCCGAAGATCCGGGATGCTATTGAGGAGGGCCGGTCCGTCTACGAGCACGTGGAGGACAATATGGAGCTGGAGACGGTGGGCATTGTCCCGAAGTACGTGCAGGAGGGATACCTCATGGTGCCGGATCGCGAGACGGACGTGCTGCACGTCCTTCGCTACGAGCTTTCCATCATCCAGCAGGAGGGGGAGAAGCATCGAGCCCTGCGCACGAGTCACTGCAAGGCGGTGCAGCAGGGCGGATTCGACCAGCATCCCTCCGACGTGAAGCTGGATCTGTTGGAGGAGCGCCGCGACCTGCCGAATCCAGCCACGTATTTCTCGGATACGGATATCGACGTGCCGTATAAGGAGACGCTCTTGCCGGTGGTAAAACGATGTCTTATCCGGCATCTCGCCACGGAAATGGGCGAGCGGGCGTAGGGCTACAGCGTGTTTTGCACGCGGGCGGCGGCGTCAGCGCCTGAGGCGGCGGCGTCGCCGACGGAGACGCCTTGTCGGTAGTTGCCGGCGAAGTGGAGTCCGGAATGTTCGGCTTCGAGGGCGTCGATGGTGTCCTTGACCGCGCCGTAGCCGGTCGTGTACTGTGGGATGGCGCGGGGCCAGTGGACGTGATGGCGGAAGGAGGGCGATCCGGAGATGCCTAGGAGCGCTGCGAGGTCGCGTTCAACGACCGACTGGATCGCATCGGCCTCGCGGCGGGCCAGGGCCGGATCGCGGGCGCCGCCGACGAAGGTAGTGAGCAGGGCCGTGCCGTCCGGCGCCCGGTTGGCGAAGAGAGTGGACGAGAAGAGGGTGCCCAGAATGTCGAAGTCGTCTTCGACCGGCGGAACCAGCATCCCGAATCCGTCCAGAGGGTGGGCCACGGCCGACCGCTCATACCCGAGGGCCACGACGTGGACCGGGGGATACTCGACATCGCGGAGTGGAGCGCAGTCGACACCCGTATCGACATCGATGGAAGAAAGAGCGTGGAGGGGGAGCGTGCAAATCAAGGCGTCGAACGCCCCGGTCTGGGTCCCGGTGTCGTGCTCGGTCTCCACGGTCCACCGGGTCTCCTCGCGCCGAATAGCGGAGACGGAGGTGTCGTAGGCGATGCGATCGCCGAGGGCGTCGACTAAGGCTCCGGGGAGGGCTTCAGCTCCGTCGCGAAAGGAGTACAGCCCGGACGGGGTTTCATCGTCTCCACCGCTGGATCGGAGGGCGCCCCAGAAGAGAGAGCCGTGCTCCTTTTCCAACTGCACCAGTTTGTCGAACGCGTGTCGGGCGGACAGCTGCTCCGGATCGCCGGCGAAAACCCCGCCGACGAAGGGGGCGACCGCGTAGTTCAGGACCTCGGGGCCGAGGCGTCGGCGCGCAAAGGCGGCCAGGCTTTCATCGTCGGCATCCCCGCGCCCAATGAACGGCTCGCCGAGCAGACGGAGTTTGGCCGTGGTCGAGAAGAGGTTTGTCGTGAGGAAGTCGCCCACCGATATCGGGAGGGACACCGGCGTTCCGTCCCGGACGATGTACCGGCGCGAGGCGTCGTCATTGGCCCAGACGCGCTCCGGTTCCAGATTGAGGTCATCGATGAGCGTTTCCAGCAGGGGGCTGGGACGGAGGGTGTTCGGGCCCGCTTCCACGAGTCGATCGTCGACGGCGTCGCTGCGGATGACACCGCCGGGGCGGTCGGCGGCTTCCAGGACCTGAACGTTAATCGCCATGTCGCTCTGCGTGAGCCGATAGGCAGCCGTAAGGCCGGAAATTCCGGCACCGAGTACGCCGACGCGCGTCATTGGGGAAAGAGTGAAATCGAACACAGAACACGGTGGACAATGGAGACCACAGAGAAACCCGGCCCCCCTGTTGTCGGTACCGTTTGCACAAGCGTATAGATCCTAAACAACCAAACAGCGACTGTTATGGCGACGGAGGCAATGAACGAGAGCTGGCGTCGGATTCGCGACCAAATCAAGGACATCTGGGAGGAGGCGGACTTCGACGACAAGCAGATGAAGCGGGCCCGCGGCGAGATGGATAAGATTGTCGGTCTTATTCACGATAAGACGGAGGAGTCGAAAGAAGAGATCCGGCGGAAGATGGGGGCCATTCTCTAGAATGTGGATGCCGTACGGACTGTCCCGGAGACGCTTCCTCGTTCCGTAGCGTAGTTCGGTTACAGGACCCGTTGAGGTTGTGTCGCGTGACATCTGGTCTCCTGACGACTTCGCCTGTCCCGGTTTGCGGGGCAGGCGTTTTCATGTGTGGGGGCTTTGGTTTGAAGCATTCGGCAGCTAGGTTGAACACCCGTTGTGAGTTGTCGGGTTGCGTGTTGTGCGTTTTCTCTCTGTCAAACTGCTTCGTGGATTCATGTCCGACTCCCAACACATCGGCACTGACGCCGACACCACCGACGCCTCGTTTCAGGAGCGGGCCGCGCACTACGAGGCGCTAGTGGACACGATGGAGGAGCGGGCCGCTGAGATTCGAATGGGGGGCGGGCAGGAGCGGATTGATCGGGAGCATGAGCGGGGAAAGTTGACGGCCCGCGAGCGGGTAGAGTACCTGGTGGATGATGCGGAGCAGTTCAACGAGCTCGGGCTGTTTGCGGGCTATGAGATGTACGAGGACGAGGGGGGCTGCCCCGCGGGGGGCACGGTGATGGGGCTCGGGCCGGTGGAGGGACGCACGTGCATGATCGTGGCGAACGACGCCACCGTAAAGGCGGGGGCCTGGTTTCCGATCACGGCCAAAAAGAATCTGCGGGCCCAGGAGATTGCCCTGGAAAATCACGTTCCCATCCTCTACCTCGTGGACTCGGCGGGGGTGTACCTGCCGCTGCAGGACGAGATTTTTCCCGACAAGGACGATTTTGGGCGCATCTTCCGCAACAATGCGCGCCTGTCGAGCAGGGGAATTCCGCAGATTGCGGCGATTATGGGAAGCTGTGTGGCGGGTGGGGCCTATCTGCCCATCATGAGCGACGAGGCGATTATCGTGGAGGGGACCGGGTCGGTGTTTCTGGCGGGGCCGTACCTGGTGAAGGCGGCCATTGGGGAGGACGTGGAGGCAGAGGAGCTGGGAGGCGCGGTGACGCACTCCGAAATTTCCGGCGTTGTGGACTACAAGGCGGAGGACGACGAGGAAGCCCTCGACACCATGCGGGCGCTCGTCGATCATCAGGGGCCGGTCGAGCGCTTCGGGTACGTGCGCCAGGAGCCGGTTGATCCGGCGTACCCGGCGGAGGACCTGTACGGGCTCTATCCGAGCACGGGGGGCGAGCAGTATGAGATGCGGGAGATTCTGGCCCGAATCGTGGATGCGAACTCCTGGACCGAGTACAAGCAGGACTACGGCCGCACGATGTTGACCGGCTACGCCCGGATCGACGGCTGGAACGTGGGCGTCGTGGCGAACCAGCGATCGGTGGTTCGGAACCGCACCGATCACCAGTCGAAGGGCGAAATCCAGGTGGGCGGGGTCATTTACTCCGAGGCCGCCGATAAGGCCGCCCGCTTCGTGCTCAACTGCAACCAGAAGGAGATCCCGATCGTCTTTTTTCAGGACGTGACGGGCTTCATGGTCGGCAAACGCGCCGAGCACGGCGGCATCATCAAGGATGGGGCCAAGATGGTGAACGCGGTTGCTAACTCGACGGTGCCGAAGCTGACGGTGGTAATGGGCAACTCATACGGGGCCGGCAACTACGCGATGTGCGGACGGGCGTACGATCCGCGGCTCGTGCTGGCGTGGCCGACGGCCAAGATTGCGGTGATGGGGGGGCAACAAGCCTCGAAGGTGCTTAAGCAGATTCGGGTACGGCAGTTGGAGAAGCAGGGGAAAGAGCTGTCGGAAGAGGAGGAAGAGGAGCTTCTGTCCCGCATCCAGGACCGATACGAGAAGCAGACCACGCCCTACTACGCCGCGGCACGGCTGTGGGTGGACGAGATTATCGATCCGGTCGACACGCGCTCGTGGCTGTCGACCGGGCTGGACATGGTCGATCACAATCCGGAGCTGGAGCGGTTCAACCCCGGGGTGTTCCAGACGTGACGATGCAGGCGGTTGGAGCGGCGTTGTACACGACGGGATTGCAGACAAAAAAAAATCTCCGCGGAGCTTTCGCGGGCAGTGAGGCGTTGAAGGCACCCGCGCCGTTCGTTCAAGCATCGATCCGACCATGCCGGATTCCGAACACGGGCCTCAAGAGGAGGACCGCGATAAACTCGTCCCGCGGCTGAAGACCCGCATGCGTGCGCTGCGTCGTCAGTTGCGTTCGACCGGCTGGGGGGATCGGCTGGAGCGCCTGGACGAATCGTACGTAGAGGAGGGCGCGCAGTCCGTGACGGAGACGGACCTGGACACGGTCGTGGAGAAAGCGGATGCGATTGAGGATCGATTTCGAGACAACGGCCCGTTGCGCCGATTGCTCGACGACGGTCGGTCGCTGCTCGGCCTGGTGCAGGATGTGCGCCGGGGACGGTATACGCAGGCGCCGGTGTGGACGCTGAGTGCCGCGGGATTTGCGCTGCTCTACGTGCTGAATCCCATGGATGTGGTTCCCGATGCGCTGCCCCTCGTCGGCGTGCTCGACGACGCGGCGGTGGTGTCGGCCTGTCTGGCGCTGCTGGAACAGGACCTGTACGATTATCGGGCGTGGCTGCGGGAGCAGGACGATACGGCGGCGGACAAAGGGCCCACTGAGAATCCCCCCGCAAACGCACGCACAGATCTCGACAAGACCGATTCCGAACCGTCTGAATAACAGGACATCGCCGACCCGTTCGCGATGGGCTCGTTTGAGCACCGACGAGCGGGATCGTCGATGATCCTCATACGCACTTCCGAACTTGAACACGGGGAGACTCATGGATCTTACCAAAGAGCCCCAAAAGCGACAGTCCTACGCCGAGGAGATGGTCAATGCCATGACGCACGGGGTGGGGCTGGTCCTGAGCGTAGTCGGCTGGATTGCGCTCCTTGCTCTCTCCGGGATGGCGGGGGACGGCTGGGACCTTGCGGCGTCGGCCGTGTACGGCGGGACGCTCGTCTTCCTGTATGCGGTCTCCACCCTGTACCACAGTGTACGGCGGCCCCGGACGAAGCATCTTCTGCGGGTCCTGGACCATGTCGCCATTTTCCTGCTGATCGCGGGCACCTACACGCCGTTTACGGTGGTGCTCATGCGAGACGGCTGGGGCTGGTCGGTTCTGGCGTTGATCTGGGGCTTTGCCATCGCCGGATTGCTGTTCAAGTTGTTTTCGAAGCACCGGTTTCATCCGGCGGCGACCTCGCTCTATCTGATTATGGGCTGGGTGGGTGTGCTATTTGCGGATCCGATGAGCAGCGCGTTGCCTGCTGGGGCACTTCTGCTCATTGCAGCGGGCGGGCTTGCGTACACGGCGGGTGTCGTCTTCTACGGGTGGCATTCCCTCCGCTATAGTCACGCCATCTGGCACGTCTTCGTGATGGTGGGCAGCCTCTGCCACTACATTGCTGTGGCGATGTACGTCCTTCCCTGAGCATTTTGAATTGGCTCATTGCGGCACTGGAGCAATGGGGGGAGCGGTTAGAAGGGATAGGTGCCGAGCTCGTCGGCGGGGTCGGTGTTGGGGAAGACGGCGCGGGCGTCGGCGATTTCCGCGCTCTTGTCGCCCGGGGGCAGGTGGACCAGAAGAAGCCGGTTGGCGTCGGCGTCGCGGGCCGCTTCCGCCGCCTCCACCGCTGTGGAGTGATTCCCGCCGGGCACGCCGTTGGCCTCGTGGATGAGGATGTTGCAGTCCTGAGCGAGGTCGACGACGTTGTCGGTCGGGGCGGTGTCGCAGGAGTAGCCGAGGACGTGACCGGTCGGGTCGTGCTCGATCCGGAGGCCCACGTTGGGCGTGTCGCCGTGGTTGACGGGCGTGGCGATCACCGTCCAGGGCGCGTCCGGCCAGACTGGGGTGTCGGGGGCGTGCTCGATTTCTCGCCAGTCGATGGGCGGGATGCCCTCCCAGTCGTGGTGCACCGGTTCGAAGGCCTCCCAGAGCCGACCGGCCTGGGCAAGGGCGGGCTCGATGCCGAAGACGGGCAGCGCACGGTTGCGGCCGTCAAGCCATACTTTTTCCATGAGCAGCGGGAAGCCGCTGGTGTGGTCCATGTGGGCGTGGGTGACGATGAGGCCGTCGACGCTGTCGATGGGACGGTCGCAGGCCTGGAGCCGCTGGAGCACGTCGCCGCCGCAGTCAACCACGAGGGTCCGGTACGGCGGCTCGTCCTCGGACACCGCGATCATCGTAGTGGTGCGGTGCGGGTCGCTGATGGCAGCGCCGGTGCCGAGCAGGTGAACGGAAGGCATGGGGGGCAATGTCGAGTTGCGAGTGTCGAGTTGCGAGTTTACTGAACGGATCGGTAAAGACGAGCTCCGCCGATACCACAACACGGTCTAGAGAATCTGGGATTCCCAGGATCTAGATCTCCAGAATCTGAGCTTTCCGGCATCTTGCCGGACGAGTCCGGTTGATCTCCTTCCTTACACGGAGAATATTGTTTCCCTGCCCGTGCACGGATCAGCAGCGTTCTCAAGTAAAGCACTCGACATTCGAAAGTCGAAATTCGCAACGGCCTACCGGTTGCGCTGGATGGTGAACTCGGTGAGGCCGACGAGCGAGGTGCGGGCATCGGACGGGGGGAGATGAGCGAGGTGGGATTTGGCCTCGTCGGCGAGCTCTTCCATTCGGATGCGGGCGTGCGCGATGCCGTCGCGGTCGCGGACAAAGCTCGCAACCGTTTCGAGGTCGTCACGGCCCTTGTCGTCCTGGTCCACGATCTTGAGGATGCGTTTCCGCTCGCTCTTCGGGGCGTTGCGGAGGGCTACGATGAGCGGCAGCGTCATCTTCTTTTCCTGAAGGTCAATGCCAATTGGTTTTCCGGCGTCCTGCGTGCTGAAGTCGAACAGGTCGTCCCGGATCTGAAAGGCGAGGCCGAGGGTTTCGCCGAACTGGTGCATCCGCTCGATCGTGTCCTCGTCTTCCGTCACGCTAACGGCGCCGCTCTTGGTGCAGGCAGAGATAAGAGACGCCGTCTTGTCGGAGATGATGCGGAAGTAGGTGTCCTCGTCGATGTCGAGCAGGCGGGACTTTTCGATTTGCAGGAGCTCGCCTTCGCTCATGCGCCGGACCGCGTCCGACAGGGTATGGAGGATGGAGTAGTCGTCGTGGTCGAGGGAGAGCAGCAGGCCGCGGCTGAGGAGGAAGTCGCCCATCAGCACCGCGATCTTGTTTTTCCAGAGGGCGTTAATGGAGAAGACGCCCCGGCGTTCTTCGGCGTCGTCCACCACGTCGTCGTGGACGAGGGTAGCGGTGTGCAGGAGCTCGACTAAGGCGGCCGCGCGCTGGGTGATCTCCGTCGTCGCGCCGCCGCAGGCCTTGGCCGAGAGGAGGACGAGGAGGGGGCGGATGCGCTTTCCCTTCTTCCACAGTACGTACTGGGTGACCTTGTCCAGCAGCGTGTGGTCGCTCCGCATCGCCTCGCGGAAATAGGTTCGGAACGCGTCGAGGTCGTCCTCCACCGGTCCGCGGATGTCGTCCAGGGTGGTGGGGACGGGACCGTTCACAGAAAGAGAGGAATCAGAGCTTGACGCCGTATCGCCCGGCGTTGCACGACCATTCGAGGCGAGCGAAGACACGTCGGCCATCTGGGTTTTCAGTCCCGATTGAAAATATAGGAGACGTTATACGGGAGGACGTGACGAAAGGTTTGCAACGAACACCGCACAGAAAAAAGAAAAAGGGCCGGGACACAAACGGTCCCGGCCCTTTTTCGTACGTCATCGTCAGGAATGGAGGTGTCCCGAACGGGACGGTCCAAAACTACTCACCGTACACGACCACGGTGTACTTTCCGTAGAGTCCAAGGTAGCTTTTGCTCTGGTAGTCGACGTGGTGGATCTTGGAAATACCACCTTGCTCAGCTGCTTTTTTGATGCTTGCGTCCCCCTGGGCAATAATGCCGAGGATCGACGTGGCAGACGCTTTTCCGGTCTTGGCCGATTGTACGTTATTGTCACCAACAGCCACAGGACCCTTCGTGTCTGTGTACAGACCGGCAGCTGCAGGCGTTTGGACCTGTGCACAACCGGTGAAGAAAAATGCACCGAGCACGAGAACGGGAAGGAATCCCCAGCTGCTTTTGAGAGTGCAAACGGAAGAATTGTAGTTAGTCATGACGGGAATCAGGGTTGAGTTGACGAAAGCCAATTTCACGGTTGTTAGTTTCTTCAGTAGCGGGGATAAAAGCAATTAATTGAGTAAAAATAAGTTAAATTAAATGTTTCTATGCGGATAGCACTTACCCGGAAGCGATTTCATAAAGGGTCAGAAAAACAGAACTGAGAGATGATGCTTCCTTCGTTCGTGTTGGCATCGGTCACGTGCTCGTTTACGTTCGAGTTGCGCGCTGGGCATTCTCCGTACGTTTTGCACGTTTTTGGGGACGAGAATGTTAGGGGCGTTGCGGCTCCGGGACCCGTTACGGGTACGCCGCGGCTCCCCGAGGCGACGTGGGGACAGCTTCGCCTCTCGTTGCGAAGCTGTATGTCCTCGTCCGGACACCGGACGGGAGAGGTCTGCACATGCTGGTTGGATACCTGGTCGCACCAACGGGACATGGAGCCGCCCGGCACAAGGAGTATCGCAACCACGACGAAATCCGCTTTTGGGTCGATTATCTGAACGACACTGCTTACATTGAAGACGACTCCAGCTGGGGCGGTGGATTGGACCGGTCGGCGGCGTTTGTGATCGTCGGATCGCTCAACGCCGATCCGGAGGAAGACAACTTCTTTCGAGAGGCCGGAACGCGATACGGCTGCCGGGTCGGGGAGCGACCACGTTCCCGGCTGGGAAGATCTTCGACTCCCGGGGGGAACCCACGAGGTTGTTGAATGAGTCACTGTCATCGGATGACCTGGATTCAGCGCAGCGTCACGCTCGACCCGAAGCCGCGGGGCTTTCATCTCGTCACCGACGAGGTTGTCTCGGCCGTTCCGGAGATGCGGGACCTGCGGGTGGGGCTTCTCGACGTCTTCATCCAGCACACGTCGGCGTCCCTCACCATCAACGAGAACGCGGCGCCGGCGGTGCGGGGCGACATGGAGCGGCACTTCAACGACATGGTCCCGGAGGATCAGCCCTACTACCAACACACGATCGAGGGCTCGGACGACATGCCGGCGCACATCAAGGCCTCGATGCTCGATACCAGCTTGTCGATTCCGGTGGAGGAGGGGGAGTTGGCGTTTGGGACGTGGCAGGGGATCTACTTGAACGAGCACAGAAACAACGGCGGTGCCCGCTCCCTCATGCTCACGCTGCGTGGAGAAAAAGGGTGAGAAGGCGGCCCGACGGGGAAGACCAGCACTGCGGCCATGCTCGCATACGGCAACAGCATCTTGCTCTCCGCAGTAACCAAAAAGAGGGAGCACAGCGGTACTGCGTCCATGCCTCCACGCTTTCACTCATTCCGGGCAGATGGGGTGCTCATCGGCAACATTTCCGCCTCCGTTCCCGGAGGGCAACCAACATGCAATCGCCGGTGTGTTCGCGTCTTTCGAATACGTTGTGTCAACTGATGTCCGCACAGCACACTGCTGTCGTTGGGGCCGGAACCATGGGCAACGGCATCGCGCACGTTCTTGCCCTGCACGGGTACGACGTGGCTCTCATTGATGTGGACGCCGACCGCCTCGACGCGGCAACGGCGACGATTGCGGAGAATCTGGATCGGCAGATCGAAAAGGAGACGATTGCCCCGGCGGCGAAGAACGCGGCCCTCGATCGGATCTCGACCGCGACGGACACGGCGGCGGGCGTCCTGGAGGCGGAGCTGGTTGTTGAGGCGGTCCCGGAAGAGCAGGAGTTGAAGGCAGAGGTGTTCGGCACGCTGGACCGGCACGCCCCCGACGATGCCCTTTTAGCGTCCAACACGTCGTCGATCTCCATCACCTGGATCGGGGCCCAGACGGAGCGTCCCTCGCAGGTTATTGGGATGCACTTCTTCAACCCGGTGCCCGTGATGGGGCTGGTAGAGGTGGTTCGGGGGCAGCGCACGAGCGATGCGACGTTTGCCACCGTGGAGACGGTGGCAGGGGCCCTGGACAAGACGGCGGTGGAGGTCGAGGATTATCCCGGCTTCGTCTCGAACCGGGTGCTGATGCCAATGATCAATGAGGCCATTTTTTGCGTCATGGAGGGCGTGGCGGAGCCCGAAGACATCGACACCGTGATGACGCTCGGGATGAATCATCCGATGGGGCCGCTCACGCTCGCCGACTTCATCGGACTCGACGTGTGCCTCGACATCCTGGAGGTGATGCACGAGGACCTGGGCGACGACAAGTACCGGCCGTGTCCCCTCCTGCGCCGAAAGGTAACCGCCGGGGAGCTGGGGCGGAAGACGGGACAGGGGTTTTTCTCGTACGAGTAGCCGACCGCGTGCCTCGTGCTGCGCGGTGGTTCCCGCACGGGCATTTTCTCCCTAGCGATCTGGGTCGGCCTCGGTCAGGGCGGGTATTGCGTATTTCGTGTTGCGTATTTCGTATTCGACCCGCACGATTACGCAATACGAGATATGCATTACAGAGCCGATTTGCAGCAATTTTCCCGTTCGAAGAGAGCGCGACGATGGCACCGGGCGGTCGTTCTCACGCGTCGTGCTCCTCGTAGGCGGCGATAATCTCGCGGACCAGCCGGTGCCGCACCACGTCCTCGCGCTCCAGGTAGATGAACTTGATGCCGTCGATGTCCTTGAGGATATGCTGGACCTGGATGAGGCCGCTATCGCTGCGGTTATTGAGGTCGGTTTGGGTAATGTCGCCCGTGATGATGGCCTGACTCTTCGGCCCGAGCCGCGTCAAGAACATCTTCATCTGGCTCGTCGTCACGTTCTGCGCCTCGTCGAGGATGACGAACGAGGACTTGAGCGTACGGCCGCGCATGTAGGCGAGGGGGACAACCTCAATTCGATCCTGCTCCAGGTACTCCGCCATCTTTTCGCGGGGCAGCATGTCGCCGAGCGCGTCGTAGAGGGGCTGGAGGTACGGATCGACCTTTTCGTAGAAGTCGCCGGGCAGGAAGCCGAGCTGCTCGCCGGCCTCTACGGCAGGACGCGAGAGGACGATCCGCTTGACCCTGTGGTCGTTTAAGGCGGCGACAGCCATGGCCACCGCCACGTAGGTTTTGCCGGTGCCGGCCGGGCCGATGGCAAAGAGCACGTCGTTCGAGCGGGCCGAGCGGACCAGTCGCTTTTGGTTCGGGGACCGGGGCTTGATGACTTCTCCCTCAGGGGTGGTCAGGATGCCCTCGACTTCCTCGTCGACCGGAGGGGCGCTTTCCCCGTCGGAGTCGAAAAGGGCGAGGATCGTGTCGACGTCGTCCTCCGTGAGCGTGTCGTTCCGGTCCAGGAGCACCACCATCTCGTTGAAGACCCTTTCGACCTGTTCGAGGGAGTCCTCGTCCCCTTGCAGGTGAATCTCGGTTCCGCGAGCGGTGATGTGCGTCTCCGGAAACGCGTTTTCGATCTTCCGGAGGTAGACATCGTTAAAACCAAAGAGGAGAAGCGGATCGGCGCCTTCGATGCTCAGCTGTTTCTCGGGCAACGGTTTCAGGACTTTTCCAAAAGGCCGCGGGAAGAGGATCCTCCAAGGATCGGAGGACTGAGTGACCTCTATACACATCGAGGATCCGGATCGTGCCGGAAAATCACGATCAGATTTTGAATCTACGTTCCGATCTTCATGAGCCCCTCACTCGTCGTCGAATTCACAAAAATGCACGGGACGGGGAATGACTTCATCGTCCTCGACAACCGCTGGTACCGATTCAGTGACGAGGAGTTGTCGGATTTGGCCGCCACATGGTGCCCTCGTCGATACGGCGTGGGGGCCGATGGATTGCTGGCCCTCACCGACACCGAAGAGGAAGGCGTAGATTACCGGATGCGGTATGTGAACGCGGACGGGTCCTGGGCCACCATGTGTGGAAACGGGGCTCGTTGTCTCGCTCGCTTTGCGCTCGATGCGGACTTTGAGGGGCCGTCATTGACATTCGACACCGATGCGGGCCGGTACCGCGCCACGGAGGCCGAGGGAGAGTCCCGGCACATTCGGTTGTTTGTTCCGCCGGCGGAGGACTTGGAGCTGGACATGACGCTTGATGAGGATCCCGCCGTTGGGCCGGATGCCGTGCACTACGTGAATACCGGGACGGGCCACCTCGTGCTGTTCGTGTCCGACATCGCGGCAGTGCCCGTGCAGGAGTGGGCGCCCCCGCTCCGGCACGACGCGCGGGTGCATCCGCCCGGGGCCAACGTCAACTTCGTGGAAGTAGAGGAGGAAACGCTGCGGATGCGCACCTTCGAGAAGGGGGTTGAGGACGAAACGTTGTCCTGCGGGACCGGGGTGCTGGCCGCGGCGGTGGTTGCTCAGGCAGCCGGGCAGGTGTCCGCATCGCCTCTCACCATTGAGACCCAGGGCGGAGCGTTTGAGGTGGGAACGGCCTCGACGAGCCGGGGCGAAGAGCAGTACCTGCAGGGGCCGGTGGACACGGTATTCCGGGGTTCGCTGAATGCGACGTAGACCGCTTCACGGGTCCATACAAAATGAATCAGCCCTGCTCGCGAGGAGCAGGGCTGAGGACGCACGTCTACACGGACTGCTGGACTCAAGAGTCCATTCTGGCATCGGCATCGAGACTCGGCATCACTGAAGCTGCCGCTGGTCCTTGATGGTCGCATCCTCTTTCAGGGCCGCCAGCCACTGGTTGGAGACCTGTTTCCGACGTTCCTCACGCAGCGTTTGGCGGATTTCTTGGCGTTTCGAGGCGGTGAGTTCAGGGGGAGTGTTCATCGCCGTCACGCGAACCACGAACGCTGCGTTTTCACCTTCCTTCACCCCGGACGTCTTGCTCTCGTCCAGCCCGAAGACTGTGCCTGTAAACGTCGGGTCGGCACCCACGCCGGGGACGCTCTCCGCCGTGAAGGAGAGGTTCGACTGGGTGCGCATCTGCGTGCCGAGTACCTGCGGCAACGCTTGAAAGCTGTTCGACTGCAGGGCCGCATCCATGCGACGAGAGAGAACGGCTTTCTTCTTCTGCTTGACGACTTGAGGGCGGATCTGCGCCTTCACGTCCTCAAACGGCCGGTAGCCCTCCGGTTTTACCTCTGTGACCTTCACGAGGGCAAACTTGTCGTCCAGTTCGAACACGTCGCTGAGTTCGCCCTCCTCGGCCTCCTCCATGAAGCGGGGCAACGCTCGGCTCTGGCCGATGCCCGGAACGGACTTCTGATCGGCCTGGGCCTGCACCTGCTGGATCGTCAAGTTCTCGCGCTCGGCCTCGGCCTCGAATGAACTGTTGTCGCTGGCGTAAAACGCCACGTTCTCCAGTGTCGACTTCTTCTCGGAGAGCGTGCTCTGGGACGGCTTTAGGGAAAAGGCGAGATCCGCAATCTGTACCTTCTTCGTCGTGCGCTGATGCACCCGGATGAGGTGATACCCGAACTTGGACTTGATGGACCCCACAAGGCTGCCCGGATCGGCGTCGAAGGCGGCCTCCTCGAAGGCGGGCACCATGCGGCCTTCACCGAACCAGCCGAGGTCACCGCCCTCCGAAGCCGACTGGTCCTCGGAGTGCGTGCGAGCCATGGCCGCAAAGGAGGCGGTGCCGCTTTCAACACTGTCCCGGATGGCCGATAGGCGCTCCCGGAGGGCTGGATCGTCTTCCTCCGATTTGAGCAGAATGTGGGAGGCCCGGATGTAGGACCCGTCCGCCGGCTTCAGGTCGCGGATCTTGACGAGGTGGGCGAAGCTGCCGCCCGCCACCGGCCCCGCGATGCGTCCAGCCGTCGGGTTTTTGTAGATGGCGCTCGACACGGATTCGTCCAGCTCGTCGGGCGTGGCGTAGTCGTCGGTAAACGACCACTCCGACGCATTCTGCTCAAGGAAAAGGGAGTCGTTTTCCGCTGCTTTGAACTCGCCGCGCAGCTTCTTCAGGTCACTCAGAACTGCTGCCGTGTCCTCGGCCGTCGGAGTCTTCGAGAGCGTGACGTAGTCGAGCGTGAGCGTCTTCTTGCGCTTGAAGTCCTCCTTGTTATTATCGTAGTAGGACTGCAGGTCGGACTCGGTCACCGAGATGGAGTCGTCGGACACGCTGGCGTACCGTTGCGCCACGTACTTGACCGATGCCGAGACGTTTTGGCGCCAGTGGTACTCCTCCACGTCTTCCTCAGAGACGTAAACCGTCGACTGGATGAGCGAGTTCATCTTGTCCCGCCGCCGCTGCTCCTCCAGAAACTGTTCCAGGCGGAGGAACTGGGGACTTGCCTGCGGATTCTGGGCCATGTTCTGCAGCAGCTGGTAGTTGATTTGCCCGGTCGAGTCGGCAAACTGCTGCCGGATAATCCGGTGCGGGTTCTCGCCGAAGACCATGTTTTTAATCTCGGCGTCCGTCACCGTAATGCCCAGGCGCTTCATCTCCTGTTCCAGCAGCGTGTTGTTCACGAGCTGGTTGTAGGCCTGCTTTCGGATGAGCTCCTCCATGCGAGGTGTAATATCCCGCTGCGTCTGCTGGCGAAACTGCTTACGCTGCTGCTCAACGGCGTTTTGATACCTCTGGGTGCTGACTTTATTGCCGTTGACGACCGCCGCGTTTCGTTCGGGCCGGTTGGGGGTATCGAAGACGTTTGAGTCCTGCAGCGTCCAGATGATGCCGAACGATAACACCAGAATCCAAAGAATGACTCCGGTGTTTTCCCGGAGCTTGTTCATCGCGCCCATAAATTCGGTCGACCTGTTCCGAAAAATGTACTTACGACGGTCGTGCGAACCGACCGCTTGGCAAACCTCCGTGCCATACTTTCGTCCCCATCTGATTGTTCGGGGAATGTCCGGTTAAGTCTCAAGGAACGGTCCGTGGGCGGGGACGAACTCATCGGCGGAACCATTCATCGCCTGGAGAGAGGCACTTCTCGCGCTGCATGTCGTTGAGGATGTTGAGCCATTTGTCCTTACCGATCTCCGCGCTCGGTGTAAGCAGCGGAGTGTGTCCATGCGCATCGTTCGTCGACCGACACTGTACACGACGGGGCTGCTGGCGATTGTGGTGGGCGGGGGCGTGGCGGTAGCGGCTGCCCGCATCGCCCCGATGTGGGCCGGCGTGGGACTGGTGCCCGTCCTCTTAATTCTTGGCATCGGACTCCGGCGGCCCCTGCGCCGCTGGAGGACGGCTCGGACACCGATGCCGTCCCAGTGGCGCGCGTGGCTGCGCCGTCACATCCCGCTGTACGATCAGTTTTCACCCACGGCGCGCGCCCGGTTTGAGCGCGACGTGCGCTTCGCGATGGACGAATACACCTTCGAGGGCGTCGACGACGTCGTGGTTACGGACCCGCTCCGACTGAGCGTGGCCGCCGGCATTGCGCTTCTCCTCCACGGGCGCCCATCGTGGGAGCTACCGGGGTACCGCTCGGTCCTGTTCTATCCGGGCCGCTTCAACGATGCCTACTACGAAAGCCGAGACGCGGCGTACGACGGAATGGTGCACGAGCAGGGGCCGATCCTGCTGGCGGCCCCGTCCGTCCGCCGGAGTTGGGCCGATCCCGCCGACGCCGACAACGTGGTGCTGCACGAGCTCGCCCACCTGTTCGACTTCGAAAACGAAGGGCCGGACGGCGTTCCGTCGCTCGTGGCGGCTGCCTCGGCGACGTCCTGGCAGGCGCTGGTTCGACGGGAGATGCGGCGGGTGCGGCACGGCGACTCCATGCTCCGCTCCTATGCCGCCGAGGCCCCGTCGGAATTCTTCGCGGTCGCCGTCGAAGCGTTTTTCGAACAGCCGGGTCGTATGGCCCGGCGCCACGAGGCCCTCTTTGTGGCACTGACGGCGTTTTTTCACCTGGACCCCCGAACGGGCAACCAGACCGGTCGACCTGCGTCTGCGGCCGAAACGTCTGCGGGCGAAACGACGGACCGTACGGAAGAGGGGTAGGCAACACCGGTGGGGGCGGTACAAAACCACAAAAAGCTCCTCTTCCCCGGTAGGAAACAGGAGCTCCGTGGGTCGGGTCGGTCCGGAAAGTTGTTACGCCTCCTCCGGCACCACGTGTACGTATTTCCGATCTCCGCTGCGCCTGAACTGCACAGTGCCTTCCGCCTTGGCGAAAAGGGTGTCGTCCCCGCCGCGGCCCACATTGTGGCCTGGGTGGAACTTCGTCCCGCGCTGGCGGACGATGATGTTGCCGGAGTTGACAAACTCCCCGCCGTAGGCCTTCACGCCGAGATATTTGGGATTGGAGTCGCGCCCATTCTGGGTGGACCCCATTGCTTTCTTGTGTGCCATAACGACCTCGCAAACTGAGTTCGTAGGAAAGCGAAAAGAAGAACAACCGGACTACGCATCCGCGTCGGCTGAGTCGTCATCGTCGCCTGTGTCGGCGGACGAGTCCGCAGCGGTGGACGATGAGCCGTTTACGTTGAGGGCGTCAATGTGGATCTGCGTGTACTGCTGCCGGTGCCCACGCTTAACGCGATACCGCTTGCGCCGTTTCTTTTTAAACACGATCACCTTGTCGCCCTTTACGTGCTCTACGACGCTAGCGGAGACCGATGCGTCGTCCACGGTCGGGGTGCCCACCGCGATGTCGCCGCTGCCGTCGGAGACGAGCAGGACGCGGTCGAGCGTCAACTGATCGTCCTCATCGGCGTCAGAGTGATAGGGGACGTACAGGGTGTCGTCTTCGCGAACCTTGAACTGCTTGTCCTTTACATCGACAATCGCGTACATAAAAATCTCTGCTTTGGAGCGCCGGATTGGGTACCGACGCGAGAGTGACGGATTTTCGTTTGTATCGGCTCAAGGCCACGCGTCGAGCAGGGACTCGTTCCAGAAATTGTCCACCACCCCCTTCCGTTTCGCATGAAGATCACCCTCCCTGCCTCCCAGCGCCACGTATCCGTCGGAAAGCTCCTGTGCATTGGGCGCAACTACGCCGACCATGCCGCGGAGATGGAACGCGACGTGCCGGACGAACCGATGGTGTTTCTGAAGCCGGCCACCGCCCTTGTCCGTAGCGGGGGCACGGTCCGGCTCCCGCCGCCGTCGCAGGACGTCCACCACGAGGTGGAGTTGGTGGCCGTCATTGGGACGGAGGGGCGCCGCATTCCGCGCTCGGACGCCCTCGACTACGTGAGGGCCTATGCCGTGGGGCTCGACATCACGGCGCGCGATCTGCAGAACGAGGCGAAGGCGCAGCGGCATCCGTGGTCGGTGGCGAAGGGCTTCGACACGTTTGCACCGCTCGGCCCGCTCGTTCCCGCCTCAGCCCCCGACGGTCCGCAGGACGTGGAGCTGGTGCTCCGCCGCAACGGCACGACTCGGCAGCAGGCGAGTACCCGCGACATGATGTTCTCAGTGGCCGAACTGGTGCACTACTGTTCGCAGATCTTCACCCTCTCGCCGGGAGATCTGCTCTACACTGGTACCCCCTCGGGCGTCGGGCCCATTGAGGACGGCGACCGGTTGGAGGCCTGCGCCGCGGGATGCGAGCCGCTCCACGTCGACGTGGTCCGCGAGGCTGCCTGAATTCTCGTTCCTGTTGATGAAAATCGTTCTTCGATCCCATGAATCGTCTTACGAGTCTTGACGAGGTCCGAGAGCGTGTCTGGCGTCGCCTGTCCAAGGCGGCCGACAAGCCCGGCCATCCGCTTCGTCTGCTGACGTTCGGGACCGTGGCGGCCGACACGCCCCAGCTCCGGACGGTGGTGCTTCGCGAGGCCGTGCCCGCGGCCCGTCGGCTGGCGTTCCACTCCGACCGTCGATCCCAGAAAATCGAGCACATCCGCACGAATAATCGGGCGTCCTGGCTCGGCTGGGATCCGGAGACTGGAGAGCAGGTGCGTCTGCGGGGGGCGGCCACCGTGCATCGGGACGACGAAGGGGCCGACGCGATGTGGCGGGAGGAAGCGCCGCGGTCCCTCGATGTCTATCGGCGGACGGCGGTCCCCGGGACACCGCTCGACGCGCCGGACGATGCTTTACCCGCCGCCGTGAAGGACGCGCCCATCACGCGGGCCGACGTAGCGGAGGGGCGCACGCACTTCGCGGTCGTCCGCACGATCATCGACGAGATCGGGTGGCTGCACCTGCATGCGGACGGTCACTACCGAGCCCGGTTCACGTACGACGCGGACGCAGCGGCCTTCGAGGGAACGTGGATCGTGCCGTAAGCGGCGTGTGCCTCGAGACTGAAGGCACTGTTGTTTTCTGGGACGGTACGGAAGGGAAGTGCTCCGAGGGGCGATAGGGGGAAGGGGCCGAGGTTGTGCATTCGGCGCAGGATGACGTACTTGTACCCCCCTACCGTGCTTGGACGCCGCTCCCGCGGGTTGGGAATACAGGCGGTCAAGGCCGCCGCTTGGTTGCGAGTGAGGCGGCGTGCCGAATGCTCATAATGATGTTGGGCCGCGGCCTCGGCCCCGTAAATGCCCGGTCCCCACTCAATAATGTTGACGTAGAGTTCCAGAATGCGCCGCTTCGAGAGCACGAGTTCCGCCGCGTACGTGAGCGGGACCTCAAGGCCCTTGCGGATGATGGATCGGTGGGTGGTCAGAAACAGATTCTTGACCAGCTGCTGGCTGATGGAGGAGGCCCCCCGGAGATCGCCGCCGCGCCGATACTCCTCGATGGCATCTCCAACTGCCGTCCAGTCAATGCCCGAGTGCCGAAAAAACCGTCTGTCTTCTGCCGCGACCACGGCCCGCGGCAGGTCCGCATCGAGCGCCCGGAGAGGGCGGGGACAGTAGGTGGTCCGGTATGGGTTCTCGTTGAAGAGCGCCTCGACGCGCCGCTGGAGTTGCACTCCGGTAATAGGCGGAAAGATTGCTGCATACAGGACGAGTGCCAGCACGCAGATTCCGAGATACGTTGCGATGGTTGCCACGATGACGGCAATTCCCTTCCGACACCCAGTCCGGACGACGGTCGTCCAGGAGGACTGTTGAGGGGACGGCTGCCCGTAAGCACCGGGGCGGGGGGGAGGAGCCGTCATAGAAGACACGGAGGACCGCTCCAGTTATCGGGAGATGTCGGTAATCTTAAGGTGAACTGTTCCGGCGGGCACCTCGATTTCGACTTCGTCGCCCTCTTCCTGGCCCAGCAGGCCCTTCCCGATGGGACTCTCAATCGAGATCTTTCCCGCCGAAACGTCGGCCTCCTGTTCAGAGACGAGAGTGTACGTTTGCTCGGCGCCCGTATCCTGATTTTCGACCGTCACTGCAGAGAGGATATACGCTTTGCTGTCGTCGACGGTCGATTCGTCCACCACCCGGGCACGGGCGATGGTGTCTTCGATCTCCGCGATGCGGGCCTCCAGCTTGCCCTGCTCCTCCTTGGCCGCATCGTACTCGGCGTTTTCGGAGAGATCGCCCTTGGCGCGCGCCTCGGCAATCTCATCGGCGATCCGAGAGCGCTCTTCCGTGCGGAGACGGTGGAGCTCTTCCTTAAGCTCTTCGAGCCCCTCTTCGGTCATGTAAACGGTCTTGTCGTCGGACATACTGCTAGGGTGCGTTGAAACGTCAGTGCGACAGCGTAGCCGCGTTCGGAGGTGACAAAAAACGAACGCCACGGCCTGACGGCAGCGGCGTTGAGTACGATGTTCGCTGAACGCGGTTGGGTGTATTCGATTTGAATGGTCAGAAGTTCCGATGCCGTTTTTCGCGCGACGGCGAGAATCGAGGGACGTAGAGAAGAGCCGGGGCGGTGCGCTACCAGGTAGCGTTGCGAGAGGGAGGGGGCGGGGCGGGAGCGGAAGAGGCCTCGGCATCCGTGGCCGTCAGCGACAGCACGCGGCGGCCCTGCCACCAGCGGTCCTGCCAGTACGACCGGTCGAGGGGGGACACCGTCACTCCGGAGCTGGCGGAGGCGTGCAAAAACTCCCCGTCCGAGAGGTAGATGCCCACGTGTCGTTTTTTGTAGCCCGGTCGGAAAAACACGAGATCGCCCGGCTGGAGCTCGGACTGAGACACTTGACGGCCGACCTGCACCTGCTGCTCCGTCGTTCGAGGAACGGTGACCTCGAACTGGTTCGAAAACACAGACTGCACGAGCCCGGAGCAGTCGGCGCCGCTCTGCGACTCGCCGCCCAACTCGTGGGGGGTATTCCCCCACCGCTGCGCCGCCGAGCGGAGGCGCGACTCGGCCTCCGACGGCGACCACGTTCGGGCCTCGGTGTCGCTCGCGGAAGGCGCGTCTTGAGCCGTCGGCTGGGACGACGTGCAGCCGCTGCCCATCAGCCCCACGAGGCACAGGAGGCTGACGCCGACGAGAGGAGAACGCACGTGCAAATGGGCGGACATAGACGACCGATGCCTCTTTGAAGAGAGCGGATGTGCGTAGACGGCCCGAATTCTCTCATCTGTGCTACGGAGCACGGAGGATGCGTTGAGGGTTTTCTTTCCTGCTCATTGTTCGTGCTCTTTCCGTCCCATTGCAGCAACGCAGATGAACCGGCGGATCCGAGGGACGACGCGCAATCCACAACCTGATAACCCACAACCTGAGCTGTCTAGTGCAGCTTCAACTGGTCCGTTGTGCAATCGAGCTTTGGACGGACCTCGTCCGTCCATACCTCAAGCTGGAGCTTGGAGCAATAGCAAACTGCTTTCCCCAAAAGATCGTTTGAAGCTGCACTAGAACATAGAGGTCGAGGTTTTGGGAGACAACGTGATCCCGGAGACACATCCATCACTGGGTGAGAACGAGATAAATACGTTACATCGTTCCCGTGCCGAGAAGAATCAACGTTCTTGAGAGAAATCCGGTCTGCGCCGCGATCGGGGCGGCCTCCGTACGGGATCAACGCACAACTGCGACTGTTCGATATCAGACGGTCCCACTGGGCTCGACTTCCGATCACTTTTTGTTTGACAGCTTGATTCTCCCTATGCCCTACCCCAAAGCGATGGTCGACCCGATGCGTGAAGAGCTTACCCGCCTCGGGGTCGAAGAACTCCGAACGGCAGACGAGGTGGACGCGGCTTTTGAAGAGGCCGAGGCCAACGGAGACACCGTTTTGCTCGTCATCAACTCCGTCTGCGGCTGCGCGGCGGGGAACGCGCGGCCGGCCGTCTCAATGGTGCAGGAGGCGGACGTGCAGCCCGACCGCTACGTGACGGTGTTTGCCGGGCAGGACGAGGAGGCCACCGAACGGGTGCGCTCGACGAAGTTGGCGGGCATCCCACCCTCCTCGCCGTTTCTTGCGCTGTTCCGCGACGGTCAGCCGGTCTACGTCGTGGAGCGGAAGCACATCGAGGGACGCAGTGCCAACGCCATTGCGGCGGATCTCGTTGAGGCGTTCGACGCGTACTGCACCGATGAAGAGCCGCCGTCGGATGCCCCCTCGGGCCCCGACCCGGCGTCTGCAGGCAGCGACGACGGATTGCCCTCCACCTTCCAGTCCATCAACTGAGTAGAGCGAATTCTTCCTGTACACGCAAAATGGCGGTCCCGATGCGAGATCGGGGCCGCCATTTCGTGTTCGAGGTCGAAAGGTGGGGGGAACGTCTACAGGATGTATTGACTGAGGTCGCGGCTCGATGCAATCGAGCTGAGCCGGTCCTCGACCATCTCGGCATCGACCGTGACGGAGCTGCCCGGCGAAATCTCTTCCGGCACGTCGAAGAGAATGTCTTCGAGCAGCGTCGTGACCACCGTGTGTAGACGTCGGGCGCCGATGTTTTCCACGTCGGCGTTGACCTCGGCGGCAATGCGGGCGAGCTCCCGGACGCCGTCGTCCTCGAACTCAATCGTGACGTTTTCCGAGCGCAGCAAGGCCCGGTACTGCTTGATGAGCGCATTCTTGGGCTTCGTCAGGATCTCGTAGAAGTCCTCCTCGTCGAGGTTGTTGAGTTCGACGCGGATCGGGAAGCGACCCTGGAGCTCCGGGATGAGGTCGCTCGGTTTCGAGGCGTGGAAGGCACCGCTCGCCACGAAGAGAATGTGGTTGGTCTTGACCATGCCGTGCTTCGTGTTGACCGTCGAGCCCTCAACGATGGGGAGGAGGTCGCGCTGGACTCCCTGACGGGAGACGCCTTGACCGCCGCCGTCGTCGCGGGTCCGCGTTCCCGACGCGACCTTGTCAATCTCGTCCACGAACACGATGCCGGCCTGTTGAACTCGGTCCAGGGCGTCCTCCTTCACCTGATCCATGTCGATCAGCTTCTGGGCTTCTTCCTGCGTCAGAATCTCGCGGGCCTCTTCAACCGTCACGCGACGCTTCTTGCGCTGCTGACCGCCCCCGAGGTTGCCGAAGAGCTCCTGCAGGTCGACGCCCATTTCCTCCATGCCCATTGGGCCAAACACCTGCATCATGGAGTTCGAATCCGACGACACCTCAATCTCGATTTCGCGGTCGTCGAGGTCGCCCCGTTCCAGCTTGTTCCGAAACTTCTCCCGAGTGCGCTGCCGCAGGCTTCCCGATTCGTCGGGGTCGACGTCGGTCTCCTCCGTCTGGTGCACCGTAAAGCCAGGGCCGTCGTCCGACGCCCCGTTTCCGCCGCGACCGGAGCGCTGACCCTCAGGCGGAATGAGGATGTCCAGAATCCGGTCCTCGGCCCGCTCCCGAGCACGATCCTGGACGTTTTCCTTGTGCTCCTCCTGAACCATGTTCACCGCGATGTCGGTGAGGTCGCGGATCATGCTGTCCACGTCGCGACCCACGTACCCAACCTCGGTAAATTTTGAGGCCTCCACCTTGATGAACGGCGCCCGAGCGAGCTTGGCGAGTCGGCGCGCAATTTCCGTCTTGCCCACTCCGGTCGGGCCGATCATAATGATGTTGTTCGGCATAATCTCGTCCCGTATCTCCGCCGGTGCGTTCTGCCGGCGCCAGCGGTTGCGCAGGGCGATGGCGACGTTTTTCTTCGCCTTGTCCTGGCCGATGATGTACTTGTCCAGTTCCTCAACGATCTGTTGAGGCGTCAGGTCTTCGACGTGTTCAGCTGCGCTTGGCATTGATGGGGGAAACACTTCGTGAGAGGAAGGGAGGGAAGACGGCAGCGAGGGGCCGTCGTAGTCGCCGAAGGCGGTCTCACAGGAATAGCGGACGAGCGTTCCCGTCGGACCGCCCGCCCGAGGCGCTACGAGGAGGGCGTGTGGGCGTCCGTTGCCTCCGGATCGGCCGAGTCCGCGTCCGGTTCCGCATCGGAGGGGCTGGAAAGCGCCTCGTCCATCGTGTATTCGTCGTAATCATGCGGTTCATAAACCTCCTCGTCTGCTTCGTCGTACTCCGCATCGGCGCCGTTTGAGGAGGGGCCTAGGCCGAGGTCCGCATCCGGAAGTCCATTGTTCCGGATGTCCTGTACGTCCGGGTGGTCGTCGTGTACGATGAGCACGGTGTAGTCGTATGGGTATCCGCTGCGTTTTTCAAGCCGTACGGCTCCTACAGCCTCCAGCTCACTGACGAGGGCCTTCGGATCGTGGTCCGGCCCCATCACGTCGGAGAGCTTCCGGAGAAGAGGCGTCAGGTACACCTCTTCGTACTGGCCGAAGTGGGCCTCGGTGATCGCAAGGGCCCGCCGGGCGCCCTCATTCGTGATGGAGTCGTGGCGCTGTCGGGTCGACGCCGGCCGCACGTCGTCCGCGCTTGTCTCGGGAACGTTGGCCAGCAGGTCCTCCCGAGAATCGGCGCTCAGCAGATTTCGGGCATCGAGGTACAGGTCGCTCTCCTCGTACCGGTCGGTCTGGGGCGGATTCACGGCCGCGACCAGGGCGCGCCGTCCCTGCTCCTGAATGGTCCGGACCAGGGGGAGAAACGGACGGTCGCCCGTTGCGATCACAATCGTCTGCACGTCCGGGCGTCGCTCCAGAAACTGCGTAACATCGATCGTCAATTGCACCTCCGACGCATTGCTCTGCATCGCAGCGGGCACGTAGGAGGGCTCAGTTCCGAGACGATGCAACGTGGACGGCACGCCCGAGTCCTCCGGGTTGAGTAGCACGTCGAAGGGGCCGTACGCCCGGCCGAAGATTGTGGGGGTGTCGTCCCCCTCTTCGAGGTAACGCTGGACCTCGTTGAGAATTTCGGTGGCGTATTCGCTCGTTTTGCTGTCTGTCGAGCTTTGCGAAGTCAGAACGGAGTACAGGTTTTCGTAATCGATAAACATGGCCGCCCGTTCGGAGCGACCGGAATCAGAATTGTAGTTCATAAGGGAAATTTTGGTCTCAATGGAAATACATCGACCCCATTCCGACGGGAAAAAACAATGATCTAAGGAATGAGGGAGAATTTCTCGTCGGCGGGTGGAGCGCTCCTCGCAGCGGTTCAGAAGAGCGACGATAAGGGTGCCAATTCCTCCTCACGGGGGTTCGGGGGCTTGGTATGCCGTCGCGATGGCACGGGAGGCCGGGGCGGGCGCTCGTACTGCTGAGGCCTCGGCGGACGCATCGAGCGAGATCGGGGAGACTTGAGCGTTCGCGTCTCCTGCGTTGAGCTACACTACGCGTCTTCGTCGTCGGCGTCAATCTCGAGAATTGTCTGATTGTGGTTGGTGTAGATGCAAATATCCGCAGCAATTGAGAGTCCTTTCTCGACGATTTGACGAACTGTTAGATCCTGTCCGTTCTGGAGCAGGGCTCGGGTGGCGGCGAGGGCGTAGGGCCCCCCGCTGCCAATCGAGACGATGTCGTCGTCGGGTTCGATGACGTCGCCCGCGCCGCTAATGAGCAGCAGTCGGCGGCTGGACGCGACCGCGAGCAGCGCCTCCAGCTTGCGCAGGTACTTGTCCGTCCGCCAGTCTTTGGCCAGTTCCACTGCCGACCGGGTGACGTTCCCGCCGTATTCCTGCAGCTTCTCCTCGAACCGCTCGAAGAGCGTGAAGGCGTCGGCCGTCGAGCCGGCAAATCCGGCGAGGATGTCGTCGTCGTACAGGGACCGTACCTTCTCGGCTTTATGCTTCATCACCGTTTCGCCCATCGTGGCTTGGCCGTCGGAGCCGAGCGCGATGGTGCCGTTGCGGCGAACGCCCAGGACGGTCGTGCCGTGCGGGGCGTCGGGGGACGTGCTCATCGAAGAAAGAGGGTTATGGGAGAACGACGCAGAGTCTCGAACGGAGGGCGGCCGGGAAATCGTGATGTTGCATGGTTGCCTCGGTTCACTCGGGCGCTCCGATAGCCACTGTGTCTTAATCAGGATCCTCAACGGATTGTCGGGAACCGGAGTTCGTCCCCAGGTCCGTCAAATCGTCTCTTCGGCGGTCTTTGCCGAAGTTTGTCTCGAATTTCCAAGTGGAACTCCTCGTCCCGGAAAGGCCGTCCTGCAAGCAACACGCAACGCTTCTGTTCGCGGACGGGCTTCGGTTGATCACGGGAGCCGGGACGCCCCCTTCAGGGGCCGTCCGCGGTCCCCGATTCGGCGTTCGTCCGTTGGAGGGGAAGTCGGGCAATGGTGTTGACGATAACGTCCTGAGCGGAGCGCACCTGATCGCCGTCCGCCGTGTGATGGTTGCAGAACAGGGAAAAGGCGATTGGAGTCCCGGTGCTGGACTCGACGTAGCCGCCGAGCGCGCTTGTGTTTGAGAGGGTCCCCGTTTTGGCCCGTACGTTGCCGTTGGCCGGGGCGGTGCCCTGGAATCGATACTCTAGGGTACCGTCTTCGCCACCTTCCGGCAGGACATCGTAGAATGCGGAGCTCACCGTGGGGTTTGGGTGTAACCACATGTGTTGAAGCAGGCGGACCAGGGCACGGGGCTGTACCAGATTCTGTCGAGAGAGGCCGGATCCGTCCACGAGCTCAACGCGACTTGTGTCGACCTCCGCCGCGCCGAGCGTCTCGCGGACGGCCTTGACGCCCAGGGGGGACGAGCCGGGCTTCAGATCCTCGTCGACGCTGTCGGGGGGGACGGTGCGGGCCAGGGTGCGTAGCAGTTGCTCCGCGTACAGGTTCTGACTCTCGTGGTTGAGGGTTTGGACAATGTCGGCAAGCGGGGGCGAGGTGTAGGAGGCCACCTGGCGCACGGCGTCCGTACCGTACGACGGGCGCGTGCCGGTGGCGTCCAGGTCGGCGGCCCGTCCGTCGACCGAGATGCCTTCTTCCAGCAGCACCCGACGCAGGATGTGTGTGAAGTAGAGGGTGGGGTTCGAGATCGTAATCGACTCCGACGCTCGCCCGTTCGGGTGTACCGTCGTCTCGACATGGATTGTGTTGGTCCCCATGAGGCGCTGGTACTCCTCGTCCTCGTCGGCGCGGGAGGGGACCGTCCGGGATCGATTGACCACGGTCACATAATCGGTGTTGAACGGCTCCCAGGTAATCCGCGCCGATTGTCCAACGCGACGGCCCCGCACCTCCATGTCGATCGTGTTCTCGTTGAAGACGAGGGCCCCGATCTGGGCGGCATAGGCGTACGTGATGTCGCTCCAGCTCCAGCCGCGGCCGAGGGGCGTCTCGTCCAGGCGGTCGTCGTCGCCGATGATGTTGCCGGCGACGTGGGTAATGCCTTGGGCTTTCAGCGAGTCGGCCCACTGGCGGAAGACCTGCGTGGGGGCGTCGCGCTGTTCGTATCCGCCGATCGTCGGGTCGCCCGCGCCGCGCACGATCAGGTTCCCCTTCAGCGTGCCGTCCTTCACAGGACCGTCCGCGTACGCCGTTGTGACGTACCGGAAGTCGGGGCCGAGCCGCTCCAGGCCCGCGGCGGTCGTGAAGAGCTTGACGTTGGAGGCGGGCACGAAATTCTTGTCGGCGTTGCGGGAATACAGCACCGCTCCCGAGCGCAAGTTGACGACGTGAATGCCCCAGAAGGCCCCGACAAATGTTTTCGTCTCAATCGTGTCTGTGATCGCCTCGGCGAGGCGTTCGCCAGCAGCCGTTTCCGAGAAGGGGGTTTGGGCCGAGGCGTCGGTGACGGGACGTGCCGTGAGGACGAGTAACAGAAAAACGGTGCCGGCGCGGAACAGAGACGAAACGGGCATCACACAGGCTTATCCAATAGAGCGGGACTCCACCTGCTGCCGGTTGGGGGCCGGCGTGCGGAGGAGGACGAACGCGTGGTCGATCTCGTGCAGCGAGACGGCCGGGCGGAGGTAGATGAGGAGTTCACTGCGCCCCGGGCGCACCTGCACGGAGTCGACTGTGCCGATGCTGCGACCGGGCGGGAAGACATCGCTGTGCCCACTCGTAACGACGGACTGTCCGGGCTCCACCGGCTCGGTTTTAACCACGTGCTCCAGCAAGAGACGGTCCTGGCGTTCCCCGTCCCACCGAACGATGCCGTCCGTTTGGAGCGGCACGATGGTGCCGGGCACGCGGAAATCGGTGTTCAGAAGCGGCATCACCCGCGAGTATTCCTCGCTCGTGAGCATGACGGTTCCTACGATGCCACTCTGGTGAACCACCGGCATTCCCTCTCTGATGCCGTCCTTCCGCCCCACGTCCAGCGTCAGAAAATTTTCTTGCTGGAAGATGTCTTTGGTCACGATGCGGGCGGCCACGAGGCGGTGGTCGGTGCTGTCGCGGAGCTGGAGCAGCTGTCGCAACTCCCGATTTTCCATGCGCACCGACCGGGTGCGGGCCACGCGGCTCGACAGCTCAATGTTGCGACGCCGGAGTTCTTCGTTTTCGCGGAGCACCCGCAGGTACCGTCCCATCCAAGCGAAGCTGCTCTCGACTTCGGCTGTGACCTCCATCGTTTGGGCCCGGAGCGCTCGACTCAGGGCGTGGTTCTGGCTCACCATGATGACGGCGGAGGCAAACAGCAGCCCGAGCAACAGGACCCAGTCGAGAATCTGGGAACGAAGATCCATGAGAAGGGCGGGGGCACTGGGCGAAGAGGCGGGACTGAGACGCAAGTCCTACGTCAAAACGCGCTCGTAATCCTCAAGGTTTTCGAGCACCTCGCCCGTGCCGCGGACGACCGCCGTGAGCGGATCTTCGGCCACGTACACCGGCAGCTCCACGCGGTCGCGGAGCATCTTGTCGATGCCTTCGAGCATGGCGCCGCCGCCGGTCATCATGATGCCGCGCTCCAGGACATCGGCGCCCAGCTCCGGCGGCGTACGTTCGAGGGCGCGGAGCACGGCGGCGCTAATCTGGTCGAGGTTGTCGGTGAGCGCCTCCCGGACGTTGACGGACGAGATGGTGCGGAGCTTCGGGATGCCGCTCACCAGGTCGCGGCCCTTCACCGACAGCTCCAGCTCCGTGTCCAACTCGATGGCGCTGCCGATCTCACACTTGATGCGCTCCGCCGTGCGCGAGCCGATGAGGAGGTTGTGGTTGCGCTTGAAGTACTGCATGATGGCGTTGTCCAGTTCCGCCCCGCCCACGCGCAGCGACTCGTCGATCACGATGCCCGAGAGGGCGATGACGGCAATCTCGGTGGTGCCCCCGCCGATGTCTACGACCATGTTGCCGACGGCCTCGCTAATGTCAAGGCCGATGCCGATCGCGGCGGCCATCGGTTCGGAGACGAGACTCACCTGTTTGGCCCCGGCGTGTTCGGCGGAGTCGCGCACGGCCCGTTTCTCAACCTCCGTGATGCCGCTGGGCACGCAGACGACCATGCTACGAATGGAGGTCAGCCAGTTTTTCTTGACCTTCTTCAGGAGGCCCTGAATCATCTGCTCGGCCACCTTGAAGTCAGCGATGACGCCGTCTTTGAGGGGCCAGATCGTCTCGATTTCGTTGTGGGTGCGCTCGTGCATCTGCAGGGCCTCGTAGCCGATCTCGCGCACCTCACGGCTGCTTTGGTTGACGGCGACGATGCTGGGCTCGTTCAGTACGATGCCCTTGCCGCGAATGTAGACGAGCGTGTTGGCCGTTCCCAGGTCGATGGCAACGTCCTGTGAGAAGTTGAAAAACATCTATCCCGAAGTTGGTACAAGCGATCGCAGAAGGAGGGCGCAGGGATCACGTCCACAGAGCAGTGGGCCGATGGGCGACGAAGCTGCGCGGAAGGCCCGACTGGCAGAGCCACACGATGATTTGGGTGCTCGGCGGTAAGAGAGGAGGACCGTTCACGGTACGTGCTCGCACAGTATGAGGAACCGAGGCCGCGCCGATGACGGGACACTTCGGAACGAGTGGCGCGCACGGACGGGAGGGACGGGCCACGGAAAGACGTTAATGCCGGAAGTGGCGCTGCCCCGTAAAGACCATGGCGACATCGTGCGCATCGGCCGCATCGATCACTTCGTCGTCGCGGATGGAGCCGCCCGGCTGGATGGCTGCCTGCGCCCCCTCTGCCGCCGCCGCTTCGAGTCCGTCGGCGAATGGGAAGAACGCATCAGAAGCTACCACGGAGCCTGTAAGGTCAAGTTCCGACTTTTCGGCTTTGCGGACGGCAAGCTCCGACGAGTCGATGCGACTCATCTGGCCGGCTCCGATGCCAAGGGTGCGTTGATCGCGGGCGTACACGATGGCGTTGCTCTTGACGTGCTTCGCGACGCGCCACGCGAAGTCGAGGTCGAGGCGTTCCTGCTCGGTCAGGCCCCGCTCGGTGGCCACCTCCCAGTGGTCGATGTCGTCGAGAGGGGGAAGGACCGGGTCGCGCGACTGCACGAGCAGGCCGCCGAGGATGGACCGGACATCGTTCGCTTCGGCATCGCGGGCGGCGGCCTCGTGAGTTACAAGGCGTCGTCGGTCGTTCTCACTGAGGTCGTCGACGACGCCCGACTCAAACTCCGGCGCGATGATGATCTCGGTGAAGATCTCGTCGATGGCCTCAGCGGTGGCCCGATCCAAGGCACGATTCACGACGACGATACCGCCGTAGGGCGACTGCCGGTCCGTCGCGAAGGCCTGATCCCACGCGTCTTCGAGCGTGTCGGCCGTCGCCACGCCGCTCGGATTCGTGTGCTTCATGATGGCACACGTGGGGGCGGCGTCTCGAAACTCGTCGATCAGGAAGAGGGCGGCGCTGATGTCGTTGAGGTTGTTGTACGACAACTCGGCACCGTGAATCTGGTCAAAAAACGCGTCGGGGTGGCCATAGAGCGCTCCGTCCTGATGCGGGTTTTCGCCGTATCGCAGGGACTGGGCCTGCGGCAGTGAGACCTGGAAGGGATCGGGGAGGGCCTCGGCCTCCGTGTCGTCCTCCGCGTCCGCAGGTGAGGTCGACAGGTACCGGTGGATGGCCTGGTCGTAACGAGCGGTGTGCCCGAAGGCGGCGGTGGCTAGCGACTGACGCGTGTCGGTTGAGAGCACGCCGTCGTTGGACTGTAGTTCGTCGGCGACGGCGTCGTACGCGCTTGGCTCGGTCACGACCCCGACGGACGCGTGATTCTTAGCGGCAGCCCGGATCATGGTGGGGCCGCCGATGTCGACGTTGGCCATGGCAGTGGCCCGGTCCGTATCGGGGTTCTGAATGACCTCGCGGAAGGGGTAGAGGTTGCAGACGACCAGGTCGATGGGCGCGTACCCGTGCTCGTCGAGCTCCGCCATGTCGTCCTCGTGGGAGCGGCGGGCGAGCAGGCCGGCGTGGATGGCGGGATGGAGCGACTTGACGCGTCCCTCCAGCACCTCCGGCACGCCGGTCTCGTCGGACACGTCCGTCACCGACACGCCGGCGTCGCGGAGGGTGGCGGCCGTCCCGCCGGTTGAGATTAGTTCGATGTCCAAGTCTACGAGCCGCCGTGCAAAGTCGACGATCCCGTCCTTGTCGTGTACGGAAAGCAGGGCGCGGCGGACGGGAACTGCGTCGGTGGAATCGTTTGTGGACATGAGTTAAGCAGAGGGGGGAATAGCTCAGGAGTCTGATGAAAACGGGGCGTCTGACCGATCGTAGCCCTCCAGTCGGACGGATCGGCCGTCCACGCGGACCCGATTTTCAGCAAAAAGGCGGAGGGCGTACGGGTACAACCGGTGCTCCACCGACTTGACCCGTTCAGCGAGGCGATCGGGGGTATCGTCCTCGTACACGGGCACGGGTTCCTGGAGGACGATGGGGCCATGGTCGTATTCCTCGTCGACGAGGTGCACGGTCACGCCGCTCCAGTGGACCCCGTAGTCGAGGACGGCCTCATGCACGTTCACGCCGTACATTCCCTTGCCGCCGAAGGCGGGAAGCAGAGCCGGATGCACGTTGGTCATGCGGCCCCGATAGGTCTCAACCACATTCGGCGGAATTTTGATCATGTATCCAGCCAGGGCCACAAAGGTCGCATCGTGGGCCGATAGGATGTCCAACAGGGCCTCTCCGAACGCCTCAGCCGTGCCGTGGGCTTTGGGAGCGACGACGGCGGTGGGCACGTCGTGCCGCTGAGCGCGGTCCAAGGCACCCGCGTCCGGCGTGTTGCTCACGCAGCATGCGGGGGTAGCGGGGAGGTCATCGCGCCCGATCGCGTCCAGAATGGCCTGGAAGTTAGTGCCTCCGCCCGAGGCGAAGACGGCCAGGCGCATGGTGTCCGAGTCGTCGGTCACGAGAACAACGGGGCCAAGGTGAGGGCAGATGGCACATCGTGAGGCAGTCAAGGTGAGGGTTTAGTCGGTCAAATGCCAGCCGAGTGCCCACGAAATACGCGTTGAGATTTTTGGGGACGTGAATCCGGCAGGGGAATTTGCTAAAAGGAATCCCCGCTTTTGCTTTTGGGGCGCACGGTGTCTTTTTTCCCTATGCTCAGTACTATGTCTGTAAAACGGCGATATCTCTTCTGATGAAGGCTCATTTCATTTTTGCAGGAGTGTTTTTCCTTCTGCTCGGCGGGACGACGGCCGTTGCTACTTCCACTGAAAGAGCGGCTCCTCCAGACGAAACATCTCCGTCGACATCTGTCTTGGGAATTTCTCCCCAGAAGTATACCGTCGAGAAAGGACGTGTGTCGCGGTACCAGACCCTCGCTGACCTTTTGACGTCCCACGGGGTCTCCTACCGGAAAGCCGTCCGGCTGGCTGAGTCCGTGCGTCCGGCGTTCGATGTGCGCAACATCAAAAGTGGGCACTCCTACCGAGTGTTCATGAACCCCTGGCTCCAGCGTGCACAGTACCTGGTCTACCGCGCGAGTCCGGTCGAGTCCGTGGTATTCAACGCACAGGATCCGTCGAAGAGCCACGTTGTGCGCCGGCCCGTGGGGCGTACCTGGACAACGGTGAAGGGCACGATCGAGGAATCGCTCTACGAAACGATCACGTCCAACGGGGCGCACCCGAAGCTCGCGCTCCGGCTCTCAGAGGTGTTTGCCTGGCAGATCGACTTCTTTCGCATCCAGCCCGGCGATTCCTTTCGGATTCTTTACGAGCAGCGGAAAGTCGACGGCGAAACGGTCGCGCCCGGCAAGATCGTCGCCGCCAGTTTCGAGCATCAGGATCAGCAGTACTTCGGGGTCCGGTTCGACGATGGGAATGGGGCGCAGTACTTTAACCGGGAGGGCGGAAGCCTGCGGCGGGAGCTGCTGAAGGCACCGCTGCGGTACAGCCGCATCAGTTCCGGATTTAGCCACAGCCGGATGCATCCCGTTCTCAATCGGCGCCGACCGCATCACGGAACGGATTACGCGGCCCCGACCGGAACGCCGGTGCACGCCGTGGGGGGCGGAACGGTGGTGAAGGCGGGTCACTACGGCCCGAACGGCAATTACATTAAGATCCGACACAACGAGATCTACAGCAGTGGCTACCTGCACCTCTCCGACTTTGCCGACGGGCTTCACCGCGGCGCGGAGGTGTCGCAAGGAGAGACGATCGGGTACGTGGGAGACACGGGACGGTCGACCGGTCCGCATCTGGACTACCGGCTCTGGAAGCATGGAACGGCGGTCGATCCCTACGCCATTGAGCTGCCGCCGTCTCGGCCCGTTAGCCCGCAGCACCGCGAGACCTTCCAGCAGATTGTGCAGGATCGGCTCAACCGCCTGTTTCCCCTTCGGACGTTCGACCGGCGCGTGGCCGCAGGCCCGCGTCCCAGCCCGGTTGTCAGTAAGGCCCTATAGCGCAACGTTCAGACCGCCGCTGTACGACCGACCCGGCCCGGGTTCGTAAAACGTACCTCCCCCGTTGACGGTGACGGAGGCGGCGTACCGTTGATCGAGAAGGTTGTCCACCGCGACGAACGGCCTGACGGTCACCCCCTCCCACGACACGCCCCGATGTCCCAGCCGCAGGCTCAGGAGCGAGTAGCCCGGGGCCTCCGCGGCGGTATTGGCGTCGTTGACCTCGTAGGACGGCACCGCCTCGACCGAGAGCCGTCCCCAGAGGCCGTTCCGTCCAAGCTCCAGGTGTCCGTATCCGCGGTGCGCCGGAATGCCGGGCACCCGATTGCCCTCCAGAGAAGCGGGGACCTGGATGCGGAACCGCGTGCCTGTGTACTGCGCCTGCACCTCCACCGCGTCCGTCGGCGTCCACGTGAGGCGCGCCTCGACGCCGCGATGGGTGTTTTCGCCGAGATTAGTGAAGAACTGGTAGCCGTCCGCCTCGCGCTGTCCGGTGATGAGGTCGTCGATCCACTGCTGGTAGACCGCCACGTCGAATTCCAGGCGGGCGTTCGGCAGAACCCCGCGGGCACCCACCTCTACGCCCTGCGTGCGTTGCGGGCCGAGCTGCCGGTTGAACCCGCCGCCCCGGTCGGGCCGGTTCGACAACTCGGAGGTCGTCGGTGTCTCGAAGGCCGAGCTGTAGTGCGCGAAAAGCAGGGTCGTATCCAGGTCGTACGACAGGCCCAGCGTGGGGCTCCAGGCCGAGAAGGTACGCGTTCCGGAGTCGTCGCCGTCGCGCAGGAGTTGGTCGTCGGCCTCGAACCGCAGACCGTCCACCCGCAGTCCTCCGGTGAGGGACAACCGGTCCGTGGCGTTGAAGCGCGCGTAGGCGAAGGTCGATCCGCTCAGGACCGTTTCGAGCTGGTTGAGGGTGGTGGTGTCGCCCGGCGTGCCGTTCTTGGACGGCGTATACTCGATGCGGTCGTCGAATTGCGTACCTACGTCGGCCCCGACGCCGCCTTCGAGTCGACCTGCTGTGTGCCGCAGCGTCACGCGCGCCCCGCCGCTGTTTCGGGTGAAGGCGATGTAGCCGAAGGGAAGAGGGTTGTCGAGGGAGCGGTGCAGGTAGTGGGCAGTGCCGGAGAGTTGTGTATCGCCGAACGCATGCTCGACGGTGACGCCCAGCTGTCCCTGCTCGCTGGTCTTGGCGGCATTGAACTGCTGAAAGAGAGGGCGGGCCTGGGAGGGATCGTTGCGGAACTGCGGGAGCGTGAGGCTGCTGGGGTTTTCGGTGTCTTGCGCGTCGCCCCGCGCTGTGATGCGCACAGTGGTGCTGCCGAATGAGCGAGTGGCGGTCCCGCCGGCGCGCAGGCGGTATCCTTCACTGTGGTCGCGAAAGCCGTCCTGCCGGATGCCGGAGGCGTAGCCGTGCAGGCGCCAGTCGCCGACGGGGCCGGTACTTTCCAGGAGGCCCTGCCGCTCGCCGAAGCTGCCGGCCTGCACCCGGGCCCGCACCGAGGGAGCGTCGGGCGGAGGGGGGGAGGAGAGGAAGAGCACGCCGCCGCTGCCGTTGCCCCAAAAGGTGGCGGCGGGAGACCGGACGAGTTCCACGCGGCGAATCACGGCCGGCTCCACCACGTCCAGGAAGGCCTGGCCATCCGGCAGGGTGAGCGGAAGACCGTCGTAGAGCACCTGAATGCCACGGACGCCGAAATTAGAGCGGTAGCCCACCCCACGCACGCTGATCCGCTCGCCGAGGGCAAAGTGGTGGCGGTCGTTCACCCAGAGGCCCGGCAGGGGGCGTAGTACGTCATCGAGGGACGTGTTGGGAGTGAGGGCAATTGCCTCGGGCGAGCGCGACTCGACGCTGACGGCGAACGGGGCGGAGGCTTCCGTTTCGGACGCCCGGGCCGCCTCAACGGTGACCTCCGGCAGTTGAACGATGGTCGAGTCGATTGCGGTCGTGTCGGGCACCTGGGCATCGGCCGGGCGAAGGCCGTATGCGAGCAGTACGGTGAAGAGAAGTACACGAGCACGCATTCGGTGGCAACGGGAGCTGCGAGAGTATACGAGTAGAGACGGCCGGCGTATAGCGACGGGGACAGTCCCGGCTATTTTGGAGTGGAGGGCACTCTCTGTTACCAGCCGATTCGGGGCTGGTTGGGGTCCGGGGAGGAATCCGATGACTCAGGAGGAGAGGACGACGTTGCTGGATCCGTCTCAGGGGACGGGGGAGTGCGAGCCACCGGGGCATCCTGAGGGTCCTCGTCCACCTCGCCCACCTGTTCAATGTCGATGCCGGTGTAGTAAAACGTCAGAATGTCGCGGTAGCTCCTGCCGCGCTGGGCCATTTCGTGGGCGCCCCACTGGCTGAGGCCGACCCCGTGCCCGAAGCCACGGCCGTCGAAGACATATTGGTCGCCCGACCGGCGGGCATCGAACCAGGTACTCTTGAGCGTGCCGTCCACGCCCCGGTTCACGATGAGCCGGAAGTCGTTCGCGTTCATCGTTGCCGGGGAGCCGCTGGGCTGGAGGAGGCTGATTGTCTTTACCCGCCCGTCCGAACTGCGCCCACCGATTGTGAATCCTTCCACGAGACTGCCGTGGGACCGAGTGAGTGCCTGCAGCAACTGGGAGCGGTCCACCGTCGCCGACCAGGTATGATGGGGCGATTCGGAGTCGTACGGGTCCTTCTTGCCGCGGAGGTAGGGAATGGGCCTTTTGGCGTCCCAGACCGCCTCGTTGTCCGCCGTGTGTCCTCCACTGGAGGAGAAGTAGACGGCCTGGATGAGGGTGCTGTTGTACGTGAGTACCTCGCCCTGAGTGGCGCTCGTGGCTTGACGAGAAGCAGGCGTCACTGCGCTCACTCCGTCGTAGACCTGGGAGGCCGTGCCGTCGGCCTGATCGTAGGTGCCCCCAAACTTTTCGGAGGTAAAGAGGCCGTACGTACGAGCTACGACTGCCATGGCCTTACGGCCTTCCCGGTCGTCGAGCCCGTATTCGCTGGCGACGACGCTGGCCACGTAGTCCTCCAGCGGAACGTTGTTGACGACCAGCAGGCCGGACTCAGGGGCCGGGGCCAGGTAGAGGCTGCCCGTGTATGTGCGCGTTCCGTTCTGGAAGGCGAGTGTCCACGTGGCGCCGGTCCCGGTTGGGCGCAGGCGCAGCTTCGTGGCGTACAGGCCGTTGTTGCCGCGGCGCACGTAGACATCGCTCTGACGGAGGCCCAGCGTGGTGGTCTCGCCGGATTGGAGGCGCATTACCGGGCGTCCGCCGCCGGGAAGGTGGACGGCAACGGGGCCTTCCTTTACCGTCAGCTCGACGGATTCGATCACCGACGTGTTATTCAGACGCACCCGCACGCGGGCCGTATCGCTGGGAACGGGGCCGGCGACGGCGGGCCCAAGACCGGTGAGGCCAATGCAGAGAAGGAGGATCGTCCAGCGACAGACGAAGGAAGAGGCCATCATGCGGCGAACATCGGTGAAAATCGGGCCAACCGATTTGAACTTCCGGGCGTACGAGCGATGTTCTGAGTCGGTCGGGCTATGCCCGGAACGCTGTAGGGACGCACACGCCATGCGCGTACTGCTCATCGATTCTTCGGTTTCTCACGGTTTCCGCCTGTTCCCATGCTCATCGATACCCACGCCCATCTCTATCTCGATCAATTCGACGACGACCGGGCGGCGGTGCTGGACCGGGCCCGCGAGGCCGAGGTCGAGACGATTGTCATGCCCGCAATCGACGTGCCGTCCATTCAACAGGCCGTCGATCTCTGCGCGCAGACCGACGGGCTCTACGCGATGACGGGCCTGCATCCCTCGGCAACGGAAGAGGCGACGGACGAGGATTTTGAGGCGGTGAAGGAGTGGTGCCACCACCCGTCCATCGTGGCGATCGGGGAGAGCGGGCTGGACTACTACTGGGATCGCTCGTTCGACGACCGGCAACACGCCTTCTTTCGGCGGCACATTCGCCTGGCCATCGAGGCCGATCTGCCGCTTGTGATTCATAACCGGGAGGCCACCGACGATATTCTCGATATTCTGGAGGAGGAACGGACGCGCACCGATCATCCGGAACGGATGCGGGGCATTTTGCACTGCTACGTCGATCCGCCTGCGGTGGCCGAGCGGGCCTGGGAGCTCGGCTTCTACCTGGGGGTGGGAGGCATCATGACCTTCTCCAACAGCGAGGTGGACGAGTACGTGGCGGAGGTGCCCCTGGAGCATATCGTTATTGAAACGGATAGTCCGTACCTGGCGCCGGAGCCGCATCGCGGCGACCGCAACGAACCTGCGTACGTGCGGGACGTGGCCAAGCGGCTGGCGGAGATCAAGGAGCTTTCGCTTGCGGAGGTGGCCGAGGTGACGACCCGGAATGCGCGAAACCTCTACGAGCTACCGGATGCCGACGGTCGGTAACGGGGGCGCAGGCAGGGTGATCGTATGTTGGAACGCGTTCGAGAAAGCAGGAGGCACTGTTGCCTATCATCGATCCATCTGCCCGAAATGAATGGACGCCCGGAGGCATGGACGCTGTGCGCTGCCGCTCTCCTGTACTCGTTATAGAGCAAGATGCAATTGCCCTGGGGGACGTAGCCGGTTTTTTGAAGGGACTGCTCTTTCACGACCGCGGAAGATTGCAGGGAGCTATATTTCCGTTATTGCGAGTGCATCTAAAAAGTCTCAGGTTCGCAGGGCAGATCGCAGGGCGATTGCGTGTTGGCAGACATCCGGAGCCGTCGGAGGCGCGATGTTATCGTCGAGCGGCCCACCTGTCCAGAATGACTGGAAGCGTGGATGCATGGAGGCCGTGCTGCTGTGCTCCAATTGCCCTCTCGCTCCCTCTTGCGTACTGCGGCGAGTGAGACGCGATTGCGGTGACGCAGATCGGACGGGGCGGTGCCGGGGCGGAGGTTCAACAAAAAACCGCCCCGACCGGGGGCAATCCCGATCGGGGCGGAGGGGCGACGTAGAGGTCGTCGTGGGCGGAGGCGCATTCCCGGCCTCACGCCGTAAAGGCCAAGTTACTCCTCTTCGCCTTCGTCGACGACTTCGTAGTCGGCATCGTGCACGTCTTCACCGTCTTCGTCGTAGCCCGGCGGCGTCGAGCTGCTGGAGGTTGTGCCTTCGCCTCCAGGGCTGCCAGCAGCGGCCTGGCCCTGCTGCTGGGCCGCGTAAATCTCCTGGCTGGCGGCAGACCACTTCTCGTTGAGGTCCTCAAGGGCCTCTTCGAGAGCGTCGACCGGCTCGTCGGCCTCTGCCGTTTCGAGCTCGCTCTGGACCCGTTCGAGGGCGTTCTCAATAGGACTTCGCTTGTCCTCCGGGATCTTGTCGCCGTACTCGTCGAGGTTCTGCTCGGTGGTGTATACCATCGAGTTGGCCTCGTTGATGGTCTCCGCACGCTCCTTGCGCTTCTTGTCTTCCTCGGCGTGCTCCTCGGCGTCCTGCTTCATCTTGTTGATTTCCTCCTCGGTGAGGCCGCTGGACGCCTCGACCCGGATGGACTGCTCCTTGCCGGTGGCCTTGTCGACGGCCGACACGTTCAGGATGCCGTCGGCGTCGATATCGAACTTGACCTCGATCTGCGGTGTGCCTCGCGGGGCCGGCGGGATCCCGTCCAGGTGGAAGCGGCCCAGGGTTCGGTTGTCCTTGGCCATCTCGCGATCGCCCTGCAGGACGTGGACCTCGACCGAGGTCTGATTGTCGGCGGCCGTAGAGAAGATTTCGCTCTCCTTCGTCGGGATGGTCGTGTTCTCCTCAATCAGCGTGGTCATCACGCCCCCGAGCGTCTCAATGCCGAGGTTGAGCGGCGTCACGTCGAGTAGCAGCACGTCGTCGACATCGCCACTGAGTACGCCGCCCTGCACCGCGGCGCCGAGCGCCACGACCTCGTCCGGATTCACCGACTTGTTGGGCTGGCGGCCGAAGAAGTCCGTAACCGTTTCTTGCACGAGCGGTACGCGGGTCGATCCGCCGACCATGATGACCTCATCCACGTCGTTCTTGGAGTGGCCGGCGTCGCTGAGGGCCTCCTCCATCTGCGGGACCGTCTTCTCGACGAGGTCCTCGATCAGGTTTTCGAACGTGGCGCGGTTGATGTCCATGTTCAGGTGTTGCGGGCCCTCGTCCGTGGCCGTGACGAACGGCAGGTTGATGGTCGTCGTCTTGGCACTGGACAGCTCGATCTTGGCCTTCTCGGCGGCCTCCTTGAGCCGCTGCAGGGCCATTGGGTCGTCGCGGAGGTCAATTCCCTTGTCCTTCTGGAACTCGTCGGCAATATGGTCAATCAGGCACTTGTCGAAGTTGTCGCCGCCCAGGTGGGTGTCCCCATAGGTCGCGTTTACTTCGAAGACGCCGTCGCCAAGCTCCAGAATCGAGATGTCGAAGGTACCGCCGCCCAGGTCGTACACGGCGATTACCTGATCGCTCTCGTCGTCGAGGCCGTACGCGAGCGACGCGGCGGTCGGCTCGTTGATGATGCGCTGCACGTTTAGGCCCGCAATCTGGCCGGCCTCCTTCGTGGCCTTGCGCTGCGCGTCGTTGAAGTAGGCAGGCACCGTAATCACGGCGTCGGTCACTTCCTCCCCGAGGTAGTCCTCGGCGGTCTGCTTCAGCTTCTGCAAGACCATCGCCGAAATTTCCTGAGGCGTGTACTTCCGGTCCCCGATTTCCACGCGGGCGGTGTCGTTCTCTCCGCGCACGATCTCGTAGGGGACCTCCTCGATCTCGTCCTCGACCTCATTGTAGAAGCGGCCCATGAACCGCTTGATCGAGGCGATCGTGTTCTCGGGGTTCGTAATGGCCTGCCGCTTCGCAGGGGCGCCCACGAGCCGTTCGCCATCGTCTTTGTAGGCGACCACCGACGGCGTCGTCCGGTCGCCCTCCGAGTTTTCAATGACTTTCGGATCGCCGCCCTCCATGACGGCCACGACGGAGTTCGTCGTGCCGAGGTCAATACCAATGATCTTGCCCATAGGTGTGAGTCTGCTCTGGTTCAGTAGTTCGTCGAGTGTCGAAGGCGTGTTGGAGCCGAGGGTCTCCTCACCCTACGTCGCCATCCTGCTGTACAATCAAGAACAGTGCCGACCCCGGCTGGAGCGTGACAGTCCGTCACAATGGCAGACCTGCCGCTCGGTAGGCGGATCCCGGCGGGGAGCATGCTGAGCACGTGGTGACGAAGTGCCACGTACTTCTCTGAAAACTTTGCAGGAATGGGGCTCGTTGGATGAGATATGCAACTGAGACCCACTGCATCCGTGGAATGGAATCCCCAGTGGGAATTCTCCCACGGCTGAGGCCTTGTCCTTCCTGCTTGTTGTGATTTGCCACTCCGGTGTATGTATACGTCCGCCGGCCTCCGGTACATTCCGAACGTGCTGACCGTCGCGCGCATTTTGGTGACGCCGCTGTTGCTCGTGCTCCTGACGGTGCCGAGTCAGGAAGGACAGATGAGCGCGCTCGCGCTGTTCGTGCTCGCGTCCCTGTCGGACTACTACGACGGGGTGCTGGCGCGTCGCTACCAGGTGCGGTCTCGGCTGGGCCAGTATCTCGATCCGCTGGCCGATAAGATTCTGGTGATCGGCACCTTCGTCGTGCTCGCGCTGCACGCCCCCACCATCGTCCCCTGGTGGGCGGTGGCCGTGATTGCCCTCCGCGACGCCTCGGTGACGGCCCTTCGGTCCTGGGTGGAGGCGGGGGGGAAGACCCTCCAAACCTATCGGGTTGCGAAGGCGAAGACGATGCTTCAGCTGCTGTTTCTGTTCAGCGTGCTGGTCCTCCGGACGGCCACCCACATGGCGGCGCCCGTGGGACAGTGGGCCACCTGGATTCTGTACGAAAGCATTCTTCCCGGGGTGGCGCTTGCCGGCGTCGTCGGCGTAACGCTGGCAACGGGGGCACTGTACTTTATGGCGCCCGCCGAGGAGCGCTTTGAGGTCGAATAAGCACAGGCTTCCTGCACTGCGAGATCGTCATGGATTCCCCGAGTTCGTCCGGCCCGTCATTCGATGCGTCCGTCTCCGCCGCCTCGGAGTCGGCGGGAGCCCGCCGCGCCCACACGACCGCGCGGGCGCTCCTGGAGATTGAGGCCGTGAAGCTACGGCCGAACGATCCGTTCACGTGGTCGTCTGGGATGGTGGCGCCCATCTACTGCGACAACCGACTCACCATCTCGCATCCGGGGGTTCGCCGAGCCATTCGGGATGGGTTTCGGAGCATTGTGTCGGAGCAGTCCCTGCTCCCGGCCACGGTTGCGGGCACGGCCACCGCCGGCATTCCGCACGCGGCCTGGCTGGCGGAGGCCACCGATCAACCGATGGTTTACGTCCGCTCGTCGGCGAAAGAGCACGGCACCGGGGCTCGCATCGAAGGGCACCTTGATCGAGAGACGGATGTAATTGTGCTGGAAGATCTGATTTCGACCGGCGGCTCGGCGCTCGATGCCGTCGAGGCGGTGCGCAACGCGGGCGCTTCGGTCACGGCGGTGCTTGCCATCTTTAGCTACGAGCTGGAAGCCGCGGCCGCGGCGTTTGATGAGGCCGACGTGCCCCGACGCGTGCTCACGGACTTCTCCACTCTCGTTGAGGTGGCGCACGGTGAAAGCCGGGTATCGACTGCCGACCTGGAGGGGCTTCACACTTGGCGCGAAGACCCGGCGGCATGGTCGCGGGAGCACGGCGGCGAGGCGCCCGACCGAGCATAGCGTTCGGGGACGTTGCCATCCATGGACGGGTCCTCGCCGTCCCTTGGCGGCGTCGACGCAGGAGAGCGTCGATGCGGTGGAAGAGAATCGTTTCTGATGCATGTATTTCTGGCAGGCTGACCGGCATGAAGGCACATCTACTTACGATCGGGGACGAGCTGCTCATCGGGCAGACGGAAAACACCAACGCCGCGTGGCTCGGCCGTCGGCTCAGTGATCTCGGCGTGGAGGTGAAGCGCACGGTGACGGTGGGCGACAATCCGGACACGATGCGGGCGGAGCTGGAGCGGGCCGTTCGGCAGGCCGACTTCGTTGTGATGACTGGGGGACTCGGGCCTACGCACGACGACGTGACCCGCGAGGTGCTGGCGGAGACCTTCGATGCACCCCTCCGGACCGACGACGAGATCATGGATCGCATCCGCCGCTACTACGAGCAACGAGGGCACCAGATGCCGCCGTCGGCGCCCCAGCTGGCGCAGGTGCCCGAAGGCTTTGCGACGCTCGACAACCCGGTCGGGGCCGCCGTCGGGCTGTGGTACGACGCGTCCGACGACGGCTGTGTGGTAGCCGTGCTGCCCGGCATCCCGGAAGAGTTGAAAGGCATCTTCAATGGGAGCGTCGAACCGCGGTTGGAAGCACGCCCCCACCTGCGAGCGGTGACGCACCGGACGCTGGTGACGTCAGGAATTGGGGAGTCGTCGCTGCAGGAACGGCTTGGGGACCTGTCCGACCTTTTGGACGACGAGCTCTCTCTGGCGTACTTGCCCTCGACCAGCGGCGTTCGCCTCCGCCTGACGGCGGCCAATGAAGACTCGACGGCCGCCGAGCAACGAATTGACCAGTTGACGGAGCGCATCCGTGCACGAGCGGGGGAGCATGTCATTGGCACCGGCGATGTGACGCTGGAGGAGGTGCTCGCAGAACAGCTCCGGGCTGCGGACCGGACCATTGGGTCGGCGGAGAGTGCAACCGGCGGACTCATCGGGCACCGGCTCACGGGGATTAGCGGGTCGTCGGACTACTACGAGGGCAGCGTGGTGGCCTACGCCAACCGGGTCAAGCAGACGGTGCTCGGGGTCGACCCTGAGCTGCTCGACGAGTACGGGGCCGTCAGCGAGCCGGTCGCCGTTAAGATGGCGGCGGGCGTTCGGGAGGCACTCGGGGTCGACGTGGGCATTGCCACGACAGGCATCGCAGGCCCTACGGGCGGGACGGAGGAGAAGCCGGTGGGGACCGTCTGGCTCGGTTACGCCGACGACGTGCGTACGCGGGCTGTGCGGCGCCAATTCGTGGAGGACCGGACGCTCAACAAGCAGCTCTTCGCGACGGCGGCGCTGGACTTGGCGCGTCGGGAGCTGGAGCGGCACGGCGACGCTGAGGACTGGGTGCCGCGGTAGGGATGTTGTGTGTTCAGTGTTGGGCGTTTTGCGTTGGGCGTTTTGCGTTGGGCGTGATGACTTGAGCTGGAAAGCGGGGGACGGTCGGTGTGTGCCTTGCGGCTCTGATCGGGAAGAAAAGCGTACTATTCTGTCCAACGAACAAGAGAGGTCCCAACTATGCGTGCTGTTGTCGTTCCCGAGCCCGGCGCTCCGGAGCAGATGGAGATTCAGGAGGTCCCCACGCCCGCGCCGCAGGCCGAGGAGGTGCTGGTAAAGGTGCACGCAACTGCCCTGAATCGGGCCGACACCTTCCAGCGTCGGGGGCACTACCCGCCGCCGGAGGGGGCCTCGGAAATCCTGGGACTGGAAATGGCCGGAACGGTCGTTGAGACCGGGTCCGGTGTGATCAACTGGCACGAGGACGACCGCGTGTTTGCGCTCCTTGACGGCGGCGGCTACGCCGAGCACACCGTCGTCCACAAAGATCGGCTCATGGCCGTGCCGCCGGGGCTTTCGATGACGGAGGCCGCCGCGATTCCCGAGGTCTTCCTCACGGCCTACCAGGCGTTGCACTGGCTGGGCAAGATCCAATCCGGGCACCACGTGCTCATCCACGCCGGGGCCAGCGGCGTGGGGACCGCAGCGATTCAGCTCGCCCGGCGGGCCGGGGCCGATCCCTACGTCACGGCCTCTGCGCCCAAGCACGACGTGTGCCGCGATCTGGGGGCGGAGGCCGCCATTGATTACAACACCGAGGACTTTGCGGAGCGTGTCTCCTCAATCACGGACGGATACGGCACCGACATCATCGTCGACTTCATCGGCGCGCCCTACTTCCAGAAGAACGTCGATGTGCTTGCGACCGACGGGCGGATCATCCAGCTTGCCACACTGGGCGGAAGCACGGTGGAGCAGGTGAGTCTCCGCGACCTGATGGCCAAGCGGGCCCAACTCTTGGCCTCGACACTCCGCTCTCGCAGCCTCGGATACAAAGTTAATCTGACGCAGGAGTTTGCCGCCGACGTACTCCCGTCGTTCATCGACGGCGACCTCCGGCCTGTCATCGATTCAAAATACGACTGGACCGATGTCGCGGAGGCACACCGGCGCATGGAGAACAACGAAAACGCCGGCAAGATCGTCTTATCCGTGGCGGCCTGATCGGGCCGAGGTTGGGACGACGCGCGGCGCGTCAAACCGAATAGGACCCGGTGACGTACTGCCGGAATTGCTTCGTTTTCCGGTGGGCGGTATTGACCACCTGCTTCACGCAGTCCCCGATCGAGATGAGGCCGATGAGAGATTCGTTCTCGTCTACGACGGGAAGGTGGCGAAACCGGAACCTCGTCATCACTTCTAGGCACTCCTCCAGTGGCTTGTCGGGCTGAACGGTCACGACATCGGTCGTCATCACCTCTTCCACGTCCGTCGTCTTCGAGGAGTGCCCCTTCAGGGCAATACTCTTCATGTAGTCGCGCTCTGTAAAGATGCCGACGATCTCCTCGCCGTCCATTACCATAATCGACCCGACGTTGTGGTCGGCCATACGCTCGATGCAGTCGAATACCGTCGTGGACGGAATTACCGTTAGCACGTCCTCGCTGTCGAGCATCTCCGGCTTTGAGTGAAGGAGGTCGCGTACGTACGTGTCCAGGGGAGGATTTTGGACACTCATGAGACCGTGGATCTCTTGGAAACCATCTGCGAGAGAGGAGAGGCTTCTGTCTTAACTATTTATACAAATAACATGTACAAAAATTTGATCGGATGCTAGATCGTTCCCAACGGGGGACCACAGTGATGCACAAGCCGAACTAGAGCTACACTGGAGAGGCGGAAATGGTAGATTCTGTGATGCCTCACGCACCTCCACCGGACAAACCCACCTTCTGTGCCCATTGGCGACAGCCTCGCTGCGGTGACGCCGCGCAGATGCACGCACCGGTGCTGACAGAGTCGTTGTGCGAGACCACTGAGTGGGCACCAGTCGCTGACGAGGAACGGCACCGTTGCTCGGAGCATGGAGAACGAGAGGTTGGGGCGCTGGCACGACTTTCGGAAAGGGAGACAGGCAGAAGCGGTCCCCAGATAGAGAAGCGGCCCCCAAATAGAAATGCCCCAGTCCTCCGAGGGGAGCACTGGGGCGGAATCGCCGAGAGGAAAAGACGGGCGCTAGCTCCGCAACGTCGCGTCCAAAGTAATTTCGGAACCGGCGAGGGCCTTCGAGACCGGGCAGCCGGACTTGGCGGCGTCGGCGAGGTCCTGAAAGGTGTCCTCGTCAATATCGGGGACGGACGCGGTGCTGTTCAGATGGATCTTTGTGATTGCCGGGCCGTCCTCCAGCATCCGGAGGGTGACCTCCGCGGTCGTATCCACGGAGTCGGGCGTGTATCCTTCTTCGTCCAGGACGTTAGAAAACGCCATCGAGAAGCATCCGGCGTGGGCGGCGGCAATCAACTCTTCCGGATTGGTGCCGTCGCCGTCCTCAAAGCGAGAACGGAACGAGAACGGGCCTTCGTAGGAGCCGCTTTCCATCGTCATGACTCCGTTTCCGTCGGGAAGGTTGCCTTCCCAGGTCGCGTCGGCAGAACGTGTAGGCATAGAAATGTGGGGTCGGGCTTTGTAGAGAAAATGGGCTCACCGAAGTCGTAGCCGAGTCGGGAACGCACGTTCCGTTCCCGCCCGGCTTTCGCACGAAGGACAAAGGAGCGGCCGGGAATTACGCCTCGCCGTTCAGCTTGTCCATGTGCACGTCCATCTGCGGGAACGGAATGCCGATGTCGGCCTCGTCAAGCTTGTACTTCACCTGGCGGATCAACTCCTGTTTGAGGCGGAAGTAGTCGTCCGGGCGGGCCCAGATGCGCACCTGCCAGTTGATGGAAGAGCCCCCGAGGCCCACGAGGGCGGCCTGTTCGCCTTTCTCCTCAAGCCGGTCCTCAACGCTGCGGGCGGCATCGAGCAGCACTTCACGGGTCTCGTCGATGTCGGCCGGATAGTCAGTGCCTACGTCACAGTCCACGCGGATTTCGTCCGCTTCGAAAATATTCTCGATGGTGGAGCCGAAGATGTCGCCGTTCGGAACGATGATGAGGCGATTTTCACGGGTGCGGAGCTGCGTAAAGAAAAGCTGGATCTCCTTTACGAAGCCCGTTTCTCCGGCGATTTCCACGTAGTCTCCTACGCTGAACGGCCGAACGACAAGAAGCATGACGCCCGCGGCAAAGTTGGCGAGGGTCCCCTGCAGGGCCAACCCAACGGCGAACCCGGCGGCAGCGAGCACGGCGACGAAGCTTGCCGTTTCGACGCCGACGGTTTCTAGGGCGGCGAAGAGGGTCAGCAGGAAGATGCCGTAGTAGGCAAAGTTGCCGGCGAACTTGGTGAGCGTGCGATCAACCCCGGGTTTGTCGAGGCCGGCGCGAATCCAATTCCGCACCGTCCGGGCCACGTAGCGGCCCACCACCAGGATGAGAATGAGTGCGACGGCGCTCAGTACGTAGTCGGCTGCCATCCCGAGCGTCTCCGCCGAAAAATAGCGATTCGGATCAGCAAGGAGGTTGTTCATCTGTAGTGGAGTTGATTCTTCAACTTGTAGCCAATAAAACGTCGGAGAAGGGAAGGCAATAATCAATCCGAACCGGAGCCTCACTGTGAAGCGATGGAGCCGTTCACAGAGGTGTTGCGTCGTGGCAGGTCGGATGTCGTGTTGAGGCGCAGGGGACGGCCGCCGATACGGGCCACGAACCGGCGCAGTAGGGGCCATCGGACCCGGACCTCGGGCCGCTCTTGCTGAAAGCCGGTAATTTGTCCTTCGTCGTTGCGGTCGAGGACGAAGGTGAAGATGTACGTGCCGTCGCGGGTGAGGCCGAGGTCGCTGCGTCCGAAGCGGAGGTCCTGGATCGTGAGTCTGCCGTTCCCCGTCTCGCGGACGATGAAGTAGCCTCGTGAGAACCACCGCAGTCGGTCCACGAAGGGACTGTCTGCGGCATTCCCGAGCTGGTCATGCCGCTTGGGGACGGAGCGGAAGTCGACGGCGCGGTCTTCGTCGAGAAGAGAGTAGAAACCGACATAAAACCCGTCCTCGCCTTCCGCGATCGCCGTCCAGAGAAGGTTGTTGAAGGCGGTGGGCTTGGTGAACACGCGCTCGGCGGGAGGGCCCTGAGACTGGAGGGACGCCTGAAAGACGGACTCGACGTGGGCTTTGTTGATGAGGGTAATCAGGAGGTACCCCGAGCTGATCGCAAGTCCCACGTAATTCGACACGCGGCGGGCACGGGCCGTGGAGGGCCAGCGGAGGCCGATCAGAAGGCCGGCGGCCAGGGGGATCGTGTAGAGCGGATCGATGATAAAAATCGACCCAATGATGACGGGCGTGCGGGTGAAGGGCCAGAAAATCTGGGTTCCGTAGGTAGTCAGGCAGTCCAGACCGATGTGGGTAAACAGAACGCTTCCGACGAGCACCACCCAGCGGCGCCACGACGGTCCGTCGTCGTGGATGCGGGCCAGCGCCAGGGCGAGGAGCGGCGTCAGAACGGCCCCAAGGAGGAGGGAGTGCGACGGACCGCGGTGCCACAGTAGCGACTGGGCTTCGGTCAGGAACGGATTGGCTAGCACGTCGAGGTCGGGCAGCGTGCCGAAAAACGCGCCCCACAGCGGAGCGTTCTTGCCGGCTTCTCGACCGGCGACGGCCTCTCCAACCGCGGCCCCCAGGGTGATTTGGGTGAGTGAGTCCATGAATGCGAATTCAGGGGAGAGAGGAACGGTTCAACGCCCCTCTTGTACGGCGCCTCCGTCCACTTGAGCCACCGCTGTCGTGGTGTCCGCGTGAAAACATCGGGTTCTTAGAAGCTGTTTTAATTTCATGCGCTTTCAGGTATGCAGGGACGTAACGACTGCAGGCCCGTCCAGAAGAACCGTTTTCCGACTGTCTGCATGCCGATTCGGCATCCAGCCCGGACAAATCCACCGCGGTTATCAACCCATCTGAAGATTAAAACAGGTTCTTAATGCCGATGGCCGACCACATTGCCTGTCACATCGAAAAGGGCGTCGTCCGCGAGCAGCAGCGGGAGACGCTCGACGATCTCATCTACAAGCTGTTTGAGCGCCGCCATCACAACCTCGTGGCCGGGCGCGAGCAGGACTGGCTGACGGTGGAGCTCGTCCAGTCGATCCGTCGGGAGAGTGCGGTGTACCGGGAAGAGCTCAGCACGGAAACATCCGGCCCGCTTCCGTTTGCCCTCGGCTACTTTCAGCGCAACGACGATCACCTGACGCTGACAACCGACAAGGTCCCCACCAACATGGCGCCGAAGACGTTCGTGCGGTTCCTCAGCGAGTTCGTAGAGTCGGGGGCACGGCTCTGGTTCGGCACGCCGCCGGACCGAGAGGGGTGGGTCGTGCGCGGCATTGACGAGGTTCAGCCGCTCGAAGAGGGGCCGCGGTCGGCCGCCGCATGATTACTCGGCGACCGCGTCCGCACACAGGGCCCGTCGGAGCTGTCGGACCGCCTCCGTGCGTGACAGATCTTCTTGGGGCTGTCGGTGCCCGGGAAGGAGGGTGACCGAGCGCGTGGTGCCCGATCCGTTCTCGCGGAGACGCTCGTTGAGGCGTACCCCGATGCCCTGCCCGTCGCGGGCGACGAGGCCGGTGACGGTATTCGGACGATTAGGAAATGGGTCGCCCGGCGGCAGGGCGTCGGCGATCGTATCGAGGGCTGCCTGGACGGCCTCGTCGGTGCACGCATCGAGCCGCACGAAGAGCGTTACGGTGTATTCCCGATCGAACGAGACGCAGAGACGGCTGAGGGTGGGACGGTGCGGGCGCCAGTTGAGATCCACATTGCCGCACCTGTCCGTTAACTCGTTCACCGCCGCGATCAATTCCGGGAGAGCCTCCTCCAGGGCGTCCATCATCCGCGTGTATCCCCTCATTTCGCCCTGCATCCCCTGCATTTGACCCAGGTCTTCCGCGGCCGTTGTCGAGGCCTCCCGGAGCCAACTCTGAACGGCCTCCGTCTGCGTGATCGTCTCACTCACGGCTGGGAGAGAGGTCGAGAGGGGCGGCTTGATTCGAGCCTTCCATTCTTTTTTGGTCGGAGAAGTCACGGCACCGAACGGAGGTTGGTTACAGAGACCCGTGGGACAGGCCGAAAACGAAGCGGGAACAATCGCACCTCTGTTACATGCAACCGAAGCTAAGAATTCTTTGAAAGACCCCAGTACATATCCACTGTGTCTGACCAGCCTACAACGTCGCGGCAGCCGAAAGCAATGCCGCTCAATGAACTGTCGGAGCACCTTCAACTTTCGAAACAGACGATCGTTCGGTGGGTCGACCGCCACCTCATTGACGCCGATCTCTACTGGTCCCTGTCTGAGGCCAACGAAGAGATCCGGATGATTGACCTCTCGGACGAGACGATGGGCTTTCTGGAGGACTTTGCGGCCGATTACCGCGAGGATGTGGTGAGCCGCACCGAGGCGCGCCGTATTCTCAAGCAGATTGATCGGAAGAAGATCAAGAAGCTCATCCGAGCGGGCGACGTTGAGGACGTAGAGGTCGAAGATGAGACCCGCGTTGTTGTAGGAAGTCTCGAAGACTACCTCATGGAGCGCGAGAACGAAGAAGAGGACGAGGACGACGAATAGGCTACGTCTCCACGGCCGTCCCGTCCGCAAGCATCGATTCGAGCGCAGGGCGCATCTCCTCGGTCGGGAAAATCCCGAGAATGCGACGGACGATTTGTCCGTCCGGGTTCACGACGTACGTCGTGGGCAAGCCGTACATGGCCTCGAACTTCGATTCGATCGTGCGGCTTGTGTCCGCGACGATCGGATAGTTGACGTTGTGCTTCTCCACGAAGGGGCCCACCTTGCGTTCGCCTTCGTCGTCCGTCGCTACGCCCACGATAAGGAGCCCGTCCGATTGGAGCTCTGAGTACAGGTTGACGAAGTCAGGGATTTCTTTGCGGCAGGGGCTGCACCAGGTGGCCCAGAAGTTTACGAGGACGACCTTGCCCCGTTGTTCGTCCAGCCGGATCGTATCGCCATCCAGCGTAGTCATCGTGACGCTGGGGGCCGGGACTGGATTCTTTTTGTAGTCGGGGCCGGACCGAGCCGCCGTGCTTGCCTTCGGGGCCGAGTCGGGCGACGAGGTCTTGCTGTCGGACCCGCATCCGGTGAGTCCGACGACTATGCTTAGACAGAGCAACGCGCAGAGCGCAGGACGCATGGAACTATTCATGAGAGACAGGGAGACGGTTCAGTGCATCGCGAAGCGTCTCCGCGGTCACGTCGAAGTGAGACGTGTCGAAGACGGGGTCTTGGTTGTGGAGCAAAATGGCCTGCGGGGTTTCGTGGCGAATGCCGAGCTCCTCCTCAATAAGGTCCGACACCGCCCGGTGGTCCTGCACCACGACGCGGTACACGGGGAGGGATCCGTCGCTCAGGAGCTTTTCCACCTCCGTTTGCGCCTTGCTGCTTACGGGACAGGTCGAGCTGTGCTTGTAGACGAGCACCGGGGTGTCGTCGGAGTGCTCTTGCGCCGCCGTCCAGGCCGATTCGGAGTCCAGGGGGTGAAACGTGTCTGCCATGATGAAATCGTGTCGGGGGAGAGAACAACGGTCCTTCGAGGATTTTCCGTACCACCGCGGGCGCTCCGTGATACACCCCCCGGGGTGAACAATTTGTCAAACCGGACGGGCGTTCCCCAGACGCCATCTGCGTGCCGGGGCGATCTGGAAAAATAGGCCCCTCAGCCCATTTCGGCTGGGGAAGGATGGTCTGGGCGTTTGAGAGTATGGGAAAACGCTGTCGACAAAGTCGGGCGCTCTTTCATTTTGCCAATCGGTGTTCGGAGGGGCATTCGGGGGAAGGGAGGGGCGTTCTTGTTTTTACTTCAAATCCCTTTCTGTTCATGACTGATCTGGAGACGGGGGCGGAGGACGTGCGCTGGACACTAGATGATTTGCACGAGGATCGTGAGGCCCTTCGGGACAGCCTGGGGGCGGCCGACGAGGCGGCCAATGCGTTTGCGGACGCCTTCAAGGGCGAGATTGCTGACCTTGAGCCGACCGATCTCGCCGAGGCCCTCGACGAGCTGGCAGCGATTCAGGATCGGCTCGGACGAGCCTACGCGTTTGCCCACCTCCACTGGTCCACCGACACAAACGACGGCGAGCGGGGCGCACTGCTGCAGTCGGTCCGCGAGGACTACAATCGCATCCAACAGAAGCTGTTATTCTTCGAGGTCGAGTGGGCGGAGGTATCCGACGAGCGGGCTGAGGCGCTTCTGGAAGACGAGGCGCTGTCGGATTACCGGCACTACCTCGAAACGGAGCAGCTGAAGAAGGAGCACGTGCTCACGGAGCCGGAAGAGAAGGTGCTTTCCGAGAAAAGCATCACCGGCACGCAGGCCTGGACCCGCTACTTTGATGAGACGCTCGGGGCCACCCGGTACGAGCTGGACGGGGAGGAGGTCACGCAAGAGGAGATTCTGTCGAAGCTCTACGAGCCTGACCGCGAGACGCGGCGTGAGGCAGCCCTCTCCTTCACGGAGGGGCTCAAGGAGAATCGCCGCACCATGACGTTTGTCTTCAACACGCTCCTGGCGGACAAGGCCTCGACGGACGACCTCCGTGACTACGACCACTGGCTGGAGAGCCGAAATCTCTCCAACGAAGTGGACGACGAGACGGTCAACGCCCTCATTGAGGCGGTGACGGGGCGCTACGATCTCGTCGCCCGGTTCTACGACCTCAAGCGTGACCTGCTGGGGCTCGACGAGCTCTACGATTACGATCGCTACGCGCCCATCGACAAGGCCGACACTACCTACGCGTGGGCGGAGGCGCGGTCGATGGTGATCGACGCCTACGGAGAATTTCATCCCGACATGGCCGGGGTGGCCGAGCGGTTCTTCGAGGAGAACTGGATCGACGCGGCGATGGCCGAGGGCAAGCGGAGTGGGGCCTTTAGTCACGGCACGGTGCCCAGCGCACACCCGTACGTGTTGCTCAACTACACGGGCCAGGCCCGCGACGTGCAGACGCTCGCGCACGAGCTCGGGCATGGCGTCCACCAGTCCCTCTCCGGCGAGCAGACGATTTTTCATCACGGAACGCCGCTGACAACGGCCGAGATGGCGTCGGTCTTCGGCGAGATGCTCGTCTTCCAGCGGCTCATGCGGAACGAGGACGATCCCCAAAACCGGCTCGCCATGCTGGTGTCGAAAATCGACGACACCTTGGCCACGGTCTTCCGGCAAGTGGCCATGAACCGGTTCGAAGACCGCATCCACACCGCCCGTCGGACGGAGGGAGAATTGCAGCCAGAGCAGTTCGACGAGCATTGGATGGCGACGCAAGCGGCGATGTTCGAGGGCAGCGTCACCCTCGGGGAGCACTACCGGCACTGGTGGAGCTACATTCCGCACTTCCTGCACACGCCGGGCTACGTGTACGCGTATGCGTTCGGGGAGCTGCTCGTGCTTGCCCTCTACGCCCGGTATCAGGAGGCCGGCGAGGCCTTCCCCGACCAGTACCTCAACCTATTGCGGGCGGGCGGGTCCGACTGGCCCCACGACCTGGTGGGACAGGTGGGGGTGGACCTGACCGACGAGGATTTTTGGCACAACGGCCTCTCGCAGATCGAGGCGTTAATCGAGGACGCGGAGTCGCTCGCGGCCGATCAGAATCGGGCGACCGATGTCGCACGTTCGTAATTGGTGTTTACAATCTCCTCCGGGTTTGTGTCGACCAACGACCACAGAGCTGCCAGCCATCCGCCGTTCTGGGATGAGCGCTACGCCGCGAACGAGCACCTCTTCGGCGCCGCGCCGAATGCATTCGTGGTGTCGGCGGCCGATCAGATTTCTCGTGGGAGCGAGGTGCTGGAGCTCGGGGCGGGCGAGGGACGCACGCTGCTCGGGCTCGCCCGGGAGCGCGGTGTGACGGGCACTGCGGTCGATTTTTCCGGGGAGGCGCTCCGCACGGGCCGAGACTGGGCCGAGCGGGAGGGGCTTCCGCTCCAGACCGAGCAGGCGGATGTGCGCACCTGGACGCCGTCTCGACGGTGGGACGCTGTTGTCGTGACCGTCCTGCAGCTTCTGCCCGACGAGCGGCCGGCGCTCTACGAGACGATCCGGCAGGCCCTGCGGCCCGGGGGGTATTGCTGGCCGAGTGGTTTCGGCCGGCGCACTTATCGGGCGACTACGACCGGCTGGGGCCGAGCACGGCCGACCGGATGGTGCCCGTCGAGGAGATCTGCGTGGCGTTTGCGGACGACGAGCTTCTGCGGTGCGAGGCCGTGGACGTGACGCTGAACGAAGGCCCGATCCTTCGCGGCGACGCGGCGGTCGTTCGGGGCGTGGTGCGGCGGGCGTAGTCGACTCCTTGCGTATCCCGGGAAGAAATGTTCACTACGGAATACGCAATACGGGATACCCCTATAGCGCGTCGAACGACCAGCCCTGCCGCGTCAGCGTGTCCAGGATGGTGGCCAGGGCCTGCGGCGTGACGTCTTCGCAGATGGGGTTGTCGTGCAGGACGATGACGGAGCCGGGGCGGAGGTGGTTGATCACGAACGAAGAGACCCGAGAGGCGGTGGCCGTTTGCAGAAAATCGCCCGGCATCACGTCCCACATGACCATGCGCTGGTTCTGGGCGGCGCACCACTCGCGGAGGAAGCCGGTGGGGTGGCCGTAGGGGGGGCGCATCGTCCGGAGGGGAGCGCCGATGAGATCCTCAAGCACCTCCGTGGTGCGCTGCAGTTCACGGGCCAGTCCGTCCTCCGAAATGGTCCACGGGTCGGGATGCGTGTAGGTGTGGTTCCCGATTCGATGGCCGTCGGCCACGATGGCGCGCACAAGGTCGGGATGCTCGGCGGCGTGACTGCCGATCAAGAAGTGAGTGGCCTGCGCGTCGTAGTCCGCGAGCGTGTCCAGAAGGGGACGCGTCAGCTCGGCGGTCGGTCCGTCGTCGAACGTGAGGTACGCCGTCGGCGCCGCCGCGTCCACGCGCCACAGCATGTCGGGGAAGAACCGCTGGAACGGCCGCAGCCCGTGCGTTGCCAGGTACGGGATCAACACTCTCATAATGGCCCCTGCGGTCGTTGAGAGGAAAATTGAGTCCATACTCACAGACGCCTATACTCACAGACGCCCATACCATTCCGGTAGACCCACCAAAAAAAGCAGGGGCGCCTCCATCGACTGATCACACTTGAACGTCGGAGTGCTCGCGTCAGTCCAGCTTGCGTCCCTTCCAGGTCACGTCGCCGAAGGTGCTGAGGAGCCCGATGAGCGGGACCGAAAACAACAGGAACAGTTCGGTCGGGACGGCGGAGCGGAGCAGGCCGCGCTGGCCGAACTGCCGCACTATGGGCACCGTCATGAGGGCGTCGACGGCGATTTTGCCGAGGAAGGTGAGGAGCACGGTCTCGCGCCACGCCGGGAGGGCGAGGGCGACGGCGCCGGCCAGAAACAACGCCGCGTGGCCGCTCCAGAGGCCGAAGACCAACAGTCGTGGAAGCTGGAACGGGTAGCGCAGGCCCATCTGGGCCCATCGGGCCTGCTGCTTGAGATAGTCCATGAAGGAGGGGGCGGGATCGGTCGAGACGATCGCTTCGCGGTCCGCGTTGAAGGTCACTGCCCGATCCGAGTCGTAAGCCACGTACTGCAGGAGGATTTCGTCCTGAGCGGCCCCGTCGGGCGCCCGGTCGCGGGCCGCAAGCACATCGCGCCGGTAGGCCACATTGGCACTGTTGCAGAAGGTGGGTAGGCCGACGCCGAGGGTGCCCGCCCCGAAGGCCACCAGTCCCATCAGCTCAAGGGCCTGGAGGCGGGGGAAGAAGCGGTCCTCGTGTTCGTAGGCAACGGGACCGGCCACGAACGGCGTCTCCAGCGTACAACGGCGCACCATCGACCGGATCCATCCGGGCGAGACGGTACAGTCGGCGTCGGTTGTGAGGATGATGTCGCCCTCGGCCCGGTCGATGCCGTGGGCGAGGGCGGCGGGCTTGTGGCGGCCGTTCGAGGCATGTGTCGTCTCCATCTCGACGAGCCGGAGCGGGTCCTCCACCGGGGCACCGACGGGGGCCGGTCGGCGCGCTCGCACCTGCTCCCCAGTCCCGTCGGTCGAAAAGTCGTCGACCACAATGATTTCGAGTTTGCCCGACGGGTAGTCGCACGCCCGGAGGCTGTCGAGGCAGTCGTCGATGGCGTCGGCCTCGTTGCGGGCCGGCACGACCACGGACGCCGTCGGCCACTCGTCCGGCGGAGCAGGGGGCGAGTGCCGCCGGACGCGCCACACCCCCACGGCCGTCAGGCTCAGGAGCCCGGCGTAGGGAAGCATCACCGCAAGGAGTAGCGCAAGAGCAGGGAGGGGCACGACGCAAGGAGGAACAGGAAGCAGAGAAGCGTTGAAGAGATCGCCCGGGGGAGGGAGTGCACACCGATGCGAACAGAGGCACCACCCTGACCGACGGGCTGGAAGCATCATTAAGATTCCGACACCGGGCCTCAAAATCAGGGGGAGGCAGTCGGGATACTCAGGAACGGAACGGGATTGAGAAAAATTTCGTGGAGGCGGAGGACGTTTCGTCGGAGGCACCGAACGAGAGCCGCACCGCAACGGGCACCCCCACGGCGGCAGGCAGGAGAACGTTGATCGCGAACAGGAGCAGGGCGGCGTTCAGGCCGGCTGCTGCGCTGAGTCCTGCGGCCTGAAAAAAGAACACGGCGCTGCCCTCCCGAATGCCGAGATCGAGCAGGGTCAGCGACGGGATCAGGTACTTGGCGAAAAAGGTGAGGCCGGCGGTCACGGCGAGGGGCCCGACGGCGGCGGACGGGGCGAAGGCGAGTCCCAGGAGCGCGAACTGAGTGGTGAACACGAGGTATCGGGCCAGGCTGCCGCCCAGCACGACCGCTCGATTCCGGAGGGTGAGGCGGGGTACGAACGCCGTTCGGTCCGTGAGCGAGCCGTCCCAGTGGTCAAGGGCCTCCGCGGCCCGATGGAAGAGAAGGGGATGGAGGAGGCCTAGTCCGAGCACGACCACGGTGCTGAATCCGAGGGCTGCCACGCTCATCCACGGGAGGGTAGGCACGAGCAGGCCGGTCCAGAATGCGCCGAGGAGCAGGAGCAGCCCAACGCCCACGCCGATCAGCATGTCGATCATCCGCTGTACGAACACAGACACCGATACCGTCCACGGGTCGGCGTCGGCACACGAAACGGCCCGCCCGGCATACTCACCGGCCCGCGCCGGGGTCCAGAACCCAAGCGCCAGGCCGCTGAGCACCCCCCTAACGATGGCTCTCCGGGAAAACGATCCCTCCACCGGCCGGAGCAGACGGTGCCACACCCATCCGTCGAGTCCCAGGTTGAGCGGCAGCAGGAGCGCCGCCGCTCCGACCCACGTCCATTGGGCCGAGTGCAGGGACGCCACGAGTGCAGTTCCATCAACCCACCATACGAGGGCGGCAAGCCCTCCGACGGTGAGGACGGTCTGTAGGACGCGGCGAAGCGGGGGAGACACGACGAGAATACGGTTGCGAACAAGGATGGACTACCGGACCGGGTCGGCGGAGTGGTGCGGGCGACGTACGGACTGCAGGCGGCGTGAGAACGAGACTGTCGTCGCCGTGACCCCGTCCGGGCTTCCCCCTATGGCGAGGTCGAGGGTGAGCCGGGGACGGAAGGGCACCGCAATTCGGAGGCCGGCGGAGGCGGAGGGGCGCAGCGGGGGATCGACGGCGGAGACCGTCTCCGCCGAGCTGACTGTGGGAGAAAACTCCGTCGGAAGGTCCCGATAGACGTTTGCCAGATGACCGCCCAGATGCCCTTCGATGACGGGAAGGCGGGCCGGGGACCACAGTGGAAACCGGTACAGGAGGCTGCCGAGCAGGCGGTCGGGCCCGACGAACTGCGCCCGCTTCCAGCCGGGGACGACGGTGCCGCTGAGAGTGGGTTGCATATGGAGAGGCGGGCGGTCCCCCGTTGTCAGCGTCGCGTGGAGGCGCAGCGCGAGGCGGTGTCGCTCGTATAGGAGCAGGGTTCCGTACGCGTCGAGGTCGAACTGGTCAAACTGAAGAGCGGGACCGTCCAGCGGCAGGTAGTGATCCCAGGTGCCCTGCAGGCGCACGCCGCGCGCTCGTCGGGAGACTCCGCCTCGGGAATCGTATCGGAGCGAGAGTCCTGTGCGCAGGCCGGTGTACGCGTCCTCGGCGGGAGACTGCGTCGCCGTTCGCTGCGCCGCCGAAAATCCGTCGCGGTCGTCGATCCCGGAGACCTCCGTGAACATGGCCGTTGCGTGCGGCTGGACGAGCAGGCGGCGGTTGAAGAACGTCTGGCCCCCCCGGACGCGCGTCCGCACCGCCGATCGCGTCAGCGTCCAGGGCCCGGTCCAGTCGCGGTCGCTGTGCAGAACGCGGGCATCGACCAGGAGGGACCGGCGGGCGCGGTGCGGATCGGCACTCGCAAACGAGATCGTGCCCGCCTGCTCATGGCGGGCCGGGGCGACGGTGACCAGCCACTGATCGTACGGCCGGGCAAGATTGTGGCCGACCACTCCGACGCCCGCCCCGACGCCGACGCGCGGCCCCCAGAAGTCCTCCGGATACACCCGTACGTTGACAGCCTGTTCGTCGTCCGACGCGCCCGGGAACCCCCCCTGACCGTAGACCGGCTGCAGGCCGATCCCCAGCGTGCCGATGAGGAACAGACCGAGCGCCGTCCGGGAGGGGCGCTCCACCGGCAGCGAAGGGGATTTGAAGAAGAGGCAGAAGTGCAAAACGGAGCAAAACCGCGTGTGCATCCGTGGAGGGCAGCACCTATCATGCAAGCAAACAGAGACGGGCGGGAGCCTTCCCGCCGTCGCTCCATAATAATCGCTACGCGCCTCACAATCACACGACTCCCCCCATGCGTATTCTTGTCGTCGGTAGCGGCGGGCGCGAGCACGCCCTCACCCGTGCCCTGAACACCAGTTCTCGCACCGATGCCCTCTACGCGGCCCCCGGCAATCCCGGCACTGCACGGCACGCCTCCAACATCGGCATCGCGTCGGACGACATCGACGGGCTCATAGAGTTTGCCCGAGAGGACGACATCGACCTCACGGTCGTCGGGCCGGAGCAGCCGCTCGTGGACGGCATCGTCGATGCGTTTCAGGAAGAAGGGCTCTCCATCGTCGGCCCGACCGCCGCGGCGGCGCAGCTGGAGGGCAGCAAGGCGTTTGCCGATCAATTCATGGCCCGGCATGATGTCCCAACCGCCGAGTTTAAGGTCTTCGAGGCCGACGAGTACGACGCGGCGTCGGACTACCTGGACGAGGTTGGGGCGCCGATTGTCGTGAAGGCCGATGGGCTCGCTGCCGGAAAGGGGGCGTACGTCTGCTCGACGCTCGACGAGGCGCACGAGGCGCTCGATGAGATCGTGCAGGACCGGGCCTTTGGCGACGCCGGGGATCAGGTGGTGGTTGAAGAAAAAATGGACGGGGAGGAGGTCAGCATCTTTGCCCTCACCGACGGTACGCACTACGTGTTGCTCACGCCGTCGCAGGACCACAAGCCCATCGGCGAGGGCGGTACAGGGCCCAACACGGGCGGCATGGGGGCCTTCTCGCCGGCGCCGATCGTCAACGGCGACCTGCTGAATCGCGTCTGCCGCGAGATTATCGAGCCGACCCTTCTGGGCATGCAGGAAGAAGGCACGCCGTACCAGGGCGTCCTCTACTGCGGCCTCATGATCACCGACGAGGGGCCGAAGGTGGTGGAGTTCAACTGTCGTCTTGGGGATCCGGAGGCGCAGGTTGTGCTTCCGCTCGTTGAGAGCGACCTCGTCGACGTGTTCGAAAGCGTTGCCGACGGGACGCTGGAGACCGGGTCGCTGCGGGCGTCCTCCCGGGCGGCGGCCTGCGTGGTGCTGGCCTCCGACGGCTATCCGATCGAGTATGAGACCGGATTTGAGATCATAGGCATCGACGAGGCGGAGGCCTTGTCCGAGGTATCGGTTCTACACGCCGGCACCCGGCTGCGTGAGGACGGCGTGCTCGTCACCGACGGGGGGCGCGTGCTGGGCGTCACAGCGCTGGGCGACGACCTGCCGGAGGCCCTGGAGCGAGCCTACGACGGCACCGACCGCGTTCACTTCGACGGCAACACCGTTCGCACCGACATCGGAGAGAAGGGCCTCAAGCACCTGTCGGAGGCGTAACGTCGTGTGCGAGTCTGTGAGTATGGGAGCAGTGTCCCGACCACTGTCGGGGTGTGTGGATGTTGCGTGAGGCGTGAAGGAGTAATGCGCAAGGCGGCTTGTGCTGTGCAGAGGTGACTGATCCTTTTTTAGTTCAAAATGTCGACTTTCAACAGAAAACTGTCCGCCCCGCATAACCTGATTGTTTTCCCCGTAACGTTCTAACGTTCAGCGTTTTACGCTTGAACGTTACAGGAGGAATTTCGCATTTGGAGAAAACACGTTCTTCTGCATCTCGGCCTCTTCGGATGGGTTCAGCACGAGCTTTGCACAGGCTGCCCGGATCGGCGGTTACAAGTCACGCCATCACGAGTCACGCCATCACGGATCATGCCGGCGTCCCGGCCGGGTCGCCTTCGAACTCCTCGTACTCCTGCCGTTCGATGTCGATGCCGGCGGCCTGTAATTTGCCTTCCAGGTGCTCGTACCCGCGATCCAGGTGGTAGACGCGGAGGACATGCGTGGTACCGTCGGCGACCATCCCGGCCATCACGAGCGAGACGCTGGCCCGCAGGTCCGTGCTCATCACCTGCGCGCCCTTGATTGGGGCGCCGCCGTGGACCGTGGCGGTGTTTCCGTCGACGGAAATGTCCATCCCCAGCCGCTGGAGCTCGGGGACGTGCTTGAAGCGGTCGTCGTAGATGGTGTCCGTCGCGGTCGCCGTGCCGTCGGCCAGGCCCAGCAGCACCGTCCACTGCGCCTGCAGATCCGTGGGGAAACCGGGGTAGGGAGCCGTCTCGATAGACACGGGCCGCAGCGTCTCGGGCCGCGTCACGGTCACGGTCTCCGGTTCATAGTTCACGTCGACGCCCGTTTCGGCAAACTTGTCTTTGAAGTTCTGCCCCAGGTGCTCGTGGGCGCCTTCGCGGATCTCAACCGGCGTGCCGGGTGTGCCCGCCGTGGCGGCCATCAGCATGAAGGTGCCGAGCTCAATCCGGTCCGGTGTGTTGCGCACTGAGATCGGGTCCAGGCGGTCGACGCCTTGAATCTCGATGGTGTCGGTACCGAGGCCGTCGATCTGCGCACCCATGCTCTGCAGGGCCTCGCCGAACGCGACCACGTCCGGCTCCTGCGCCGCGTTTTCGATGCGGGACGCCCCCTCGGCCCGCACGGCCCCGAGCAGAAGATTGATCGTGGCGCCGACGCTGGAGGGCTCCAGCCGAAAGGAGCCGCCGTCGAGGCGCCCGCCGGGCGCGGAGGCGATCACGTAGCCTTCCTCCAGTTCGATATCGGCCCCGAACGCCTCCATGCCCTTGATGTGGAGGTCCACCGGTCGCGGCCCCCACGCACAGCCGCCGGGCAGGGACACCTTCGCCTCGCCACACCGGCCCATGAGCGCCCCCAGCATGTAGAACGACGCCCGCATTTTCTTGACGAGTTCGTACGGCGCCACTGGGTGATCGACCGTCGAGGCGTCAATTGTCAGCGTATGCGCGTCGTCGTCGAACGTGACGGCCGGGCCGGCCACGCGGATCACGTTCGAAAAGGTGCGCACGTCGCGCAGGTCGGGCACCTTGGTGATTCGGGAGGTGCCGTCGGCCAGCACCGCCGCGGCCATCAGGGGAAGGGCTGTATTCTTGGAGCCGCCGACGGTGAGGGGGCCGTCGAGCGACGCGCCGCCGTGCACTACGAGCTTGTCCATGGGACGGGACGTACGGAACGAGGATAGAGGATCGAGAGCGGGCCCAGTGCAGCTTCAACTGGTTCGTTGTGCAAGCGAGCTCTGGACGGACACTGTCCGTCCAGAGCTCAAGCTGGAGATTCCAGCAATAGCAAACTGCCCTCCCCAAAAGATCGTTTGAAGCTGCACCAGGCCGGGCCAACCGGAGGGGGGACAAGTCGGCCTCCTTCAATCGAAAATTTTGATGCCACCTGAATGCGTGAGCACCCGCATTGTTCGTTGCTCCGGAGGCAAGGGAGAGCAATCGGACCTTGGGTTCCGCCGCACAGGAGGATGATTTGGGCACAGCGGTACTGCCTCCATACATCCACGCGTCCGAGCAGTCCGAGCAGATGGGCCGCTCAGCGGCAACATCGCCTCCTCCGTGTCCGGAGGGCTCCCAACATGCAGGCGCCCTCGGCGCGATGACAGAGAGGAATCAGGGCGGGTGGGCGTGCCGTACGACTGGGACAACGTCCTTCTTACGGATCTACACAGTACAGATGGAGCGCGTATATCTGGACCACGCGGCCACCACACCGCTCGCCCCGGAGGTGCTGGAGGCGATGACACCGCACATGACGGAGCACTACGGAAATGCCTCGTCGGTCCACCAGCTGGGCCGAGACGCGCGCGTGACGCTCGAAGAGGCGCGGGAACGGATCGCTGAATGCCTGGGGGCCGAGCCCAGCGAGATCGTCTTCACGAGCGGCGGAACGGAGGCCGACAATCTGGCCCTGAAAGGCGTGCTGGCCGCGGCGGGCGACAATGAGGGCCTGGTTACGTCGGCGGCGGAGCACGAGGCCGTGCTGCGGCCCGCCGAGCGGCTGCAGGAGCAGGGGCACCCGGTGACGATTCTGACGCCGGAGGAGGGCGGCGCCGTCACGGCGGCACAGGTGGAGGCGGCCCTCGATGACCGGACCGCGCTGGTGTCGCTCATGCATACGAACAACGAGATCGGCGTGCGGACCGACGTGCCGGCGATTGCGGAGGCGTGTAGCGCCCACGACGTGCTTCTGCACTGCGACGCCGTGCAGGCGGCCGGGCTCTACGACCTCGACGTGGAGGCGCTCGGCGTGGATTTGCTGTCGATGTCGGCGCACAAGTTTCACGGGCCGAAGGGGGTGGGGGCGCTCTACGTCCGGTCGGGGGTCGACCTGGGGCCGCTGGTCGAGGGCGGCTCACAGGAGCGGGAGCGCCGTGGCGGCACCGAGAATGTGCCGGGGGTGGTCGGGATGGCGAAGGCCCTCGAGCGTGCCGTGGCGTCCGCTGAGGAGCGACGCGCGCACCTGGCGACCCTGCAGCGCCGCCTCGTGGACGGCCTCGACGCGGCGACTCCGTGCCCGTACGTCCTCAACACGCCGATCGAGAACGACATCGTTGCCCCGCACGTCGTGAACGTCGCGTTCCCGCCCGTCGACGGCGAGCCGGTGGACGGCGAAATGCTGATTCTGAACCTGGACATGCAGGGCGTGCTCGTGTCGGCCGGCTCGGCCTGCACGAGTGGGGCCCTCGAACCGAGTCACGTGCTCAGCGCGATTGGGCGTGACCGGGAAACGGCGTCGGCCGCCGTCCGGTTTTCGCTGGGGATCGACACGACAACCGACGAGATCGACTACGCTCTTGAACAGCTTCGGGCGACCCTGGAGCGCATGACGGGCTGACCGGCCCGGCCCGACGCGTCCGCGCCCGTTCCGTCTTTTGAGCTCCCGATTTGCATGAGTAACACGCTTCTTGTTTTCGCCAAGATTCCGCGTCCTGGCCACGTCAAGACCCGCCTTACGCCCGTTCTGACCCCCGAGGAAGCGGCGCGCCTGTACCGGGCGTTTTTGCGGGACGCGCTCGACGTGTACGCCGACCTGCCCGTCGATGTGCGCCTCTACCTGGCGCCGCCGTTCACGGCGGACGACGTGCAGGCGGTCCCCGACGCCATTTCGGTCCATGAGCAGCGGGGCGACGGGCTGGGGGCGCGTATGAAGAAGGCGTTTCGAGATGTGCTGGTGGATGGAGGTACGCGGGCCGTCATCGTCGGCACCGACCACCCGACCCTGCCGCCCGCGTTTGTGGAGCAGGCCTTCACCACGCTGGAGGGAGACCGGACCGTCTGCATCGGGCCCAGCGACGACGGGGGCTATTACCTGCTCGGCATGACGGCTGTGTACCCGCAGCTCTTCGACGGCATGCATTACAGTCACGACGATGTGTTTGCCGATACGCTGACTCGCGTCGGCAGGACCGATGCCCGCCTCACGGTGCTGCCGCCGTGGTACGACGTGGATACGCCCACCGCTCTCCAGCGCCTCGTTGACGACCTCAGCACCACCGATGTCGCGGCCCCGCGCACCCGAACCCTGATCGAGGATCTCGATCTCGACCGGCTCCTGCAGGCCGAATAAGGAAATCATATTCTCAGCGCAATCCGTGAGGGTATGACTTGTGACCACTGATACGGGCAGCCCGTGCGAAGCACAGGCAGCTATGCGAAGCACAGGCACCTCTGCAGTGTGCAGGCAGCCTCACGCAATATGCATTACGGACTACAAATCGCCCAATCAAATCGCCATTTGGGAGGACGGCGAATCTTCTTATATTGGGAACGGACCGGTTCTGGACACCGAGGGTGAGGAGAGCCGTGCGGACCGGTTCCGGACATCATTCGTACTCGCAGCCCCTTCCCGTGCAGAGCCAGGGGACGATCGGCGCTTTCCGGCGCCTGTGCGCAGGTACGGAGGCCCTTCGTCATCGGATTCGACCAGACCACAACACCCATGAGCACCGCGAACGACGCCTCGTCCAATGCCAGCCCGTCCACGATGGACGCACAGCTCGGCGAGTTCGAGACCCTCGAACAGTTTATCATCGAGCAGGAGGATCGCTTTCCGCATTCAACGGGCTCGTTTTCGCGACTGCTGCGGGACATTGGGCTGGCGGCGAAAATCGTCAACCGCGACATGCGGAAGGCCGGGCTCATCGACATCTACGGGAGTACCGGTGAAACCAACGTGCAGGGGGAGGTGCAACAGAAGATGGACGCGCTGGCGCACCGGGAGTTCGTGCTGGCCCTTCGGCGGGGCGGCGAGTGCTGCCTCATCGGGTCCGAGGAGCACGCGGAGGCCATTCCCCTAAACACGAAGGTGGAAGGCGGAGACGGCGACTACATCGTCCTGCTCGACCCGCTGGACGGGTCCTCCAACATCGACGTGTGCGTGTCGGTCGGGACGATCTTCAGCATCTACCGGCTGCCCGACGACCACGACGAGGAGGAGCCGACCCTCGACGCCGCCCTGCAGCCGGGGACCGAGCAGGTGGCCGCCGGCTACGTGGTCTACGGCTCGTCCACGATGTTCGTCTTCACCACCGGCAACGGCGTGCACGGCTTCACGCTCGATCCCTCGATTGGGGAGTTTCTGCTCTCGCACCCGAATCTCACGACGCCGGACACGGGCAACATCTTTTCCATCAATGTCGGCTACCACCACTCCTTCCAGGAAGGGCTGCGCAACTACCTCGATTGGCTGCAGGAGTTCGATCCGGAGACGAACCGGCCCGTCAAGACGCGGTACATCGGGTCGTTCGTCACGGACTTCCACCGCAACCTGCTGAAGGGCGGCATTTACATGTACCCCGCCACGCAGGGGAATCCGGAAGGGAAGCTGCGCCTCATGTATGAGGCCAATCCGATGGCCTTCATTGCCGAGCAGGCCGGGGGGCGCGCGACCGACGGGCACCAGCCCATCCTGGAAAAGACGCCCGAGAAGTTGCACCAGCGGACGCCGCTGTTTATCGGCAGCGACCAGATGGTGCGGCGTGCCGAGGCGTTCCTGCAGGGCGAGCCCGAGCGGGCGGAGACGCTGAAGACGTGATGCGGGCAGGGCGATTGCACGTTGTCAGAGGTCCGGAGACGTAGGAGGCGATTTTGCCGTTGATCGGCCCGACTGCCTGAAACGAGCGGAGGCGTGGATGCGTGGGGGCATTCACGCTGCGCCCCTCCCTCTCCTCTCGGGGGCTCCGGAGAGCAAGATGCGATTGCCGTGGGGGATGCGGAAGCCGGATTGAGGTTCTGCATCGGAGAGAGAATCACGGATCACGTCTCACACATTACGTCCCACACATCACTCTTCACGCTTCACAGATTCAGGCGGTGCCGACGATCCAGCTGGAATTTTGGCCCAGTGTGTCTTTGAGGAGTACGTTGGAGACGACGCCGTCGCCAGATGGATCAGAATGGCTGTGCCGACAAGTGCGGTGATGAAGGGCGGCAGGAGCGCGGAACGAGCAGTAACACGGGCACACTAGCGGTATGGACGAAGACGCTCTTCCTGAGCGAGCGAAGGGGACGGTGAGCGTTCGAACGTAAAACGTTGTATGTGTTCGGAGGGTAGGAGGAGAAGGAACTTCGGTTGGGACACGGGAGCGGCAGACCGAGCGCGCCGTGGACGGAATCCCGCAACACAAACGGGAGCCGCACGGCCCCGATGGACCGTCCGACTCCCGGTGTGTCGCAACAGATGGGGAGGCGAGGCCTACGCCATCACGGTCTCCGGGATGAGGTAGCCCTCGGCCAGCTCGGTGTATTCGTCCACCTGGTTTTGCACCCACGCGTCGTCCTGGTCCAGCTCCTCGGCCATGAGCTCCGCCACGCGCGGGGCAATGTCGATACTGGCCTGCGCATTTAGGAGCAGGCACCGTGTACGGCGGGCGAGCACGTCCTCCACGGCGCGGGCCATCTCGTGCCGGACCGCCCACACCACCTGCGCGCCGCGAATGGGAAGCCGCTCGTCGAGTTGCTCTTCCAGTTCGGGGCGTTCGTCCATGAGTTCCTGCAAGCCCGGTGCGTCGGCGCCATAGTGCTTGAGGTCGCCGTACTGATCGGCGTTCTCGGTGGCGCCGTGCAACTTCAGGTCGCCGGTGACCGACGGCCGCTTGTCGAGGCCGCTGTGGTCGATGGCTTCGTCGAGGGTGTCCTCGGCCATCTGCCGGTAGGTGGTCCACTTGCCGCCGGAGATGGTGACGAGGCCGCTGTCGGATACCGAGAGCTGATGGGTCCGCGAGATCTCGGAGGTGTCGCCGCTGCTGCCCGGCGGGGCCACTAGGGGGCGAATGCCGGCATACGTGCTGAGCACATCGTCCGGCGTCAGCGTCTTGGCGAGGTACCGGTTGGAGTGCTCAATGAGGTAGGAAATTTCCTCCTCGGTGGGCGTGGGCTCGTGGCTCACGTCGTCGACCGGCATGTCGGTTGTGCCCACCACCAGGCGGTCGTTCCAGGGAATCGCAAAGAGCACGCGCCCGTCGTCCGTCTTCGGGATCATGATGGCGCTGTCGCCGGGGAGGTACGACCGGTCCAGGACGATGTGCGTGCCCTGGCTGGGGCGGAGGGTGGGCTGGGCGTCGGCGTCGTCCATCTCCCGGATCGTGTCCGTAAAGATGCCGGTGGCGTTGATGACCGTCTCGGCCTTGATCTCGTGCGTGGTGTCCGACTCCCAGTCGTGCGCAATGACGCCGTCGACCTGCCCGTTCGTCTTCGTCAGGTCAGTCACCCTCATGTAGTTGACGGCCACGCCGCCGTGCTCGGTGGCGGTCTGCGCCATGTTCACCGCGAGGCGGGTGTCGTCGAACTGGCCGTCAAAGTACTCGATGCCGCCGGTCAGACCCTCGGGCTCGAGAGTGGGCAGGTGCTCCAGCGTCTTCTCCTTGTTCAGGTAGCGGGACGTGCCGAAGTTCTGGCTCCCAGCCAGCAGGTCGTACACCTTCATGCCGATGCCGTAGTACGGCGCCTCCCACCACTTGTAGCTCGGCACGACAAAGGAGAGGTTGCGGACGAGGTGGGGGGCGTTGTCCTGCAGGCGCTCGCGTTCCTGGAGCGCCTCGAAGACGAGGCCGACCTGGAATTGCTCCAGGTACCGCACGCCGCCGTGGACCAGCTTTGTCGAGCGGCTGGACGTGGCCTTGGCAAAGTCGTGCATTTCGAGGAGGAGGGTGTCGTAGCCGCGGGCGGCCGCCTCGAGGGCACACCCGAGCCCGGTGGCCCCGCCGCCGATGACGACGACGTCCCAGGGGGTCTCGCGAGATTCAATTGCGTCGATGCCTTGACTGCGCTTCATAAATCGTGAGGAGGGTGAAGAGCGACGAAAAGAGCGTTTATGCCAACTCCGCAAGCCTCATTGAGGGCTGTAGGTGTGTACGTCTGTAGGCGTGTAGGTGTGTACGTAGGCCCGTGTATGCACGACACCATTCGACGGAAATTCTGAGGGGACGACGTTCGCCTATATTCCAGTCGCCCACCCACCTACGCACATAACACCCCGACACAGGCAGTCCCGACAGCCGTCGGGATGCCATCGGGACACTGCTTACAAACGTCCACATCTACAATAAGGAACGCGTGCGCGCGGCCAATCGCAAGCAGAAAAGGGCTTCCAGCCGGGCGATCGTACGTTCAGCTTCTATGAAGGGAGGATCCGCTCATCTGCCTCTTTCAGCCGGTATTTCCGGGATCGTGACGCACTAGTGCGCCTTGTACGTTGGGACGTTGCGCGTCGGGACGTTGACACGAGATGCGGTGAAAGAGATTGGAGCTTTCGTGTAACAATCCAACTTTTCGGGCGCACCTCTTGTCACGGAAGCTTGGGGGGAGGGCAGGGCGATTGCATGTTAAAAACTCAGGGCAGGCGAAGGGAACTCCGCTGCCCATATCACCCAATTGTGCCGAAAAGTACGTGGGTGTGGGAGTGGCGCACGGTGCGTCTGACAATCGACATGCCGAGGGGGGCGTAAGATGCGGTTGCCGTGGGGGGAGGGAACGTGAAGATGGCTTCTGGCACCGTACGGTTGACGTCGTGCGACGCCCGGGATCCCGTCTCGATTTGTTACTGACCGCTGGGCAGATGCGGGACCGCAGATCGGTTCGGCAGCACGGGCAAGAGGGCAGATGGGTGCACCGGGTGTCGTCAGATGTCGCTATAGACGGGAGACGTACACACCCCGACAGTAGTCGGGACACTGCTCCCAAACGCCCAAACCCATTAATTCCCCGGCCGGTAGTACGCGTCGAAGCGAGGGATTTTGTCCAGATTCTCCCACCGCGTCACATTGTCGTTGGTGGCGTAGACGTTGGCCCGAGGCATGTACCCCCCACTGGAGCTTGGGCGAGCCCGGTACGTCAACTTGAGCTGCGTTCCGTCTTTCCAGCTCGACGTATCGGTTTTCAACGGCTCGCCGAGGGTCGCAATGGCGTGTTGGACGGGCATGCCGCGGTAAAGCTCTCCCTCCATGATATGGCTGCTATCCTTGGCGGAGACGTCGTTTTTGCGGATGTACCGGACCTTCTCCCGGTTGAGTATCATGCTCGTTCCACCGCAGGCGGTCAAAAGCAATGCTGTCCCGAGCGCGAACACCAGTGATGATTTCATAAGAGAGGGAGGTAGTTCCTAATAAAGCGAAGTGCTCTCACGGAAGAGAGGGACGGATGTTGCGACAGCAATCCCGGGTCTTCGAGATTCGAGAACGATTTGGATTGAGCACGTGAGTTCTGAGAGATGGGAGACGCGGAGAGATCGAGACGCGGAGATATGAATGAGCGGAGGCGTGGATGGATGGAGGCAGTACCGCTGTGCTCACATCCTCCTGTGTGCTGCGGAGAACAAGATGCGATTGCCCTGATCACGGAGGGCGGAGAGTGCACCGTCACTGCGTCCACGCGTCCGGGCTTCCACGCAATCCCAGATGGGAAAGCGATCTGAGAACGGTATTGACGGTTGAAGAGAGCGAAGAATCTTCGATTAAGTGCCCACAAAAAAGCACTGGGACCGCCCCGCTTGCGCGAGACGGCCCCAGGCCACCTGGACACTACGTCGTCAAAGATTGAAGGCCAGGAATTTGTGGTTCGTCGGTGGAGTTAAAAGGCCACCGAGAACTGTGCGGTAATTGCCTGCCAATTGTGGTCCTGGTTGGCGAACGCAAATGTGCCATCATCGCCGGCGTCGGTGTCCGCAGGATCCGTTGCCTGGCTCTGGTTGGCGTACTCGAGCTTCAGCATCGCCGCCTCGTATGTGTATCCCGCACCGAGCGCGAAGCGACTCATGAGAGTCTGCTCAGGGTCGCTGTCATAGTCGGTCTGATCGCTCATAGTACTGAAGCGACCGGCCACGAAGAAGCTGTCATTGACATCGTACTTGGCACCGAGCTCGCCGAAGATTGCGGCATCGTCTGTGCCAGAGTCCGTCTCGGCGCTCTCGGTAGCGTAGCCGAGGAGGGCGTTCGCGGAGAACGGACCCGCCATGACTTCACCGTCAACGTTGAAGATGATGTCGCTCGGGAGGGTCGGGGAGTTCGAGAAGCCCGGTCGACTAGATACCCCCGAAGCGGTGGAGATGATCTCAGAAGGAACGTTGTAGTAATCACCGTCCCCAGCAGCGACCGAGAGCCCCTTGGAACCGGTGTGAAAGGCAGCGCCGGCACCAAGGTTGAAGAGGTCGGATCCCGTGTACCGGGCCTTGCCGTAAATGTCGATACCGGAGCCATCCCTCACGATGTCGTCAGCATTCGAGCTAACGTCCTGGCCGCCACCGAATCCACGGGTGAGTGTCAGGTCAAACCCAAACGCGGGGTAACTTCCGATGAGCTTCACACCACCGTTACCGGCTGTGCCCGGGAAGGCGAGGGAGTTTCCGACGAGCGGGTTGCCCTGCACGAGCGCACCATCGGACCAGCGCGGGAAGTTCGCGGTACCGATGCCCGGCGTACCCGCCTGCACCATCAGGTTCTCGGCGACATTGACGTTCACGTACACGAAGTCAATGTTCGTCGTAAACTTTGTGAAGTCAGGGTTCTCCTCCGGTTCGGCAGACAACTCCACGTATCCGCTCACATTCTCGGAGAACTGCACGTTCGCCTGAATCTGAGCAGCAACGCGGTTGAATCCGAGAGAAGTGGTCTCAGTGTAGCCATCCTGACCAGCAGGACCGTCGCTGTCGTAGTCCTCAACGATAATTGCCTGAGCGTCGGAGGAGACGGCACCACCGACATCAACCTTCGGCAGCTCGCCGTCGTCCATTTGCGCCTGGGCCGGCGTGGCGACGAAGGCCATGAGAAGAAGGCTCATGAGCCCGGCCACGAGGCCGTAAAGCTTCTGATTAGTAAGAGACTTAATCATAAGTCCGTGTAGATTGAAGAGTGTGTTCGTGAAAGGGTGCGAGAGCAAACGACAGAAGGGAGGAGATCGAAGGTCCCCCTCGTGCCGGTAAGAAACTGATCGCAGAACATCCAGATCAGATCATCTCCCTATTAAGGTATGCGAAGCGCATACCCAATTGCCAAATAAAATTCCCCGAATCCCAGCAGGACATCCTGTGAAGGTATGCCCTGCTGGAACGGGGGAATTCGATGCTCAAATCGAGGAGTTTAGTTCTCCCACTCCTCGATGAGCTCGTCGTACGGCTTCGTCACCGGCTCCTCGTCAGGCCGTTCGGCCTTCGGAGCGCCTTCTTGATTGAGCCAATACTCGCGCGAGCGCGGCTCATTCAGCTCCGGCGAGTACTTCTCGAGACGGAGACGCTGCATCAGCGAGTTCTGGATGCTGGCCAGGTCGTTCATGGCCTGCTCCACAGACTTGCTGCCCGTTACCGCCTGGGCCACCTGCTTCCACCACTGCTCGGCGAGGAGCGGGTAGTGGGGCACGTTGAGGCCCGTGTCCGTCCACTTGTCCTCGACGGGGGAGGTGTAGAAGGTAATCAGGCCACCAAGCTCACCCTCGTGCTCCTCCCAGTACTCGGAGTTCACCGTGGAGCTACGCACAGGCGTATTGCCCACGTTGAATTTGTTGAGGGACACGGTCTTGGAGGAGGCGAACTGCATCCACATCCAGGCCGCGTGCCGCTTGTTGCCCGTGGTGATCTCCGGGATGGTCCAGCTACCGGCGTCCTGGTAGCCGACCTTCATGCCGTCGTCCCAGTACTTGCCGTGGGGCGTCGGCGCCATCCGCCAGAGGGGGTTGCCCTCGTCGTCGGTCACCGCGGAGCCCTTCTTCGTGAAGGGATCGGCCGAGAGGAAGGTGATGTACTGGAAGGGGCGCTGCGCAATGTTTCCACGCGACGGCACCGGGCCGGCTTCGGACCAGCGCATCGACGTCGCGAAGGGCGGCGCGTAATCCTTCATCCAGTCAATGTACTTCTGCGTGGCGTAGTAGGCGGCCGGGCCGTTGGTGGCACCACCGCGGTCCACAGTCGAGCCGACCGGGATCTGGTCCTCTACGCGAATGCCCCACTCGTCCACGGGCTTGCCGTTCGGAAGACCGGTATCCCCGACCCCGGCGATCGACAGCCAGGCGTCCGTGAAGCGCCATCCGAGCGACGGGCTCTTCTTGCCGTAGTCCATGTGGCCGTACACTTCCTTGGCGTCCACACCGACATCTTCCGGAGACACGTCCTCCGTAAAGAATTCGGCAATGTCCTCGTAGGCGGCCCAGTTGCGCGGCACACCCAGCTCGTAGCCGTACTTCTCTTCGAACTGGCTGGACAGCTCCTCATCGGTAAACCAGTCGTGACGGAACCAGTAGAGGTTCGCGAACTGCTGGTCCGGAAGCTGAAGCTGGTCGCCCTCGTAGTTCTGGCCGAACTCGGGGTTCATCCAGTCGTCCATGTCGAGGGTCGGGTTGGTAAACTCACTTCCCTCGCCGTTCATGTAGTCGGTCAGATTCACCGCGCTCTGGAGACGCGTGTGCATGCCGATCAGGTCGGCGTCGTTGACGTACACGTCGTAGACTTTCCGACCGGAGGCAAGCTGCGTCTGGAGCTTCTCCACCAGACTTCCCTCACCGATGATGTTGTGCGTCACGTTGATGCCCGTGATCTCGGCGAAGGCGGGGGCCAGCTCGTCGGACTCCCACTTGTGGGTCTTAATGGTCTCGGCGACGGAGGAGATCGAAGTGCCGCGAAGGTCCTCGGCGTTTTCCTCGAACCACATCAACTCGTCGATCTGCTCCTTCAGCGTCATCACCGACGGCTGAAATTCCATTGCGTACTTCACGGCCGCCTTCTGGCGGTCGTTCAGCGGACCGTACTTCTCTTGAGCGTAGCTGCGAGCTTCGCTCTTCGAAATATCCGGATAATTGGGTTCATCGGGCCAGTCTTGGGCCTCGACGGTGGCAAAGGGCGCGAGCCCAATTGCCGCGACACATAGCATCACAAGCGCCACCATCGACCGTGACGTTGTGCGCGTATTGTCTGTATCCATAAGTAACCTCTTTGGGGTAATGAGAAAAGTTATCGAGTTCGATCGAGGGGGATCACCCGGCCTGCTCTCCGGCCGTGCGTTGGGGCAGTCCGGAAGACAGGGGAGGGGGGCGTCCCCTCTCGTGCCTTGGACGTGGATCCCACGACCGGGGCCTTCGTCTCCCGGGACACATCTCCAGTTCGACGGAGCAGACGCCCGCTCCGCGACGCTGAACAATGTCCAAATGCACGCCCCATAGGAACAGCGCTTAATCAGGCAAGAGGCAAAGCCATGAAGGCTTGTATGTCTTCTGCTCCCGTATCTTGACGAGGGAAAGCGATGTCGCTTTCCCGGGAACAGAATCATACAACACAAGCAAACTTTGCCTTGCAGCGACCTCCTCGATTCGGACTGACCGTAGTATAGAAAGCGCTTTTCTCCGTTCAGTAATCTATTCTTCCAGGAAAATGCTTCCTTCTTCCCAAAGTCGGGGCGCCCCTATTTTCCCCTCCGGCGAAGGCAATAACGTCCTGGCCGCAAACGATATGAGACACTCGGGCGTCGCTGCAGGGAGGAGAGTAGTGCAGTGTCAAGGCTCATTCTGTACCCTCGAAGTCCTCGGTTTTCCTTCACAGAAGTGCCCGTTTTCAGGCGACGTATTGCACCCCGAAGGCACTTCCTCGTTTCCACTCAGGGCCCGGAAACAAGTCTTTTCCGGCCCTGAAGAGACGAGCGTAGCGACTCATGAAATAAATCGGTGTCTCGGAGATCTGAAGGTAGGGAATCTCAGATTCCCAGAAACGATCGAAATTCGCCGTGTTCGACCGCTCCAACCGAAGGGCGGAGCGGGAGTTTTGGCGAATTTCAGGGGCCCGAAGGGTCATCCCACGTGGTGGAGTCCTCGATTGCACAACGGACCCGTTGAAGCTGCACTAGGAAATCTGAGATTTCCAGAATCGGCGCTTTCGGCAACGAACAAGACGATTGGAGCGACCGGCGGCAGGGATGAGGGCTCCACAGGGATGAGGGCTCTACAGGGATGAGGGCTCTACAGGGAGGAGGCTCCGTTCGGCGACCGGAGCCTACAGGGAAGTCCTACAGGGAAGGGCTACAGGGAAGAGCCGGCCTGCACGGCCGAATCGTCGGGCGTGCACTTTTCCCGTTCGAGTCGTGAGAAAAAAATCAGTCGTCCGGCGATTAATCTCGTAAGGTCACACAGATTCCCAGGTAGATCTCAGCCGATTTCTTCACTGGGGCCCCTTGTGGGTCACGCGTGGCCTTGATCTTTCTGTGCATCCGCGACAGCCGTCGGGATGCACGTCCAATCTCGAAAACGGCGAGGTCCCAAGGGAGCACCAGTGTACTGCGGTTAATCTTATAATCCCACAGAGATTCCCTGTCCGGGGGAGTGGGTCAATTTTTCGGACCGATGATCTTCGGATTCGACCAGCCCTTCCCCTCGTCGATCTTGTTACTGAGCCACGCCACGCGGCTCTTGCTTTCCGAGATGAAGGCAATGTCAGGATCGCCGTCCACATCGATGTCCGCCACGTAGGCCGCCTTGTAATTCTCCTTGTCCGCAATCACCTTGACGCTAGAGAATTTTTTGTTGCCGTCGAGGTTTTCGAACCAAGCGACTTTCCCGTTTTTATTGGACGCCGCGACGAGATCGAGGTCGCCGTCCCCATCAATGTCGGCGGCCGAGACCGTCTGGGCCCCGTCCATCTGATCCGTGACGACCTTTTGGCCGGAGAAGGTGCCGTAGCCGTCCGTGTTCTCGTACCAGGCAATCTTGCCGTCGCCGGAGGAGGCGGACACCACGTCGGGGTCGTCGTCCTGGTCAAGATCCACGCCGATGACGGCCTGAGCCCCTTTCACCTTTTGAGAAATGATGTTCTGGCTTGCGAAGCCGTCTCCCGAACTCCGGTACCACGCAATCTTGTTGGTGCCACCGAAAGAGCTGGACGCCGAGAGGATATCGAGGGTTCCGTCCCCACCCAGATCGGCGGCATGAACCGAGCGGGCGCCAGCCACTGCGGACGAAATTTTGTTCTTACCACTGAAGGCCCCGTCTTGATTGCGGCACCAGGAGACGACGCCGGCGCCGTTGGAGGCAAACGCGACGTCCAGACCGCCATCGCTATCCAACTGGTCCGCGTGGGCGGCGTACGGGCTGCCGGCCTCGTCCGCCATCACCTTCTGATCCGAGAAGCTCCCATAGCCGTCGGTGTTTTCGTACCAGCTCACCTTGTTGTCGAGGCTGGAGGCGGAGACCACGTCGGTACCGCCGTCCTGGTTGAGGTCAGCTGCGGTCACGGACTTCAGAAGGCGGACGTTGGTAGTGATGACGGAGCGATTGGAGAATTGGCCCCGCGGATCTCCGTTTTGGTACCAGGCAATCTCGCTTGCCTTCGGGGATGCGGCCACCACGTCCGGAGCGTCGTCCGAGTCGAGATCGGCGACATGAAGGCCGGACACAGTATTCGTGATTCCGGGACCGTCGTCCTGGCCGTGGGCCGGAGGAACGATTCCCATTCCGGCAGTGAGGAGCGCGACGACCACCGTGACGAACACGGGCCGCGAAGAGTCGATCGGAGACGTTTGCATGGGGAGAGAGGGTAATTGGGGGAAAACTAATGGGGCAAATCAAAGCGGCTCTGTCGGATCCGCGAGGCTGTCCCGGAGAAAAGAGGGGCGTGTCTCAACCCGAACACACAGCGCAGAGCGCGAGAGTGTGCGGGGGAGAAACCGTCACAAAAATCGTTCAAGAAACCGGGATAAACGAGAGCGGATGAGTGGGAGGACCCAGGGCGCTACATTGAAGAAACCTTCACAAAATCCGTTCCGTGCACCGTTTCGGCACTCGGACACTCAGTCTGATGGTGTGGAAGAGAGGAGCATCAACGGCCCGCGTCGGGGACCGGGGTGCCCTGGGTGGGCCTTGCCCGAGCAACGAAGACCGGGCGAGTGATCCCGAGGCGCGGCCGGTTTGGGGGAGACCGGTCCACTCGGGCGCTTCCAACGGTACACTGAGCAGAAGAAGGTGGGAGCATTCGGGAGACGGGCGAGCAGACCCCTGTATCCTCAATCTAAAAAGTACGGATGACGACCACCGAGATGGTAGCGCCGAACAGCAGGATGATCCAGGTGAGGGTATATCCCACAACGTACAACCAGAAGCAGAAGAAGACGCCCATGAGCAACAGGCTCATGAAGACGCGGTCGCCCCGAGTGGTCTCAATCGGAAGCACCGTTCCCTCGCGGGCCCATCCGGGGTCTTTCATATCCCAGACCGTGAGGGTCGCGAGCATGGTAAGAATGGAAGAAACAAAGATGACGGTGGGAATTGTCCACCGCATCCAATCGGGAGGCAGGGAAGTCAGCATATCAGAAGAAAGGTCGTTGCGGAGAAACGCATGCACTTAGTGCAGCTTCAAGCGATCTTTTGGGGAAAGCAGTTTGCTATTGCTCCAAGCTCCAGCTTGAGGTATCTCGATTGCACAACGGACCAGTTGAAGCTGCATTAGGGCCCGACACCCGCAAACGGAGCCGGAGTCCCCGACCATACGGGGACCCGTCTCCGTTGAGGGACTCGGACGCAGCGAAGAAAGGGACGCAAGAGGGGCGCAGTGTCTACACGCGACCCATCGAGAAGCCCGTTGCGAGCAAGTCGCGCACGAGGAAGACGATAATGGCACCGGGGACCATACACAGGACCCCAGCGGCCGCGAGCACGCCCCAGTCCCACCCACCGGCACCGAGACTCCGCGTCAGCGTCACCGTAATGGGCTGGGCGGCCTCGTTGGTAAGCGTGCGGGCCAGGAGCAGCTCCACCCAGGAGAACATAAAGGCGAAGAATGCCGCCACGCCCAGTCCCGGAGCAATGAGCGGAAGGAAGATCTTCCAGAAGAAGCTCACGAAGCTGTGCCCGTCAATGAAGGCCATTTCGTCAATCTCCTTCGGAATGCCCGAGACAAATCCCTCGAGAATCCAGATGGCGAGCGGGAGATTGAAGAGGCAGTGGGCCAGGGCCACCGCCCAGTAGGTGTCGATGAGGTTGAGGTTGGAGTAGAGGATGAAGAACGGCACCATGAAGGCAGCCGGCGGTGCCATCCGGTTCGTCAGGAACCAGAAGAACAGGTGCTTGTCCCCCCGGAAGTCCCATCGGGAAAAAGCGTAGGACGCCGGCACCGCTGCGATGACTACGAATACCACGTTCATGATCGACATGGAGATCGAGTTGATGTACCCACTCCGCCAAAACTCGGAGGTAATGATCTCCTTGTAGTTTTCGAACGTGAAGTTGTGCGGGTAAAAGGTCAGTCTCTGGATGATCTCAGCGTTGTTCTTGAACGACATGTTGAGCATCCAGTAGATGGGGATCGCGAGGATCACCAAAAACAGGACCAGATAATACTGTCGTTTCATTATTCTTCACCTGCGCCTTGTCCAAGATTCAGCATAATTATGTAGATCACGAACGACAGGAGGATCACGACAAACATGTAGATCAGCGACGTTGCGGCGCCGCGACCCATTTGGAATCCTCCGATGGCCATTCGGGACGTATACGTGCTCAGGAAGGTCGTCGAGCTTCCCGGACCGCCGCCGGTGAGCACAAACGGCTCGGCGTAGATCTTGAAGGAGTCCATCAGCCGCAGAAGCACGGCGATGATGAGGACGCCCCGGAGATTCGGAAGCGTCACGTACCGGAATGTCTTCCAGGGAGAAGCCCGGTCAATCTTCGCGGCCATGTAGTACTCCTGCGGGATGGCCTGAATGCCGGCGAAGCAGATCAGGATCACCAGGGGCGTCCAGTGCCAGATGTCCATGACGAGGACGGTCCACCAGGCGTCGGCGGTAAACTGGCTGATGTTGTAATTCATGCCCATCCAAGAAAAGACTTCGGGCACGACGCCGATGTCCGAGCGCGTGAACACGCGCCAGATGATGCCGACGACGTTCCAGGGAATGAGAAGCGGGATGCCGAGCAGCACGAGGCTGACGCCGACGCCCACACCCTCATTCGGCATACAGAGCGCCAGCCCGAGCCCCAGCGGGATCTCCGTAATCAGGACGAGAATGCTGAAGAGAAACTGGCGGGCCAGCGCGCCGGTGAAGGCGGGGTCCCGGAGAATGGCCTGAAAGTTCTCCAGCCCGATGAAGTACGGGGCTGAGCCGGGGAGGAGGGAGAGCTGCGAATAGTTCATGACGGTAATCAGCGGGATGAAGGCACTGATCGATACCAGGATTAGTGCCGGTGCCAGAAATAACCAGGGTCGTTGTTTCATCGTAGGTCAGGACGAACTCCTAATAGAATACACGGACGAAGGCCGACGCGGAACGGAGCGTTTAGGCGGCCTCAAGGGATTCCTGTTTGTGGAACAGACGGACATCTTCGCCGGGGAACTTCAGCCAGACGAAATCGCCGTCGTCGACGGGGTCGTCATGGGCCACGCGGGCCTTGACCTCAACGTCGGAGCCCTCGAGAACAGCGGTCGCGATCTGGAAGCCACTGTGTAGCTCTACCTGATTCACACTGGCGGGAACGTACTCGGAGGTGTCCGCCGGTTCCTCGAAGGCTACCTCCACGGAGTTGGGTCGGATGCCGAGTTGACAGTCGGTCCAGCTGGGATCGATCCTCGAGTGCAGCTTTTCGGCGACTGTGATGCTATGTCCGCCGAGCTCGGCGTACGGAACGCCGTTGCTTTCTCCGACCCCACAGTCAAAGAGGTTCATCCCCGGGCTGCCGATAAAGTGACCGATGAAGGTGTTGGTCGGGTTTTCGTAGAGGTTTTGCCCGGTGTCGTACTGCACGAGTTCGCCCACGTCCATAATCGCCACTTTGTCGGCGAAGGTCAGGGCCTCGTGCTGGTCGTGGGTGACGTACAGGGCGGTAATGCCGAACTCGCGCTGGGCTTCCTTTACGCGGCGACGGATGGTCAGCTTCCGGTACGGCTCGACGTCCGTCATCGGCTCGTCGAAGAGAATGGCGGACGTCTCTTCCCGGATGATGCCGCGGCCGAGCGCGATGAGCTGGTTCATCTCCGGGCCCAGGCCGGCGGGGCTGTCCTGTAAAATGTCCTCCAGATCCAGCAGATCGGCCACATAGTGAACACGATCGCGGATTTCGTCTTCCGGGACGCCACTGTTTCGAAGCGGGAACGCCAGGTTTCCGTAGACCGACATCGAGTCGTAGATTACCGGAAACTGAAACACCTGGGCCACGTCCCGTTCGGCGGGAGACTGATCCGTTACGTCCTCTCCGTCGATCAAAATCTGCCCGTCCGTGGGAGTCAGAAGGCCCGAAATGATCTGGAGAAGCGTCGTTTTTCCGCAGCCGGAGGGACCCAGAAGCGCATTGGCGGTTCCGTCTTCCAGCGTGAGGTTCACGCGCTTGATGGCAACCGTCTCATTCTCTGTGCCCTTTTCATAGACATGTCGTATGTCGCGAACGTCAATTTCAGCCATCTAACGAGATCGATCTATGAGAAAGAAGGAATCTTGTCGCCGGTGGCGAGGAGGTGTTCGGAATCGGGATCGTAGACGTACAGCTTCTCCGGATCCAGGGTGTAGGACAGCGTCGTGTCCGTGTCCAGATGGACCGGCTCCCCGCTCAGGGCATAAATCTCTTCGCCCTGAAACTCCAGGTGCAGGGTGCTGGTGGACCCGACGGTTTCGACGAAGGCGAGATCGGGATGGATGGTACGTTCTCCCTCTCCATCTTCTCCGTCGAGCTTCATGTCCTGAGGCCGAAACCCGAGTTCGTACGTCTTGCCTTCTTCGAGGTCGAAGCCCTCGGCCCAGATGCGAGTCCCATCTTTGAACTCAAAATAGGGCTCGAATTGCTCCTCGACAACAGTGACCGGGAGCATGTTCATAGGAGGCTCGCCCAGGTATTCGGCCACCGGGAGGGTTTCCGGACGGTAGTAAATTTCATCCTTCGGCTTGTCTTCCAGGATTTCGCCGTCGTACAGATACCCGATGTGGGTGGACATCGAGAGCGCATCGCCCGAGATGGGAGTCGCGTAGATGACCGTCGTCTCCAGCTCCTGAAAGAGCCGCTCGAACTCGCTGCGCAGCTCCTCTCGGAGCTTATAGTCGAGGTTGGCCAGCGGCTCGTCCATGAACAGGTAGTCGGGCTCGTTGATGAGCGCCCGGGATATGGCCGTCCGCTGCGCCTCGCCGCCGCTTACCTCCTCGGGGAGGTTGTCGAGGCGGTGTTCGATGCTGAGCATCTCCGCCGTCTCGTGGACCTGCTGACGGATCTCTTCCTCGCTCAGGTCGGTGCTGGCCCGCAGGGGAGAAGCAAGGTTCTCGAAGACCGTCAGCGACGGGTAGTTGACGAACTCCTGATAGACCATTCCGACGCTGCGCTCCTGCACCGAGCGGTCGGCCACGTCTTCACCGTCGTAGTAGACGGTTCCTTTGTCCAGCGACTCGATGCCGACTAGGATGCGAAGCAATGTCGTTTTCCCGGCGCCGGTTGGAGCCACAACACTGAAGAAGCTCCGGTCCGGGATGTCCAGGTCCAGCCCGTTGAGAACCTTGTCGGGCCCATACGACTTGTGTAGGTTTTCGACACGAATACCCATAAGAAGTAGTGTTCGAAGTTCTGTAGACTGATCCCGCGGCGGCGGAACGGCCGAAGTGGTTCCCTTTCAATCCACCGAGGAAAGGGACCCACCCCGTTCCGGCACCACGTGTGAGGGGGGATTACTGGCTACACAGGCTCCCAGGTCGAGGGCGACTAGGAGGGGGAAGCGGCAGTCTCCTCGGTGGTGCCATTCTCCCCGGCAGTCGTCTGCGATGACTCGCTATCGTCGGGGAATTCCCATGCTCGGGCACGCTCCACGGCTTTCGACCAGCCGGTTCGGAGCGTCTCGACGCGATCGGGGGACATCGACGGGGTGAAGCGCTTGTCCAGCTCCCACTGATCTTTGATCTCCGACTGGCTTTCCCAGAAGCCTACGGCCAGGCCGGCGAGGTAGGCGGCCCCGAGGGCCGTCGTCTCCAAGGTTTCGGGGCGGATGACGGGAACGTCCAGGATGTCGGACTGAAATTGCAAGAGAAGGTCGTTGGCGGCGGCCCCGCCGTCGGCCCGCAACTCGCGGGTCTTGATGCCGGAGTCCGCCTCCATCGCGTCGATCACGTCGGCCACCTGGTAGGCCATGCCCTCGATAGCGGCGCGCGCCAGGTGATTTCGGTTCACCCCGCGGGTGAGGCCCACGATTGTGCCCCGGGCGTACTGGTCCCAGTGGGGCGCTCCCAGGCCAGTGAAGGCGGGGACGAAGTAGGCGCCGCCGTTGTCGTCAACCTTGCGGGCCAGCTTTTCGACCTCCGGCGCGTCGCGGATGATCTGAAGCTCGTCCCGCAGCCACTGGACCACGGCCCCCGCCACGAAAATCGAGCCCTCCAGGGCGTAATAGGTGGTGTCGTCCAACTGGTATCCGATCGTCGTCAGCAGGTTGTTTTCGGACGTGACGGCCTCCTGGCCAGTGTTCTGCACCATAAAGGCCCCCGTTCCGTAGGTATTTTTGCCGAGGCCGGGACTGGTGCACATCTGGCCGAAGAGAGCAGCCTGCTGGTCGCCGGCAATGCCCCCGATGGGGACCGACGTTCCGAAGGCATCCACCTTCGTCTCTCCGTAGACGGCGCTACTGTCTTCCACCTCCGGAAGCAAGGGGCGAGGGACGTCGAGAATGTCGAGCAGTTCGTCGTCCCACTCGCCCTCGTGGATGTTGTAGAGGAGGGTGCGAGAAGCGTTTGTGGCGTCGGTGACGTGTCGGCTGCCGCCCGTCAGGTTCCAGACCAGCCAACTGTCCACGGTGCCGAAGGCGAGTTCTCCGTTTTCAGCGCGCTTGCGGGCGCCGTCCACATTGTCGAGCAGCCACTTGATCTTGGTTCCGGAGAAGTAGGCGTCGAGGATCAGCCCGGTCTTCTCCTGAAACAGATCCAGATGCCCCTGGTCTTTGAGACGATCACAGATGCCGGACGTGCGGCGATCCTGCCACACGATGGCGTTATGGATGGGCTCGCCGGTCTCGCGATCCCAAATGATCGTCGTCTCCCGCTGATTTGTGATGCCGACGGCCGCCACGTCCGACGCGCTCACCCCGGCTCGACCAAGGGCTTCCGACGCCGTTCCGATCTGGGTGGACCAAATCTCGTCGGGGTTGTGCTCGACCCAGCCCGGATTGGGGTAAATCTGTTCAAACTCCTTTTGCGCGACGGACTGAATTTGTCCGCTCTTGTCGAAGAGGATGGCCCGAGAACTCGTGGTACCTTGATCGAGAGCAAGTACGAACCGCATGAGACGTAGCGTTGGAGCAGATTCGGGAACGTAATCCCCGGACAGAAGGGGGGACACTTCGGTCGTCGACCCGGTCGAAAGCGCTTAGACCGCCAACTCCCGGCAACTCCCACAAGAGTCCCCATCGCCGAGAACGGCAACGGCGACTCAATTCATCGACCGGTTTAGGGCCACATCTAATGATAGGAAGCGCTTTTTTGGATCGGTAACCTAATCTTCCAGGAAAATGCTTTCATCTTCCCAAAGTGTGAACCTTCCCTGGGAGCGGTTTTTGAAGAGTGTGCAAACCATCACCCAGACCCTCGTAGCAGCCTGAAACGTATGTTCCGACTTCCATGAACGCCCTTGTTGCAAGCGAGTCTTTCGGCCGCGGCTTTCTTTAAATCGGGAGACGGGTGTTGAGCCTCTTTCCCGCAAGATGTTACTTTTGGGAGCAGCGCGTTCTCTGCTTTCTCAGACGCGGGTGCTTCGAGACGTAAACGTGTTCTCCACCGCGACCAACGACTCCCGAGCCCTTATGCCGAAAACGTCGAGCCCGAGTCTTCGAAGAGATGCCCCGACGGCCCTGATTGAAAACCGGAGGGGAATTGCCGGCAACGACGCCCAGCTTTCGTTGTACGATGTGCGCCAGTCGGTCGACCAGATCTCTCTGCGGTCGCCCCACCTTTTCTACTACGGAATGGTGCAGGGCAAGAAGCTGGTCCACATTGACGGGGAGGAGCCATTTGTGCTCTATCCCGGAGAGTCGCTTGTGGTGCCCCCCTTTCAGTCCATCGACGTGGAGTTTCCCGAGGTCCGCACGACGCCCGCCAAGTGGGTGAACGTGAAGGTCAATCAGAATCGAATCCGCGGTGTTCTCGAGAACATTAGCGAGGTGTCGATCGAGGCGTCTGCCTCCCGCCGCTGGCGGATGGAGGAGCAGAAGTATTGTCGACTGGAGAGCCGGGAGGGCATTTACCGTGTGCTGGAGATGATTACGTACCTGATTCGGGAAAATCCTCCAAACCGGGACCGACTGGTGGATCTGAATGCTCGAGAGCTGATGATCCAATTGCTTCAGACGCGCTCCCGACCGCTGCTGGTCGGGGACTTCTCCCGGCACACGTCCACCGGCGGTCTTGCGGCGGCGGTGCAGTATATCCAGAATAACCTCGACCGGCACATTTCGATCGACGAATTGGTGGAGGAGGCGTGCATGAGCAAATCCAGCTTCTATCGGCACTTCAGTAAGGAGTTCGACATGTCTCCACTGGAGTACATCACCCGAGAGCGGGTGGTTCGTGCTCGGGAGTTGCTGGAAGATCCCGAAAACACGGTCACCAATGTGAGTCACGCCCTCGGGTTCAGCAGCACGAGCCACTTCATCGACATGTTCAAGGAGCATGAGGGCCTCACGCCGAAGCAGTATCAGCTTGAGGTCACGTAGCAACCGGGCGGAATCGAGGTCTGCTTGACGGGGCCTCTGCGATCCCTCGAAAGCTGGGAGGGCGGCCGGTCGGACGAGCGGCTATACCTGGACAACGCAGGACGGTACTTGCTGTCTCGTTTCGAGTTGGGAGCGGTTCCAACGGCGGCACCGGGGCATGATGGACGAACATTCATACTACGGTTGATCGCCGTTTAGACGCCGAGTTCTACACCTACATCCGACCGCTTATGTCGTCGATCGCATTCTTTGGAGCCGGGCGCTGGGGAACGGCGCTCTCTGTTCACCTTGCCTCTGCGGGACGGGACGTTACACTATGGACCCGCCGGTCGGGTTGGGCGACGCCGAAGGCGCCCCGGTCGGCCCCGTCGCTCCCGGAGCTGCTCCATCCCTCGTCGGTGGAGGTCACGACGGATCTGGTTCGGGCGGCGACGAGTGCGGACGTGTGGGGCATCGCCGTTCCGATTCCGGCGGTGCGGGCGTGTGCGGAGGCGCTTCGCCCGCACGTCCACGACGACGTGACGGCGGTGGCGCTATCGAAGGGCATCGAGGCCGACACGATGCTCACGACCTCTCAGGTGCTGGGGGGCACGCTCGACGCCCTGTCCCCCGACCGGATCGGGGTTCTGTGCGGACCCAGTCACGCCGAGGACGTGGCGGAAGGGCGGCCAACGACCGTCGTGGCCGCGGCCCACAGCGAGGACGCCGCCCGCCGTATCCAGCGCCGGTTCATGACGGAACGCCTCCGTGTGTATCTGAATGCGGACCTCCGCGGTGTGGAACTCGGCGGCACAGCCCGGTTCGTCCTCGCCATTGCCGCCGGGATCATCGACGGGGGCGGATACGGCGAAAACGCGAAGGCGGCCCTCGTCACGCGCGGCCTGGCCGAGGTGCGGCGTCTAGGGCGGGCGCTGGGGGCGGACGCCCGGACGTTCTCGGGACTCGCGGGAATTGGCGACCTCGTGGTGACCTGCATGAGTGCGAGGAGTCCTGCGCGGCAGGTGGGCGAGCAGGTCGCCCGGGGGCGTCCCACCGACCAGATTCTCGACGACGCCGACACAATCGGGGAGGGCGTGCAGACCACGCGCTCGCTTTACAATCTTGCCCAGAAACACAACGTGGAGATGCCGATCACCGAGGCGGTGTACTCGGTCCTGTTCGACGACAAGCAGCCCAGTCAGATGGTGAAACGACTCATGACCCGTTCGCCGAAGCGGGAGGATTGGGCGCCCCCGTCGACGAAGCACGTCCCGCCCGATTGGGACTACTGATCCGTGCACGGGTAGGTAAACTTTATTCTCTCCCACGGGGATGGAGATCTCAGATCTCCTAGACCGTGGTCCGCTACTGGTCGGAATCGTCTTTAATGCAGCTTCAAACGATCTTTTGGGGAAAGCAGTCTGCTATTGCTCCAAGCTCCAGCTTGAGGGATGGACGGACGAGGTCCGTCCAGAGCTCGATTGCACAACGGACCAGTTGAAGCTGCATTAAGAACCCATTCACGTACCAGTAAGCCCCGGGTTTAAAGTCGGATCGCTGGTTTTCTATGTTGTACTGCCGTCGTCCGATACGGGGAAAAACTGTCTAGAGTGCTCAGAACCTGTTTGGCGAGACGTTTACTGCCACTCCAGGAGGACTTCTTCGCTGGAGATCTGGGATCTCCTCGCTCAGGGCGCAGCCCAAGACTACTTCTTCGCTGGAGATTGTACCGAAAGCTTTCGGTATACAAGGCTCATTTGGGCACTCCATGGCCCTTCGCCCACTGTGTCTCGGCGACGCACCCGCTCGCAAAACAGGTTCTCACCGTCCTCGCTCTGGACACCGGAGGACCCCACAACTCACATTTGTCCGACTTGCGAACGCACCGTTCATTATGTCCACATCGCTCTCTTCGGGAATTCCGGACGTGTCGGGGGAACTCGAGCAATTTATGACGCTCGAGCAATTCATCATTGACCGGCAGAACCAGTTTCCGCACTCGGCTGCGGCCTTCTCGCGGCTGCTTCGCGACCTGAGCGTCGCGGCCAAAATCATCAACCGAAACATCTGCCAGGCCGGCATCCTCGATGTGCTCGGGGAGTCGGGCACGGTGAACGTGCAGGATGAGCACCAGAAGAAGCTGGATGAGATTGCCGACCGCGAGCTCGTGCGGGCGCTCCGGAAGGGCGGGGAGTGTTGCCTGATTGGATCGGAGGAGCAGGCCGAGACGATCTCGATGAATTCGAATCAGGAGTCGCATGGGCAGTACGCTGTATTTTTTGACCCCCTGGACGGCTCGTCGAATACAGATATAAATGCGTCCGTCGGCACCATCTTCAGCGTGTACCTGCTGCCGGAGGACTGGACTGGCAACGAAGACGATGTGCTCGATGTGGCCCTGCAGCCGGGGGCGGAGCAGGTAGCGGCGGGCTACGTGGCATACGGGTCCTCCACGATGTTCGTATTTACGACCGGCCACGGTGTGAACGGCTTCACCCTGGACCCGTCCATTGGGGAGTTTCTGCTCACGCGGCCGGACCTGACCATTCCGGATCACGGGTCGACCTACTCAGTCAATGAGGCCGACATTGAAGACTTTTCGCCGGAGTTGCGGGACTTCCTGACGTGGATGAAGCGCACGGATCCGGAGACGGGCGATCGAATTCGGGCGCGATACATCGGGTCGTTCGTCTCGGACTTCCACCGAACTCTGCTCGGGGGGGGGCTGTACGTCTACCCGGCCACGGACAACTACCCGGAGGGCAAGTTGCGGCTCATGTATGAGTGCAACCCGATGGCCTTTCTCGTAGAGCAGGCCGGGGGCAGCGCCTCGACGGGGTATAAGCGCGTGATGGACGTCCAACCGACGGACCTGCACCAGCGTGTGCCGCTTTACATCGGCAGTGTGCCGCTTGTGGAGGCCGCCGAGCGGTTCCTGCAGGGCGAGCAGACCCTTGATGACTGATGCGACCGTCGGTGGAGAGGGCGATCCCAGGTCGGCAGGCGCTCGGGGACGTAGGTGGCGATTTTGCCGTGGGCGATTCATCTGCCCGGAATGAGCGGACGTATGGAGGCAGTACCGCTGTGCTCTAAGCGTCCTCCTGCGGGCCGCGGAGACCAAGATGGGCGCTGTGTTGTCGCAGGTGGGCCGTTGCTGACGGACGCGGTTTTCTTTCGAATGCCCCAATCGTCATGCTTGATGACCGTGAGCCGACTGCTGTAGCGCCGCCAACGCTACCGGTCGACGAGATGCATCGTCCGGATGCTCTGGATTGTTCGTTTGAGGGATGGTCGTCCGCCGTGTTCGAGATGCTCGACCGGCTGCGGGCCGAGCCGCACATCGACCAGTACAAAAAGGAAAAACCCGGGGTGACCAACCACCTCAGAGATCCGTTTCGGCGGTACCGGGACGACCTGGTGGTGAACTGGGTGCTGCCGAACCGTCTGGAGTTCGAAACGGAAACGCATGTGTTCAGTCGGCTTCTGAAAAACGACTTCGGGGCCGGGGGCTGTCACGACCATCTCTGGATGTCATTCTATCGGCCCCACACCCGACGCCTTGAGGACGTGCAGATCACGCACCGCGTGTCGCCGGACGGCTTTGCGGTGGGACTGTACGTGGGCGCCTACGCTACAGACTTGCTGAAGCAGGCGAAGGAGCGCATTTTTGCGGCGCCGGCTACGTACCTCGATCACGTCAACCGGCTTCTGGACGACGAGAACTGGCGCTTCTACACGCACCGCGGCTCCGGTGACCGCGAAACGCAGGTGGTCGTTGAGAATCCGCTCGACGATCTCCCCGACTCCGTGGAGAGGGCAGAGGGAATTTATGTGCGGCACTACATCTCCCGAGACGAGACGCTGGCCCTTGGGCCGGAGCTCGTTGATCGCGCGCTCGATCTGGTGTTTGCCCTTTGGCCCCTCTACCGCTTCTACCTGGCCGAGGATGTTTTGTAGTGTCTCTCTGTCCCCGTGCTCGTTCGTGTATGTAATTCCGTTATTGCATTATCCATCATGACGCAGCTCTTAGACACAGAGACGGATGGTCGCGTGCGGACGCTGCGGCTGAATCGACCGGACACGCGGAATGCCCTGAACGCGGCCCTCGTGACGGCCCTCAAGGAGGCCTTGACCGAGGCTGCGGAGACGAAGGCCGTGCGGGTGGTGCGACTGACGGGAAACGGATCGGTGTTTTCGGCGGGGGCGGATCTCGCGTCGCTGCGGGAGCTACAGGCGGCGCGTCCGATGGAGAACCGGGAGGACTCCCGGCACCTCGCGGAGCTCTTTCGGCAGATTTATCAGCATCCGCTTCCTGTCATCGCCGAGGTCAATGGCGCGGCCATTGGGGGCGGGTGCGGGCTGGCGGCGGCGTGCGATTTTTCGCTGGTGGCCGAGGACGCGACGCTCGGCTTCAGTGAGGTGCGCATCGGCTTTGTGCCGGCGATCGTGATGGTGTTCGTGCGGCGCAAGCTGGGGGAGGCCGCCGCGCGGGACCTGTTATTACGGGGGCGGTCCGTGGAGGCTGAGGAGGCCGCCGAGATGGGTCTCGTGACGCGGACGGTGGTGCCGGCGGCGTTGGCCGAGGAGGGGGCGGCGTTGGCCGAAGAGATGGCGACGGAGACGAGTGCGTCGGCGGTGGCCCTTACGAAGCGGATGATGGCGCAGGTGCCGGGAATGGGGCTCGAGGAAGCGCTCGACTACGCCGTGCAGATGAATGCATTCGCCCGGGGGACCGACGACTGTAAGGCTGGCATCGATGCCTTTCTCAACGACGAGGACCCGCCGTGGAAAAGGAGCGACGAGTGACTGTTGGGGGGTTGTATGCTCAGCTATTTTCAGAGGAGGGGGCTCCATTGCTCCGTTTCTATCGGTCGTGCCCAATATGTGCGTATGGGAGTGTACGTGTTGGAGTCCAACGGCGCTACAAGGCCGATTCGCAAGCCGGAATGAACCTGCCGGATTTGGGATGTACTGATCCGTGCACGGGCAGATAAACAATATTCTCCGTTCGGGGAAGGAGATCAGCCGGACCCGTCCGGCAAGATCCTGGGAATCCTCGTGGGATTATGAGATTAACCGCAGTACACTGGTACTCTCGGGGGCCTCGCCGTTTTCGAGATTGAGTGTGCATCCCGACGGCTGTCGCGGATGCACGAAAAAAGATCGCGGCCACGTGGGATGACCCTTCGGGCTCCTGAAACTCGTCAAACTCCCGCTCCGACCGTTCGTCGGAGCGCTCGAACAAGGCGAATTTCGGCTGTTTCTGGGAATCTGAGATTCCCTCTCTCACAGCTCTTCGAGACGCCGATTTATTTCATGAGTCGCTACGCTCGTCTCTCCAATGCCAACCGGAAACAAACTGTACAGAAAATCCGGTCCTGCGATTTATCTCGAAAAGGCACACAGATTTCCAGGCCTACCTTTCTGCATTCGTCCAAACAACCCCTCCCGTCCCGGCGTACTTGATCCCCTGAAAGGACTGTTGACCTGCCTGCTCGAATCGTCTCACCAACCCACTCCCGAGTCGTCATGGACGTGCTTCTGATTGTGGACCTTCAGAACGACTTCTGCCCGGGCGGGGCCCTCGAAGTGCCGGAGGGGGATGCGATCGTTCCGCTCGTGAATGACCTCGCCGAGCAGTTCGACCACGTCCTCCAGACGCAGGACTGGCATCCGGAGGGCCATCAGTCGTTTGCGTCGAGTCACCCGTCGCACGATCCCTACGGCGTGATCGAGGTGGACTACGGCGAGCAGGTGCTGTGGCCGGATCACTGCGTGCAGGGGACGGAGGGGGCGGAGCTCCACCCGGACCTCGACACCACGCAGGCCGAACTCATCATCCGCAAGGGCTTTCGGCCCGAGATTGACTCGTACTCGGCCTTCTATGAGAACGACGGCGAGACGCCGACGGGGCTGGCAGGCTATCTCCGCGAGCGCGACATCGACACGCTCTACCTTTGCGGCCTCGCTGCCGACTTCTGCGTGAAGTGGTCGGCCGTGGACGGGCGCAAGGAGGGCTTCGACGTGTACGTCGTCGAGGACGCCACGCGTGGGATCGACCAGGACGGGTCGCTGGCCGCGGCGTGGGACGAGATGAACGACGCCGGCGTGCAGGTCGTCTCCAGCGACGCCGCGCTCGATCTGGCGACGGCATGATGAGCTGCCCCTGATATTCGTACCAGGGGGGATGTTACCGATCCGTGAGAAAGTACGTAAACTGTTTTCTGCTTCAGCTCGGGAATCCCAGATTGCTGGAGATTCGAGATCCTGGGAATCCTAGATTCCCGGGACCGTGTACAGCTACAAGCAAAGAACGGTCTTTAGAAACTTATTCACGTATCGGTAGACTGGTGCCGGGGTGAGAGCGGCTTTACGGTTTCGGGACCAATATCCTTGCTCATCATCACGACCTCCGCCTCCCGCGCTGCTTGATAAATCTCCTGGTCGTCAGCATCCCGAAGCCCAATCGCACGCACGGATTTCGCCTCGATACCTTCGTAGTTGCGGTTAATCCAAACCGCCAGTGCCGGAGACAGCTGTGCATCAATCCAGATCTCTGTCACGCCGTTAGAACGGGATGATCAATCCGCCGACTGGCGTAGCGGAGGCATGCCTCGATGTCTTTCTCTTCCAAGTCCGGCAGTTCTTCTGAGATCTCCTCGTGAGAACGTCCAGCTGCGAGCAGATCCAGTACATCAACGACACGAATTCGCATTCCACGGATACAGGGACGCCCGCCACACTGATTGGGATTGATCGTGATTCGCTTATTCCAGTCCATATCTTGGAGACGTCGGTGCCTATACAGGAGCAATTATAACAGGCCAGTGGCAAAAATGCTCCTGGAGCTTCGTGACGTGAAAGCTGAGGTGCGAAGGGCGGGAAAACGCCGAATAGGACTCAGCCTGACGGAAATGAAAACACCAGCCAGAGTTTCGATGCTCCGGGATCGTCACTCTCGTTCAGCAACGTCGAACTCGCCCAGCATACTTCGATCGCTGACGGCATCAGCCCTCCGTCAGCTCTAGCGCAGGGTTATGCTGCATCCTGTTCTTCAAGAATTCTGTTGACTGCCTCTCTCAATTTCGGAGCCTTCTCGGTTGCCACCTCCCACACGATCTCGTAATCCACCCCGAAATACCCGTGGATGAGTTGGTCACGCATCCCCGCCATCGCTCGCCACTGGATGTCCGGATGCCGCTCTCGAAATTCGGTTAATAGATTCTTTGTAGCCTCCCCGATCACCTCAATGCTACGCACAAATGCCCGCTTCAGCGTCTCGTCGTCGGAGAAGTCTTCCCAGCTGTGCTCGCGGCCGGCCTCCACCAGATAGCGGGCTTCATCTCGGATGTGCCGAAGATATTCAGTCTCCGATCTCGACATACTCGACGGTTTGCAGAATGTGGGGACCGATATGAGGGCTAAGCGCCTCCCGCGTTACTAATTCGACGGAGCGCTCCAGCTTATCTTCCAAAAGAAAGGAAAGCGCCATAAAGTTGTCGAACGACTTTTCTCCCGAAGCAAATTCGATCAGAAGATCCACGTCACTCTCGGCATCGGACTCGTCTCGCTGAAACGATCCGAACAGACCAATCCGCTCCACCCCGAACCGACGTAGATCGTCTCGGTGGCGTCGGAAACACCCCAAAACATCTTGTTTGGTTTTCGCAATTGGCATAACGTCTCTGAACTGTCGCTAATCGCAGATGTTGCCGCGCAGCATAACCTGTAATTACACGACGGCAACCGTATAGGATAAGACGGACGTTCCTCCAACTGGTTTGCTCCGATGGGATTCCGAGGTCGGAGAATGACATACGGGGGAGCCCGCATAGGACAATATACGAAGCATCTTATACCGCTCCCTTTCGCATATCAGAAGTTTTGCTTTCGATACCTCTACACGTATCAGAGCGTTTCGAAGCCGCTACTCCTCTCCCGATGTCAGCCGGAGGCCCCAGAGGCGGTCGCCCCGTTGTCGGTTCGGCGAGAGCACGGCTCAGCCGTTCAGGCGGATCAGGGCCTTCAGGATGTTCAGTGTGGTGTCCGCCGGGGCGTCGGCCGCGCTGACGCGGACGTGGAATGGATCTTCGAGGGCCGTGGGGACCTGGTAGCGGTCGTTTAGCATCTCGAAGTCGTCGGCCCGGGCGTCGGAGGCGGTGGCCGACGCGGCGTCGCGCGTGGCGAGGCGCTCGCGGAGCACGTCGTCGGGGGCGGTGAGTTCAACGAACGCGTACGGGATGTCGGCGGAACGCAGGGCGGTGCGCAGCGTGTCGCGCCGGTCGGGGTCGCTGTAGGTGGCGTCCAGGACGGTGCCCTGGAGGTTCCGTCCGCGCTCCACGGCGCGACGCTGTAAGGTCCGGTAGGTGCGGTCGCTCATCCGGTCGCTGTAGAGGTCGGTGCGCTCGGCGGCGTCGGTGCGCTGGTGGAGAGGCACGCCCGCGAGGGTTTTGCGGATCCGGTCGGAGGCGAGGTGCGCCCAGCCGAGCGCCTCGGCCAGGGCGGAGGCCTGCGTACTCTTGCCGGTCCCGGATCGCCCGAACATAACAATGACGAACGGGCCGGTGCCGGCGACGGCGTAGCGGAGGCCCCACTGGTAGTGCCGCTGCGCCCGCATGCGGCTCTCCAGGCGCTCCTGCGGCGGCACCTCCTCGGCCCGCGCCCGGATGCCCTCAACCTTGCCCCGCACATGGGTCCGGGAGCACTTGTAGAAGTCGATCAGCCGGTCGATTTCCGGATCGCCCATCGTCTCGGCCACCTGCGACACGAGGCGCCGTCCCAGGGCAGGCCGCCCGTGCAGGTCCAGGTCCATCGCCAGGAAGGCGATGTCGTTGGCGATGTCCAGGTGGCGGAGCTCGTCGTTGAACTCGATGCAGTCGTAGATGCAGACGTGGTCGTCGGTGAGGTGCACGTGTTCGAGCCGGAGGTCGCCGTGGCCGTCCACGATGAGTCCGCCCGCCCGGCGCCGGTGGAGGAGGGCGGCGTTCTGGTCGAAGAACCGATCCGTGTAGTACCGCAGGGCCTCGCAGGCGGGGCGGGAGAGAAACGTCCCGACGTGATCGGTGGTCTGCTCAAAGTTGCTCATCATCCCGTCGCGCAACCGATCGACCCACCCCGATTCCGCAATCTCGGCCGAGGTGGACTGGGCCTTGTAGAACCGACACAGCGTCTGCGCCACGCGGTCGATGGCATCCGCCCCCGCGTCGCCCCGATCCAGCTGTGCGTCCAGGAAGTGCTCGGGCGGCAGGTAGTGCATCTTCACGGCGTAGTCCACAATGTCCCCCTCGTCCTCGTTCGGATCCACCCGAATTCCGTCGTCGGTTTGCACAACGGGCACCACGCCCTCGTAGGTGTCGCCGCAGAGGCGCGTGTTCAGGGCGACCTCCTGCTTGCAGTACGCGTGTCGTTTTTCCAGGGTCGAGAAGTCCAGGAAGTCGAGCTCGACCGGTTTCTTGACCTTGTAGACCCAGGGGGGGACCAGGGCCACGATGGAGATGTGGGTCTGCTGGAGCGTCACCGCGTCGTGGCAGTGCGGATAGGCCGACGGCGAAGACAGGGCGTCCCGCAGCGTGGCGATGGAGGAGGGAGGCATGTGGGGCGTATGTAGGTACGGGAGTGTGGGAGGATGTGCGTGGTACACACGTGCTTGGACTCGAACGTGTACGTGTGTGCTCAAAGCCCCGAACTTTGCAGAAGTATTCGGTATTACTGATACGTGAATGGGTTCTTAATGCAGCTTCAAACGATCTTTTGGGGAAAGCAGTTTGCTATTGCTCCAAGCTCCGGCTTGAGGGATGGACGGACGAGGTCCGTCCAAAGCTCGATTGCACAACGGACCAGTTGAAGCTGCACTAGGGAATCTAGGATTCAGGGGATCTCAGATTCCGAAGATCTTGCCGGACGAGTCCGGCCGATCTCCTTCCCCACACGGAGAATATTGTTTACCTACCCGTGCACGGACCAGTAGTCGTGGAAGGCGGTTTTCCTATGATCGTGTTCAATGAGCAATTTCGTGGGCGAAAACCGATCGCCGAACTGATAGGCGAGGTCGCGCATGCGTTTCGTGACTTCGGACGGGCCTTTCTGGTCGATGAAGCGGAAGGGGCCGCCCAGGTAGGCAGGAAAGCCGAGCCCAAAGACCGCGCCCACGTCCCCGTCCCGCGGCCCTCGAAGGACGCCGTCGTCCAGGCACCGCACGGCTTCGTTCACCATCATGAGGGTGAGGCGCTCCTGGACGATGGCGGGGCTGGGCGTTGCCCGGCGCGTCTGGCCGAGGTTGCGGTAAATGTTCTGGTTGAGGTCCTTGCGGTCCTTGCCGGAGCCATTGTCGGACGGCCCGTAGTGGTAGAAGCCGATGTTGGTTTTTTGCCCCAGCAGCCCGGCGTCGGCGAGGCGGGCGGCAGAATCGCTTATGTCCTCCGGGGCGAGCGGAAAGTGGTCGCTCATCACGTCCGTAATTTTACTCGCCACGTCAATTCCCACAAAGTCCAGCAGCTCGAACGGACCCATCGGAAAGCCGTAGTCGGACATGATCTGATCGACCGTCGGCACGTCGGCCCCTTCTTCGAGCAGGAGCAGCGCCTCGTTCAGGTAGATCGACAAGATCCGGGTGGTGTAGAAGCCCGGGCCGTCCTCGACGACAATAGCGGTTTTGTTCTGCGTCTCGACCAGGTCGAGCGCCGTAGCGAGGGCGGCCTCGGAGGTCTGGTCGGTGACGATGATTTCGACGAGGGGGACGTCGGCCACCGGGGAAAAGTAATGCATGCCGAGCACTCGCTCGGGGTGGGGCACCGCCTCGGCAATCTGCGCAATCGGAATCGACGACGTGTTGGAGGCCAAAATGGCGTCGTCCGCGACTACGTCCGCGATGTCGGAGAGGACCGTTCGTTTCAGAGACAGGTCCTCCGGAACCGCCTCGATGATTAGGTCGCAGTGGTCCATCTGCGCGTACGTGTCGGTGGGCGCCACGCGCTCGGTGGCCCGGTCGCGCTCAAAACGGTTCAAAATGCCCTTTTCCAGATCCCGGTTGAACGCGCTCCAGACCTGCTTTTTGCCCTGGGCGGCCTGCCGGAACGACTGATCCTTTAGCACCACGTCCAGATCCTGAGCTGCCGTCACCTGCGCAATCCCGCCGCCCATGTTCCCGGCCCCGAGGATGCCGACCGTCGACACGGGCTGGGCGTCCTCGGCGTGGGCATGTGTCTCGCGGACGCGCTTGCTGAAAAAGATCTCTACGAGGGCCTGCGACTCGGGCGTAAATGCGAGTTCGCCGAAGTGCTGCATCTCTGCGTCCAGACCGGCGTCGAGGTCGCGCTCCAGGCCCGTGCGCACGGCGTCGATGATGCGGGGCGGGGCCGGGTAGTGCCTGTGGGTGCGGTCCTCCGCACGACGGCGCGCCTGTCGGTAGATGATGCGGCGGCTCAGGGGATTGTCTTCCAGGAGACGATTGGTGAGGGAGGAGGTCTTCGAGGGCGCACTCAGGGTTCCGTTGGCGAGTTGCCGCACGGCCCGTTTCCCGGCGCCGTACAGGCCGGGGGGATGGATGAGGGCGTCCACGAGGCCGAGGTCGCGGGCCTTGCGGGGGTAGATGTTCTTGCCGGTCATAATCATGGTGAGGGCCACCCGCACGCCGATGCGGCGGGGCAGGTACTGCGTGCCCCCGCCGCCGGGCAGCAGGCCCAGCTTCACCTCGGGCAGCGCGAGCTTAGTGGCGTCGTGGGTGGACGCGAGGCGGTAGGTGCACCCGAGCGTCAGCTCCAGGCCGCCGCCCATGCAGGGGCCTTCGATGGCGGCGACCGTCGGCACCCCCAGCGTATCGATGCGCCAGAGCAAGCGGTGGGCCCGGCGGCTGATGGAACGGACGTCCGTAGGGGACGCGGCCTGGGCGAGCATGTTCAGGTCCGCGCCCACGACGAACGAGGCGTCTTTCCCGCTGATGAAGAGCACGCCCGTCAGGTCGTTCATCTGTTCGAGGTGTCCGAGCACCTCCGAAAAGCCGTCGAGCGTGTCTCGAGAGATTTTGTTGACCGAGGCGTCCGGCGCATCGATCCACACGGTGGCCACGCCGCTGTCGTCCAGCTGGAGGCGGAACTCATTCGTGGTCAGGGAAACCGTGTGCGGCATGGCGTCAGAGAGATCAGGGGCAAAAAGCCGAGGCGCCGGGGGGAGAGGCGACGGGACCTACGGAAGGCGCTCGATGAGCATGGCGTGGCCCTGCCCGCCTGCGGCACAGGCGGCCACCAGGCCCCAGCGGCCGTCCTCGACCCCCAGGCGATGGGCCGCCGTCGTCACGAGGCGCGTGCCGGTGGCCCCGAACGGGTGGCCCAGCGAGAGCGACCCGCCCCAGGCATTCACGGTGTCGAGGTCGACGGTACCGACGGCCGAATTCCGCCCCAGCTGTTCTTCGGCGAACGTATCGGACTGCAGGGCTTCGAGCACGGCGAGGACCTGCCCGGCAAAGGCCTCGTGCAGCTCAATTACGCCGATGTCGTCGAGTGTCAGGCCGGCGTCGTCCAGCACCTGTGGGATGGCGTAGGCAGGGCCGAGAAGGAGTTCGGTGCCCGGGTCCTGGGCCACGTAGGTGTAACTGCGAAGTGCCGCCTCGGGCGTGTATCCGTCTCCCTCGGCCACCTCTTTCGACATGACGAGCGTCGCGGAGGCCCCGTCGGTCAGGGCCGACGAGTTGCCGGCGGTGACAGTGCCGAAGGGGTTGATAAACGCCGGCGGGAGGGACCGCAGCTTGTCAAGGGAGGTGTCGTCTCGAATGACGTTGTCGGTCGTGATGGGATCGAAGTCCGGGGACACCGCCGTGCGGTACAGGTCGGCGTCCAGGTGTCCGGCCTCTCGGGCGGCTGCCGCCTTGCGGTGCGAGCGCAGGGCGTATTCGTCTTGCTCCCGCCGAGAGACGCCGAACGCGGCGGCGAGCCGGTCGGCGCTTTCGCCCATCACCTCGCCCGTCGAAAACTCTTCGATGGACGGCGCTTCGGGAATGAGATCGCTCGGATCAAGCCCGTCGAACAGTTGCAGATAGTCGATCGCATTCTGAGCCTTCCGGGCCTCAAAGAGTCGCTTGCGCACGGGGCGAGGGACCCGCACGGGCGGATCGCTGAGCGTTTCGGTGCCGCCGGCGACGATGCGGTCGGCGATGCCGACTCGGATCAGGTCCACGCCGCTGGTGAGGGCCTGATTGCTGGAAATGCAGGCCATCGTCACCGTAAAGGCGGGCACGTCGTTGGGAATGCCCGCGGCCAGGGCGGCCTCGCGGGCCACGTTGCTCGTCTGGACATCCTGGATGACGGTGCCCATCACCACGCGGTCGAGCGTCTCGGGCGAGAGGCCGGTTCGGGTAAGCAGGCCCCGCAGGACCATGCGGCCCATGTCGTAGGCCATCAGGTCGGCGTAGCCGGTGCCGGATCTCTGAAACGGAAGGCGGCAGCCGTCTACGAGGACCGCCGTGTGGTCGTGCGGCGTGTCGCTCATTGCGCGAAAACAACTCGGGGATGAGACAAAAACGGGGAAGGGGAATGCCCGATTCACGGTGCAGGGTAGCGCTCACAGAAACTAGTGCAGCTTCAAACGATCTTTTGGGGAGAGCAGTTTGCTATTGCTCCAAGCTCCAGCTTGAGGTATCTCGATTGCACAACGGACCCGTTGAAGCTGCACTAGGGTCAACCGGTTCCCTGGGGCGACGGGGCAATTGCAGGTTGGCAGACTTCCGGAGACGGAGGCGGCGATTTTTCCGTTGAGCGGATCATCTGTCCGGAATGAGTGGAGGCGTGGCTGCACGGAGGCAGGAACGCTGTGCTCCAGCGCGCTCCTGCTCTCATCATAGAGCAAGATACAGTTGCCCCACCGGTTTTCCTCACTGTTCCAGATCGGAGGGCTGAATCTTCTGCCCGTAGCGGGAGTTGCTGTGGGCGGACGCAGCGGCGTCCCCTCGCCCTTCTCCGTCACAATCCGCACTCGATATTCGTGAGCACGGCGTCCCGCGACGACACCAGCACCCTCATTGGCCGACAGCCCGTTCTCGAAGCTTTGGAGCGGGATGATGTAGGCCTGGAAAAGGTGATGCTGAAGCAGGACCTGAGCGGGGAGCGCGCCGGGGCCATCCGATCGTTGGCGGAGAACCGGGGCGTGCCGGTCCAGTACGTGCCCGAGGCCCGCCTGCGCCACGAGGCCGAGGGCGCGGCGCACCAGGGCGTGGTGGCGGTCTCGACTCCGATTCGGTACCGGGAGGTCGATGAGATGCTGACCGAGATTGCCCCGACCTGGGGCGCGGTCAAAGAGACGCTGCCCGTCATCCTGGCGATCGATCGGGTGACGGACCCGCGCAACTTTGGCGCCATGCTGCGCAGTGCCGTGGCGGCGGGGACGGACGGGGTGATTGTGCCCTCCCGTGAGATGGCGCCTCTCAACGCGGCCGCGATCAAGGCCAGTGCGGGCACGGCGCCCCGCATTCCGATTGCGCGGACTGACCGGCTCGCCGACGTGCTCGTGCAGGTGAAGGAGCGCGGCTACTGGGTCTGCGGCGCCGAGGGCACGAGTGACACCACGCTGTGGGGTGTGGACTGGGACCGGCCCATGGTGGTGGTACTGGGCAGCGAGGGCGAGGGGCTGGCCCCGGACGTGGTGGACGCCTGTGACACGTTAGCGTCGATTCCGATGCGGGGCCCCGCCGAGTCGCTGAACGTGTCCGTGGCGACGGGGCTGATGCTCTTCGAGGCCGCCCGGACGCGGGCGGAGACGGCTTCCAACTCGCCTATCAACGACTGACCACGAGCGGCATCGTCACGCCGCGTCGGGCGCGACGGGGGGATCGTTTGGATTGGAGGCCTCGGGCGGGGACTCCTCCGTGCGGGAGAGCGTGTCCAGGCCGGTGCCCTGGTAGAGCAGCGCGAGGCCGCCGGTGCACATGTAGAACACAAACTGCGCGGCGTGGGCGAGCACGGCGTAGGTGAACGCGGAGGCTTCCGGCACGCCGTAGAGGTGGACCAGCGCCTCGGTCGTGATATAATGGTACGAGCCGATCCCCCCAGGGGTGGGCACGATCATCCCGAGCGCGCCGATGCCCATGAGCGCCCACGCATCGGCGAGGCCGAGGCCGTAGGGCCCCGCGAGGTCGAGCATCCGGAGGGGAATGTACGCCATGAGGGCGTACCCGCCCCACATGCCCAGGGTGGATACAGAGATTGCAACCCGACGAGGGGAGTGTAGGAGGGTCCACAGTCCGTCTTTGAACGAGACGAGGGCCGGCTGAACGGTGTCCTGCCAGAACTGGTCGCCGGCGCCTCCCTCTCGAAAGACGTATCGGCCGATCAAAACCAGAAGGGCGCCGAGCAGGATGATTCCTAGAATCGTACCTCCGGTCCAGAGCGGCGAGAGGGTGGTGAGGCGGGTCCAGGCCGGTCCCAAAAACTGCTCTTGAAGAACGGCCAGCCGGTCAAACAGGATCGCGACGGCGCTGAGTAGAATGGCGCCGAGGAGGGCAGTGTCGAAGATGCGCTCCGACACCACGGTGCCGAACAGGCTGCTGAATCGGTAGGACGACCGGGCGGCCATGTTGGCCGTGCGGGCCACTTCGCCCATGCGGGGCGCCACGTAGTTCACCATGTACCCGATGATGATCGAGGAGAAGGACGCCTCCAGCGTACTGGTGGCGTAGGGCTGGTCGTCGTCCAGCCGGTCAAAATCGGGCGTTGTGGGCAAGGCGTTGATCAGGATTTGCCAGCGCCAGGCCCGGAAGAGGTTGCTGGCCAGTGCAATGGCGGCGAGCGGAAGGAGCCACCGCCAATCGGCCTGCCAGAAGGCGTCGGCCATCTTCTGGAGGTCCACCCCGTAGAGGGCGAGGACGAGCAGGGCAGCCGCGAGCACGAAGCTCCCGAGTTGAAGAAGTCGGCGGTGAGTGGTGTCGGTCACGGGGGGAGACGGCGGTTCGAGAGCAGCAGTTCAATGGCGGTTACTTGCGGCGGCGGAGGTCGACAACCCTGACGCCGGAGGGGGGAGAGAACGTAAAAGGAGCGTCGGACTGCAACGTATCGGGATTGAGGGTGATGCTGTGCAGGCGTAGGTTCAGGATCGATCCGTTCCGGTCGGTGGCGCGCATCCGGGTGACGATGCGGTCCTCCGTCCGCACCCACAGCGTGGCTTCCGCGAATCGGGACGATGAATCCGTCGAGGCAATGGTCAGCTGAACGTGGGGACGCCCCCCTCGGGTCGTCTGCTGTGACGATTGCACCTTGTACAGGTCGTCCGACGCCGTGAGAAAGGTTTCCGGCGTGACGGCGCCCTCGGTGTCGGCGTCGTTGACGACAACCTGGCTGTCGGCGGGCGTGTAGATCCACGTGGTTTCCCCGTCCGTGACGACGGTCTGGTTTGGGGTGCGGACGCGGTACTTGTTGCCCGAGAGCAGCACTGCGCCCTCCACGCGGGTGGAGCCGTCCGCAAACGAGGAGGCGATGACCTGGGTAAACGACGCCTGCAGGCCGTCGAGCGCTTCGTAGGCGTCCTGTACACTCGAAAGCGAGAGCCGTTGGGCAAGGGCCGGATGGGCAAGTCCCAGCAGTAGGACGGTGAGGAGAAGAACGCGTCGCATCGGAATGGAAAGGGAACTATAAAAAACAGCGAACCGCTTCATCTCAACGCGTTAGCGTCCCGATTATGGTTGTTGGCAGACGAAAGTCCGGAAAATTATGGGGCTCACGGCAATCGAGTGAGGTCGTACGAGGCGCGCCGGTCGTGCACAGCGCCGTCCTGGGTGAGGGTGCTTTCGTAGAGGTGGAACTGCTGGGCTGTGAAGGAGGAAAGACCGCTTGTATTGTACTCTTGCAGATACCGGTGCACGGTCTCGGGCGCACAGTCGTCCAGACGAGCGAGGGTGACGTGGGGGCGGTAGGTCCGCGACTCCGGTGGGACAGACAGGAGATTTCAGAAGCGGGCGCAGGGCAATTGCAGATTGGAAGGCGTCGGAAAGCAGGAGACGCTTTTATCGTTTGCCAACCCAATCTGTCTGGAATGAACGGACGCCTGGAAGCAAGGACGCTGTGCTCCACCGCTCTCCTGTGTTCATCATCGAGCAAGCTGCAATTATTCTGGACGCAGACGCAGGACGTTACGCACAGTACCAACGAGGATTGATATGCGACTGCAGGAAATCGTTTCGGGCGGACAAACGGGCGTCGACCGGGCGGCGCTGGACGCAGCTCTGGATCATGGGATCGACGTGGGAGGCTGGTGTCCGAAGGGGCGGCGGGCCGAAGACGAGACGATCCCGGAGCGATACCCGCTCGACGAAACGCCGTCGGCCGCCTACGAGCAGCGCACGGCCTGGAATGTCCGGGACAGTGACGGCACCCTCATCATTACCGACGGGACGACGGAGGGGGGAACGGCGCTCACCCGGGAGGAAGCGCAGCAGCGCGGGCGGACCGTGCTGCACGTGCAGACTGGCGATCCGGCCCCGGTCGACATGATCCGCGCCTGGGGGGAGAAGCACGACGTGCGGGTGTTGAATGTCGCCGGGCCGCGGGCAAGCGAGGTGGAGGGTATCTACGACCAGGCGTACGCGATTCTTGACACGTTCCTGAGTCGATTGGAGGCTCGACCCGCCGCGTAGCGGGGCCCACCGCCCCGACTACTCCGAGTATTCTGAGACCTGACCGTTCGAGGGCCGATCCCACTCGGACGACTGTCGCCGATGCCGCCGGGCAAATAAATCTTCGCCTGCTTCCACGCGACGAGCAGCTGTCCAAAACAGGGAGACCACGGCGATTACGGCGAGCAGTACGAATCCCCCGAGCGCAGGCCACAGCGGGGCCTCGAAGCCGAACTGCGAGGCCCGCAGCTCCGGGTACTTCTGCCACTGCACGCCCAGCCACGCCAGAAATGCTGCCCCGAGGGCGGAGAATAGGATGGCGGCACTCTTCAGCAACTGTGCCGCCGACTCGTTCGGCGAAGAAGAATCAGGCATAGCGTTCTTTCCAGTCGTTGGATGGGGGGCGCACCGGCAGGTCTTGATCGCGGAGGTACTGCTTGGCCTCCCCGACGGTGTACTCGCCGAAGTGGAAGATGGAGGCGGCGAGGACGGCACTGGCATGTCCCTCTTCGAGCCCCTCGCGGAGGTGATCGAGCGTCCCGGCGCCGCCGGAGGCGATGACAGGAATCCGCACGCGCTCGTTTATGGCCTGCAGGAGCTCGATGTCGTAGCCGTCTTTCGTGCCGTCGCGGTCCATCGAGGTCAGCATAATTTCGCCCGCCCCCCGCTCGGCGGCCTCTTCGGCCCATTCAACGGCGTCTTTTCCCGTGCCCCTGCGCCCCCCGTGGACGAAGACTTCCCACTCCAGCGGATCCTCGTTCACACGCTTGGCGTCGATGGCGACGACGATGCACTGATTGCCGAAGGCCTCGGCCCCGCGCGCAATGAGACTCGGGTCCTTCACCGCGGCGGAGTTGATGGCCACCTTGTCGGCCCCGGCGTGGAGCATAGCGCGCATGTCCTCGACCGAGCGCAGGCCGCCGCCGACCGTGAGGGGAATGAACACCTCGTCGGCGGTGCGGCGCACCACGTCGTGCATGATGTCGCGGCCCTCGTGGGTGGCGGTAATGTCGAGGAAGACGAGTTCGTCGGCCCCGGCGGCGTCGTAGGTGCGGGCCTGCTCCACCGGGTCGCCGGCGTCGCGAATGTCGACGAAGTTGATGCCCTTGACCACGCGGCCCTCGTCGACGTCGAGACAGGGAATAATGCGGTTGGCAAGCATGCCGAATGGGAGAAGGTGAAAAAGTATGTAGGTTTGTAGGTGTGAAGGGGACTACGTGTTACATACGTACAGACATACACCCTACAGGAGTCGGGACATTGCACGTTCGTACACCAACGAGCGTGCGATGTTGGTATTACCGGTGCGGGGACGTGTCGGCGTTTTCGCGGAGGGCGGCGGTGGAGAAGGTGTCGAGGTCGACGGCCTCCTTGTCGTTCCAGGCCCAGAATTGCTGGCAGGAGAACTGGTTTTCGTAGAGGGCCGTGCCGATGATCACCGAGTCGACGCCGTACGGCTCCAGGGTTTGGATGTTGAGAAGGTCCTCATAGCCGCCGACGCCGCCGGAGGCCGTAATCTTTGCTTTCGACAGACTGTCGGCCAGTTCGCGGTAGGCGTCGATGTTGGGCCCTTCCATCGTGCCGTCGCGACTAATATCGGTGTAGACGAAGCGGCGCACGCCGCGCTTTTCCATCTCCAAGGCAAACTCGACGGCGTCGAGGCCCGAGCCTTCGGTCCACCCCTGCACGCGCACCTCGCCGTCGCGGGCGTCGAGCCCCACCACCACGCGCTGAGCAGAGAAGGTCTCGATCGCAGCCTCGACCAGATCCGGATTGCGGACGGCGGCCGTGCCCAGAATGACGCGGTACACGCCCATATCAAACGCGTGCTCGATGGCGTCCATCGACCGAATCCCGCCGCCCAGTTGCACGGGAATGTCGAGCACGTCGCAGGTGTCTCGGATCACGTCTCGGTTGTTGTTATCCTCGTCCCCACGAGCGGCGTCGAGGTCCACCATGTGGAGGGTCTGCGCGTTCTGCACGCGCCACAGCTTCGCCATTCTTACCGGGTCGTCGAAGTAGACGGTCTCCTCGTCGTAGTCGCCCTGATGGAGTTGGACGCAGCGGCCGTCGCGGAGGTCGATGGCGGGAATGACGAGGGGCATAGCGGGGCGGGGGGCGTGAGAGAGGAAGGGCGCCTAAGCGTATGAAGGAAACGGGAGGGATCGGGCGTCCGGTTCCCGACGAGGTCTCGACGTCGAGCGCTCCGGTCATTCGGCGGCTGCAAGTTCGGAGCGGGGGAGCGTAGCAAAGTTTTCCAGCATCCGGAGGCCGACCGCCTGCGACTTCTCGGGGTGGAACTGGACGCCGTGCACGTTGTCGCGCTGGACGACCGACGGAAAGTCGTGGCCGTAGGGGGTGGTCGCGAGGATGTCGTCCTCGCGGTGTGCCACGGCGTGGAAGGAGTGCACGAAATACACATAGGCCGGCTTCTCGATCCCGTCGAAAAGCGGGTGGGACCGTGTGGGATGAATCGCGTTCCAGCCCATGTGGGGCACTACAAGGTCGTCGGCCGCCCCGTCGGCAATCCGGTGGAAGTGGTCCACCACGCCCGGCAGCAGCCCCAGGCCGTCGTGTTCGCCTTTCTCCAAGCCGGTGTCGAACAGCAGCTGCATGCCCACGCAGACGCCGAGGAACGGGGTCCCGGCATTCACGGCCTCGCGGATTGGGGCCTCAAGGCCACGGCTTTGGATCTCGTTCGCACAGGCGCCGAAGGCCCCGACGCCAGGCAGGATCAGCCGCTCGGCGCTTCGGAGGGCGTCTGCCTCGTCGGTGCGCCGCGCCTCGGCGCCCACCCGCTGGACGGCCTTTTCGATGGAGCGGAGGTTGCCGATGCCGTAGTCGATGATCGTCACCATAGCAGGGTCGGATTGCGATTGTCGAATTTCGAATTGGGCCGCCGGGTGGGGGCGGCGGTGGGAGCAGTGCCGGTTCTACTGCCGCTTTCGGGGAGACAGAGGCGTGGCGGCATGGAAGCGTGGCGGCATGGAAGCGTGGAGGCCCGGAAGCGTGGACGCGTCGAGCAATGCTGCTTACTCCGTTTCGTTGTTTGTAGAACATGCTTCCAAATGCGAAACGTCCAGTTCCTCCATTCGCCCCTCGAACTTCGCCCCTCGATACTGCCCTCATTCGTCGTTGAGCTCCTGCGAGCGGTGCGTGGCCGTGCCGACGGCGTTGATGAGCATCGTGCGCAGGCCGTGCTCCTCCAGCGACGACACAGCGGCGATGGCAGTGCCGCCGGGGGTCGTCACCTCGTCCCGAAGAATGGCGGGGTGCTTACCGGTTTCGAGGGCGAGCTTGGCGGCCCCGTACACCGTCTGGGCCGATAGCTTTGCCGCGTCCGTGCGGGACAAGCCCTGCTTCACGCCCGCGTCCGTGAGTGCCTCGATGAACATGTACACGTACGCTGGGCCGCTGCCGGAAAGGCCGGTCACCGCGTCCATGTATTTTTCCGGGACGACGACGGCCTGGCCAACCGCCTCGAAGATGTCGCGGGCCATCTCCACGTGGGCGTCGGTGGCGTAGGTGCCGGCCGAGATCGCCGTGGCGCCCTCATCGACGAGGGCGGGGGTGTTCGGCATCGTCCGGATGACCGGCTGGTCCTGTCCGAAGGCCAACTGGAGCCGCTCGGTGGTAATGCCGGCCAGGACGCTAACCACGACCACGTCGCGGTCGATGTGATCGCGGATGTTGGTGATGACCTCGGCCTTGCTCTGCGGCTTGATGGTGAGGAGCACCACGCTGGCCTCTTTCACGGCCTCGACATTGTCCGTGGTGGTCTGCAAGCCCGGAAATTCCTCGGTCATGTCGTCAAGGGCCGACTGGGTCCGGCGGGTGGCGATGACCTGCTCCGGCGCGATCAGTTTACTCTCAATCATGCCGCCGATGAGGGCGCGGCCAATGTTACCGGCGCCGATGACGGCGACCGTTTCGTCGGAAAGCATAGAGAAAAGATTGAAGGTTGGAAAATTGCAAGATTGAATAGAGGAAGGGGGCGGAGAGCCGAACGGCGAACCCTCCCCAACTCCTATTCGCCATTCGAAATTCGCCACCCGAAATTCGCCACTGTCAGAGGCGGCCTTTGGTGGAGGCGACCTCGTCGTGGTCGGCACTGCGGGTCGCGGCCATTTTTAGGGCCTGCGCGGTGGCCTTGAACAGCGCCTCGATCTTGTGGTGCGCGTTGTGGCCGTGGAGGACTGTCATGTGCAGGTTGCAGGCGGCCTGTTGGGCAAACGAGTCCCAAATGTGGGGGACCATTTCGGTCGCGAGGCCGCCCACCGTATCGCGGTTGAAGGAGGCGTCGACCCGGCAGTAGACCCGGCCCGACAGGTCGAGGACCGACCGGGCGAGCACGTCGTCCATCGGCACGTAGGCGTGGCCGTAGCGGGCGATGTGGGCCTTGTCGCCCAGGGCCTGTGAGAGGGCCTGCCCGAGGGTGATGGCCACGTCTTCCACCGTGTGGTGGTCGTCGACGTGCAGGTCGCCGTCGCAGCGGACCGTGAGGTCGAGGCCGCCGTGCTTGGCGAAGAGGTCGAGCATGTGGTCGAAGAAGCCGACCCCCGTATCCATGTCGTAGGTGCCGTCGCCGTCCAACGACAGGTCGACGGCGATGTCGGTTTCGTTCGTCGTGCGCTCGACGGTGGCCGTGCGCGGGGCGGAAGACGAGTCCATGAGTCAGGTGTCGGGAATCAAGTTGGAAACAGCAATCGGATCGGCGGACACCGCGGATAGATGAAGCGTCTCTGTGCGGTCGAGCGTCCGCTTTGTGGTGTATTCGCCATCCTCCGGGCCCCGATACACTTCCACGGCTGGGGCCGTCAGGTTCGCGATCCAGTATTCCGGGATGTCGTGGGTGGCGTACAGGCGACGTTTCTCGCTGCGGTCTTTTTCCAGGGACGTGTCGGCGACTTCGACGACGAGCGCCGCCGTCGTCGGATGCTCGGTCCAGTACGCCGACGGCCTCCCCGAAATCAGCGCGAGGTCTGGTTCTGGCTCAGAATGTGTCCCGAGAGCCAGCGGGGCTTGCGTCCGCACGAAACACCCGTCCGGGCACGCTGCGTCGAGCGCCTGCCGACAGAGGGTGACGGCCGTGGCGTGCCGACTGTTTTGAGGACTCATGGGGACAATGCGTCCGTCAATCAGTTCGACGCGATCCTCCTCCGAGAGGACCCCCGCCTCCACCAGTTGTTCGTACTGCCGGCGCGGCCAGCGGTATGTGGGCAATGGGGAACGGGCCATGCTGATATCTTCACGAGCGGATCACGGGGGGTGAACCTGCAGGTGCCTGTGCTAGTTTTTATACTTGAAAATGGGTCAGGTGTCGCCTCCTACTTCCCAGTGCGCTTCTTTTCCACGAAGAATAACGAAGGACCGTGCCAACGTACAGCGAGGCTGATTTTGACGACAGTCGATTCGACTACGGCGAACGGGTGCGCATTCTGCTGCGCCACCCCAAGCTGGGCGGGGTGTACGACGAGGCGGAGGGCACCTGTGCCGCCCGCGAGCAGAACGTGGAGTTTGAGGCGAAGGACGGCTCGATGCGGACCAAAACGCTCGTGTGGCTGAAGGACATCGAGGGCTACGAAAAGCCGCATGAGGATCTCCCCGATACGACGACGGAGGTGGAGGAGGCGTGGTTTGCGGAGGAGGCCCTTCGGAAGAAGGAGGGGGATCCGCTGGACGGCGTGAGTTTCAATTAGTCCCCATTCATTAGTCCCCATTCAGCATGTTCTTCTTTGGACGACGTTGCCTGATTCAGAAGGCCTGCCGAGAGGGTTGAAGGGGGGAACGTTGAAGGTTGGAACGTTGAAACGTTGAAGGGGGACCGTTTGACGGGGGAGGACGGGCGGACCGGTATTCTGATCGTCATCGGTGATCGCCGTCGTCCCCGTCTACGCAATACGCATCACGAAATCCGCATTGTACTGAATGGCACACGACACGTCCGATTCTGAGCGCCTGCTCGTGACCGCCGCGCTCCCGTACGCCAACGGCCCAACGCACCTCGGGCACCTCGCGGGGGCGTACCTGCCGGCCGATCTTTTTGCCCGTTACCAGCGGCTGAAGGGAGAAGACGTGGCGTTCATCTGCGGCTCCGACGAGATGGGTGTGGCGATCCTCATGCGGGCCATGCGGGAGGGCCGGTCGCCGGAAGATATTGTCGATACCTATCATCCCCAGATCCGCGATAACTTCGAGCGGTTCGGGATGAGCTTCGACTACTACGGCCGCACCTCCAGCGACGTGCACACGGAGACGGCGCAGGACTTCTTCCGGGTCCTCGACGAGAAGGACGTGTTCAACCTGCGCACCGAAGAGCAGCTCTATGACCCGGAGGCCGAGATGTTTTTGGCCGACCGGTTCGTGATGGGCACGTGTCCGGTGTGCGGCTTTGAGGAGGCGTACGGCGATCAGTGCGAGCAGTGCGGGTCGACGCTCAGCCCGACGGAGCTGGAAAATCCTCGGAGTACCCTCACCGACGCCACGCCGGAGCTGAAAGAGACGACCCACTGGTACCTGCCCCTGGAGGAGATGCAGTCGGAGCTGGAAGACTGGATCGAAGCGGACTGCTCGGACTGGAAAAACAACGTGCTCGGCCAGATCCAGAGCTGGTTCGACGACGGCCTCAAGGACCGGGCCATCACGCGCGACGTGCCGTGGGGGGTGCCGGTGCCCGCCGACGTGGCCGAGCGGCACGGGCTCGACGCTGGGGGAAAGGTGATCTACGTCTGGTTCGACGCCCCCATCGGCTACATCTCGTTCACCAAGGCGTGGGCCATGGAGGAAAACGTGCCCACGAAGTGGAAGGCGTACTGGCAGGATGAGGACACCGAGCTCGTCCACTTCATCGGGAAGGACAACATCGTCTTCCACTGCCTCACCTTCCCGAGCATGCTGATGGCGCACGGGGACTACATCCTGCCCGACAACGTGCCGGCCAACGAGTTTCTGAACCTGGAGGGGGAAAAGCTCTCCACGAGCCGCGGCTGGGCGGTGTGGCTGCACGAGTACCTGGAGGAGTTCGGGGAAGACCGGGGGCCGGACCTGCTGCGCTACGCCCTCGGGGCCACCCTGCCGGAGACGAAGGATGCCGACTTCCGCTGGGAAGACTTTCAGCGCCGCGTGAACGGGGAACTGGCCGACGTGCTGGGCAATTTCGTGAACCGCACGCTTACGTTTGCGCAAAGTACGTTCGACGGTACGGTGCCGCCCCTCGAGAGTCTGTCCGAGACGGACCGGGCGGTCTTGGACGCGATTGCCGACGCGCCGGCGACGATCGGGGACGCGTACGACCAGTATCGCATGCGGGAGGCCATTGCCGAGACGATGGATCTGGCCCGCACTGGCAATAAGTACTTCAACGACACCGAGCCCTGGCACACGAGCGACGCGGACCCGCAGGCCTGCGCCAACACGATTCACGTGAGCCTGCAGGTGTGCGCGAGCCTCGCGCTGCTCATCGAGCCGGTGATTCCGGACGCTGCCCAGCGCCTCCGGGACATGCTCAATCTGACTGGCGTCCGCAGCAGCGAGCCGGGCACCGATTCCGACGAGGCGCTGGGGTGGGACGATGCCGCGGAGCCGCTCCTGGAGCCCGGGCACCCGCTCGGCGAGCCCGAAATTCTGTTCGAGAAACTGGACGACGAGACCATTGCGGCCCAGGTGGAGAAGCTTCGCGATCGGGCCGACGATTCTGATTCTTCCACAAGTGATTCCGATATGGACGACGACGCCCTCAAAGACGACATTTCCTTCGACGACTTCATGGAGATGGACCTCCGCGTCGGCACGGTTATGACCGCTGAGCCGGTGCCCGACGCCGACAAGTTGCTGCGGCTGGAGGTCAACATCGGCGTTGAGGAGCGCCAGATCCTGGCCGGGGTAGCCGAGCACATGTCCCCCGAGGAAATCACGGGCACACAGGTGGTGGTCGTGGCCAATATGCCGCCGAAGGAGATGTTCGGGCTCGACAGCGAGGGCATGGTGCTGATGGCCGAAGAGCCGGACGGCAGCCTCATTCCGGTCACGACGGACGCGGAAGACGGCTCGATCGTGCGGTAGTGACGTGATGCGTGAAATGTGATGCGTGAGACGTGAAGCGTGGGACGTGAGATCTGAGGTTTGAAATCCATCACGCGTCACGATTCACGGATCACGCAGATCTTTCCCGTTAGTCGAGGAGATAGAGTTTCCCATCTTCGAACTTCTTGTGAGCCGTTGCAAACGCCGTGGCCCTCGCAATCATGTCCGCCATGCAGGAGGAGATCGACCTGTATCTGGACACGTGTGCCATTGCGGACACGCACGCACGTGCCGGGCTGACGGTGCACGAGGCCCATTATCACGGGCATGATCTTGTGCTGGTGAAGGCGGGGGTGGGGAAGGTGAACACCGCGATGTGCACGCAGCTCCTCATCGACCAGTTTGGGGTCCACACGGTGATCTGTACCGGTACCGCGGGGGCATTGCACGACGACCTGGAGGTTGGAGACATCGTGGTGGCCGAGGACTGCGTGCAACACGATTTGGACGTATCGTTCCTGGGGCTGCCGCGGGGCGCAGTGCCATTTGCGGACCTCCGATTCTTCGAGGCCGCCCCGGCCCTGGTGGAGCGTGCCTGTGACGTTGATCTCCCGGACCATCACGTGCGTACGGGACGCATCTGCACGGGAGACACGTTCATTCAGGACTCTGGGGCTCGCGATGCCATTCGGGATGAGTTGGGTGGGGCCTGCGTCGAGATGGAGGGAGCAGCGGTCGGGCAAGTATGCACGCTCAACGACACCCCGTTTCTGCTGGTGCGGGCCGTCTCCGACCACGCCGACGGCCGCTCGGACGTGGACTTTCAGGCGTTTTTGGAGGAGGCAGCGCACTCCTCGGCCCGCATCGTCCTCCATCTGCTGAAGGTGCTGGACCCCGGAAATGGAACTATGGAGGGGCGGTAGCGCGTCGAAATGGAGTCATCGAGCGGCTGGGGCGACTGTAGGGGCCGTCGTGGTGTTTTTGATCGACACTCCGTTTTCTGTTTGTGAAGACCCTTCCGGACCCAGCGCTGTTTGTCAAAGGGCTCCTCCTGTTGCTGTGCATGGCGGCAGGGATGGGCTGCCAGGAGGGAAGCGGCCAGGCGGTGCAGGCCCAGGATTCGGGCGGTCCCCTGCCCGAAGAGCAGGCGGCGTACGACGTGACGCACTACGACCTCAATGTGCGGGTGGACCCGGCTGCACAGTCGCTGCACGGAACGCTGACGGTACAGGCGACGGCGACCGATACGCTCGACGTGCTCGTGCTCAATCTCGACCGGCGTCTGTCGGTGGAGACGGTGTGGAAGAAGCAGCGGTCGAAGACGCGTCCGGTGAAGCGCCGGGGCGACGGGAACCAGCTCTGGATTTCGCTCGCGGAGCGGGCCCTGCCGGGGGAGACGATCCGGGCCACGGTGGCCTATGGGGGCACGCCGCGGGAGGCCCCCGATCCACCCTGGGAGGGCGGCTTCACGTGGGCGCAAACCCCGAATGGAGATCCCTGGATTGCCACGTCCGGGCAGACCGCCGGGGCCGATCTCTGGTGGCCGGTCAAAGACCACCCATCCGACGAGCCGGACTCGATGGACATTGCCATCACGGTGCCGGACACGCTCGTGGCGGCGTCCAATGGCGTCCTCCGGACGGTGCACCGGGCGTCCGACAGCACCCGGACGTTTGAGTGGCACGTATCGACTTCCATCAACAGCTACGCCGTGACCCTCAACGCGGCGCCGTACGTGCGGGTCGATACGACCTACGCGAGTACCGTCGGCGTAGACGTGCCGGTCACGTTTTATGCCCTGCCGTCCGACACGAGTCGGGCCCGGGCCACGCTCCCGCACTTCCTCGACCACGTGCGCTTTCTGGAGGAAACCCTCGGCCCGTATCCCTTCCGCGCCGACAAGTACGGCATCGCCCAGACCCCCTTCCTGGGCATGGAGCACCAGACGCTCATCGCCTACGGCAGTACCTTTCAGCGAAACGGCGGCCTCGGCTACAACGCGGACTTCGATGCGCTGCACTTCCACGAGCTCGCCCACGAGTGGTACGGCAACTGCCTCACGGTGCGCGACTGGAAGGACTTCTGGATCCACGAGGGCGTGGCGACCTACCTGGAAGCCCTCTACATGGAGTCGCTGAAGGGGACGGCGGCCTACCACGACCTCATCTCGTACTTTCGGCGGCAGGTGACGAATCGGACCCCCATTGCCCGGAAGAGGCCCACGCCGGCCCAGGAGATGTACGGGCGCGACATCTACTACAAAGGCGCACTGGTGCTGCACACGCTCCGCTCCATGATCGGACGTGAGGCGCTCGTCGGCCTGCTGCGCGACTTCGTCTACCCGGACGGCACCGATCCCGCGCAGGCGTGCCGCCACGTGGAGACCGGCGATTTCTTGCGGCGCGCCGAGGCGGTGGCGGGACGGTCGCTCGACGGGGTCGCGGAGACCTACTTGTATCGGGCGGCCCTGCCGTACCTCGACTCTACGCGCACCGAGCAGGCGCTGACGCTTCGGTGGCGGAAGGCGGCGTCCGGCTTCGCGGCGCCGGTGCCCGTGCGGGTCGGGGACACGATGCGGACGGTGCCGATGGAGGGGGGAAAGGGCACGCTTTCCCTGCCGGCCGACGCGACGGTCGAAATCGATCCAGAGAACTGGCTTCTGCGCGCCCCGACCGGCGGCCCGCGGACCCCGCAAGAAAAGCGACGCCGGCGGTCGCGGGGCCGCTGAGGACACGGTATCGCCCGTCGACGCCCGAGTGAAAATTGCTTCTCGCCAATGAAAAACGGCCCCGTCCGGTTGAGGACGAGGCCATTCGGAGCAATCCGGCTCTGTCGGAAAAACGTTCAACGAGGAAACGTCCCAACGTTGAACGGGAAGTTAGATATTGATCGGCTGGCCGTAGGCGTCGCGGGTCGCCTCCATGACCGCCTCCGAGAGCGTCGGGTGCGGGTGCATCGACTCCATAACCTCGTGGCCCGTCGTCTCCAGCTTGCGGGACGTGACGACCTCCGCGATGAGCTCGGTGGCGTCGTTGCCGATGATGTGGCAGCCCAGAAATTCGCCGTACTCCTCGTCGTAGATCGCCTTGACGAAGCCGACCTGCTCGCCGAGCGCTGCGGCCTTGCCGTTGGCCTTGAAGGGGAATTTGCCGACCTTCACGTCGTAGCCGGCCTCTTCGGCCTCCGCCTCCGTGTGGCCCACAGACGCGATTTGGGGCTGGCAGTAGGTGCAGGCCGGAATGTCGTTCTTGTCCATCGGCCGCACGTCGTGCCCGGCAATATTCTCGATGCAGAGGACGCCCTCGTGGCTGGCCTTGTGCGCGAGCCAGGGCGCACCGGTCACGTCCCCGATGGCGTAGACGCCGTCCACGTTGGTGCAGTAGTAGTCGTCGACCATGATGTCGTTGCCGTCCGTCTCGATGCCCACCGTGTCGAGGCCGATATTCTCCACGTTGCCGATCACGCCCACGGCGGACAGCACCTGCTCGCACTCGATGTGCTCGGTGCCGTCGGTGGTTTCAACTTCAACCTGCAGGGGATCCTCGCTGTCGTCGACGCCCTGGACGTTGGCGTCCGTCGTCACGTCGATGCCCATTTTCGTGTAGGCCTTCTCCAGCTCCTTGGACACGTCCTTGTCCTCGTTCGGTACCATGCGGTCCATGACCTCGACGATGGTCACGTCGGTGCCCATCTGGTGGTAGAAGTAGCCGAACTCCACGCCGATGGCGCCGGCGCCGACGATCACCATGGAGTCCGGCTGCTCCGTCTGGAGCATGGCGTGCTTGTAGTTGAGCACGTTCTCTCCGTCGATGGGGAGGAAGGGAAGCTCATTGGGACGAGCGCCCGTCGCGATGATGATGTGATCGGCGGTTACCGTCTGCTCCTCTCCGATCTCCTCGCCGTCCATGTTCGTGGACGGCTCAATCTCGACGGTGCTGTCGTCGGTGAGCCGGCCGTGGCCGTACAGCACGTCGATGTCGTTTTTCTTCATCAGGAACTGGACGCCCTGATTCATCTGATTGGCCGCGCCGCGGCTCCGCTCGATCACCTTCGGAAAGTTGGGGGTCACGGTGCCGTCTAGTTCGAGGCCGAAGTCGGACATATGTTTGGACTCGGCCATCACCTCGGCACTCTTGAGCAGCGCCTTCGTCGGGATGCATCCAATGTTCAGACACACGCCTCCGAGCTTGTTCTTCTCGACGATGGCGGTCTTCATGTCGAGCTGAGAGGCACGCACGGCGGTCTCGTAGCCGCCGGGGCCGCTCCCGATGATGACACAGTCGTAATGCGTAGCCATGAGAAGAAGAGATTGCGTGTATGGAAAGGCAAGTCGTTGTCAAGATACGCGCCGCCGTGCAGCAATCCCAAACCGCAAAATTGAGGCGGCAGAAAGGTTTTCGTGAATCCGGACATACTGATCCGTGCACGGGCAGGTAAACAACATGCTCCGTGTGAGGAGATTTGAAATCAGTAGAATCCCATTCACGGACCCGTAACGCCCAATGGCTAGGGCGGGCTACCGGGCCGAGAGCCAGTGCGTCGGGTTGACCGACGTGTTTTGCGAACGATCGAAGACCGCGAAAAAGATGCCGGCGCCGCGCGGCTCACTCTCCGTGCCCGAGAGGCCGATCACCTCGCCCGCCTCTACGGTATCGCCCTCCGACACGTACAGCGTCGAAAAGTTGCTGTAGACGGAGAGGTAGTCGCCGTGCTGGAGAACGAGATAAGTGCCGTACCCCGGCACGAAGTCGACCCCGCTCACGGTGCCCTCGAAGACGGAGCGTACCTTCTGCTCCGGATTCGTGGCGATGAGCACGCCGGGGTGGTACGTCTTCGTGCCGTGTACGGGGTCGGTCCGGTTGCCGAAGCGTTCAGTGATGGCCCCGTCCGCGGGCCAGGGCAGCTCGCCTTTATTCTGTTCAAAGGAGGTAGACAGTTCGGCGGCTACGGCGGTCTGCTGCGCCTGCTTCTTCGCTGACGTCTGCTGCGTCTGCTTCTCGAGCCGAGCGGCGATTTCTCGGACCTGCTCCTCGAGCTGGCGGGCTTGGTTCTGTTTTTCCTCGATCTCCTGCTTCAACTCCGAGCGGCGGGCGCGGAGTTCTTCGATCACCTGCTCGCGGTCAGTCTTTAGGGCCTGCAGGTTTTCGCGTTCAAGGCGGGCCTCCGCCAGTAGCTCTTCGGTCTGTGCCTGCTTCTTTTTGAGGGCCTTCCGCGACGCGCGCACCTCCGCGGCGGCCTGTTTTACGTCGGATCGTTGCGCCTGCCGCTGTTGGGCAAAGCGCTGAAGGTACCGGATGCGCACCAGCATCTGGTTGATCGACCGCGAGGCCAGAATGAGCGCCATGTCCGGGACGCGATTGTACTTGTACGCATGGAGCACGCGCCGCCGGTACTCTTTCTGCAGCTGATCCCGGCGATTTTGAAGAGTGCGGAGCGTGTCGCGAAGTTGCGTGCGCTCATCTTTCAACTGATCGAGCCGCCGCTGGTAGGTGGCCACCAGCTCCTCGCGGAGTGCAATCTCTCGCTGTAGCGTCTCAAGCTTCTCCTGCGTGGCCTTCTCCTGCTCGGCCGTTTGTTGGAGACGGGTTTGGTCCTGCTCGATTTGCTTCTGGAGCGTCTGCAGGCGCTCCTCGGTCGAGGATCGTCGGGCGCGGAGGTCGGACTGGGCGCGGACGGACGACGCGAAGCCCACACACAGGCCCACCACGATCCACAGCCAGATCCGGCTGGCGGCACCGGGGAAACGTCCTGCACGCATGGCGGCCTGGAGCGATCGTTCGGGAGAGCCGACGGCTAGCGACTGCGGATCGGAGTGCGCGGCACGTCCGGGGACACGCCGAGGTCGTACGAGAGGCCCGTCGGGTTGAGGGTGATGGATCGGTAGGTAAGCTGCGCGTACGCGTCGTCAACGGGGCGGCGGAAGGTGACGGTGTGGGGCAGGGAGAGGCCCTGCACTGGTTTGAAGTCGGAAAACTGACGGACTTCGAGGAGGTCGCCACTGCTTGAACGTCGCCTGTACTGAACGACGTGCCAGCTCCGGGGATCCACCGTCCAGCGCCGTGTGTCGTCCGCGTCGGAAAGGTAGTAGTGGCTGCTGTCAGCCGTGACGGACCAGTTGGTGCCGGCGTCCGGGGTAATGAGGCCGAGCAGGTTGGCGAACGCCTCGCCGGAGACAATAGGGGCGGGCAGAAAGGTCTGTGCGTCGGCGATCGGGCCCACCCGAAGCGTCTGCTTGCGGCTGTCGTACATGAATACGCTGTCGGGGGTCATCAGCATGCGTCCGCCTTCGAAGCCGAACAGGCTGAACCGCACGAACAGTGAATCGGCCCGCTGCTGGCGGATGTCAGCGTTGAAGGACCGGTTCTGATCGGGCGTGCGGACCGTCACGCGGGCGTCGGCGGCAAAGCGCTGCAGGGTGTCGGCGGGGGGGGGAACGGCCGCCCGAATTTCCTCGGCGGAGTGGTTGGGGAACGCACTGGGCAGGAGGCCGGGAGCTGTCGTGTTGTCCGAGCCGGTGCAGCCGGGGAGGCCCAGCGCGAGGATGAGGAGAACGGGTAGGAGTGTGGAGCAAACCGGGAGCGTCCAGTCCAACGACTCGGCCGTACGCAGGGGAGAGAAGGACAGCACGGAAGGGAAATCAGATTGGGAGGAAGACCGAAGGTGTTCGTCCGGGACGGCCCGGTTGGCGATCCGCAGCAGGTCGGCCCGGGCCGTGAGGGGAGGCGGGGAACCCTGGAGCTTCCCTCGGCCTTTCGGGCGTCGGGGGGAGGAAACAGTCCATACATCAATGGATCTGAACGATGCCCTTTCCGAAGAGGTTTCCGGCTTACGGTCGGGGGCGCGATTGCGGGGCGGAACGAATTCCGGGGCGCAGGAGGCGCTTTTGCCGTTGAATAACCGATCCGGTCGGGACTGAACAGAGGCGTGGCGGTCAGGAGGTCCGCCGTCCGCTGCGCGCGCCCACGGCACCCTGGAGAGGACCGCGATCTGCTGGGCAGGCAAGGGATTGTCCCTGCCGGAGTCGTTTACAGAAGTTTAACTACATTAGGGGCGAGCAATTCCTTTTTTGCGGGCGGTCCATCACGGGGCGTGCCGGGGAGAGGCATTGACTTCGGAGCCCATCGCACTCGGAGCGGGGGCTGTTCGTGGCGCCCGAGAGCGCACCACCGACGTTCGAATGCGGCCCTCACCGCCGGCGACGGGACGACCCACGAGCCGGGTAGGGCGCCGGGCCGCCTCATTCTTTCTTACGATACGAACGGACTCATGGGTGAGCACAACGTACACCGGGACGCGGATCCGTCGGTCCTGCGGTCGTTTACAAATCATCTGATTCAGGACGTTCGCGCCCTGGAGCAGATGCTTCGCGCAAATATGTTTGAAAGCGGTGTTCGGCGGATCGGGGCCGAGCAGGAACTCTTCATGGTGGACGAGCGCGGCCAGCCCGCGCCCATCATCGAAGAGGTGCTGGAGAGCAACACGGACGATCGCATCGTCACGGAGCTCACGAAGTTCAATATCGAGTTCAATATGGAGCCGCTCCAGTACGGAGGGGATTGCTTCCAGCAGATGGAGCGGTCCACGGACGAGCTCGTCGACGAGGTCCGCAGCCTGACCGGGGAGTTCGGCGGGGACGTGGCCATGACCGGGATTCTGCCGACGGCGCACCTGTCGGATTTTTCGCTCGACTATATGACGCCGCGTCCGCGGTACTACGCGCTCAACGATGCGATTTCGCGGCTTCGGGGCGGGGCGGGACAGTACCAGATCCGAGGGATCGATGAGCTGTTTCTGAAGCACGACACCATTATGCTGGAGGGGTGCAACACCAGCTTTCAGACCCACTTTCAGGTGTCGCCCGAGGAATTTCCGCGCTACTACAACATCGCGCAGGTGGTGGCGGCTCCCTGCCTGGCGGCGGCCACCAACTCGCCGATTCTGTTTGGCAAGCGGCTCTGGCGCGAGACGCGAATCGCCCTGTTTCAGCAGGCTGTGGACACGCGGTCCAGCAACCTGTACCTTCGCGAGATGCGCCCGCGCGTGCATTTCGGGACCGACTGGGTCAACGAGTCGGTCATGGAAATTTTCAAGGAGGACATTTCGCGCTTTCGGGTGCTCCTCACGACCGAGTTGAACGAGGACCCGCTGGAGGTCCTTCGCGACGGCGGGGTGCCGAACCTGATGGCCCTGCAGCTTCACAACGGCACGGTCTACCGCTGGAACCGGGCCTGTTACGGCATCACGGACGGGAAGCCGCACCTGCGCATCGAGAACCGCGTGCTGCCGTCCGGCCCAACGGTGGTCGATGAGATCGCGAACGCGGTGTTTTGGTTTGGGCTCGTCGCCGGGCTGGCCGAGGAGTACCAGGACGTGTCCCGCGACATGGACTTCGATGATGTTCGCCACAACTTCGTCGCTGCCGCCCGGGATGGGCTGGCCTCGCAGTTCGTGTGGCTCGACGGTCAGAAGCGGCCCGCGCACGAACTGATTCTCGATACGCTGCTGCCGCGGGCCGAGTCCGGCCTCCGCGACACGGACATCGACGATGCGTCCATCGAACGGTATCTCGGCATCATCCAGAAGCGGGTCGAGTCTCAGCAGACCGGAGCGCAGTGGCAGCTCGACTCGGTGGCGAAGATGAAGGATGTGGGCTCGCGCGCCGAGCGGCTCGGGGCCCTCACCCGGGGGATGGTGGAGCGGCAGCGGGAGGGGGACCCCGTGCACGAGTGGTCCCTCGCGACGTTGGAGGAGGGCTACCGGCCCACCGGCATGAGGGACACCACCGTCGAGGACTACATGACGACGGAATTGTTTACGGTCCACGAGGAGGAGTCGGTGGAGTTCGTGGCGCGGCTTATGGATTGGCAGCGCGTCCGCCACGTGCTGGTGGAGGACGAGAAGCACCGCCTCGTGGGATTGGTGAGTCACCGCACGCTGCTGCGGCACATGACGGAGCGGACGGACGCCCCGGCGGGCGGCGTGCCGGTGCGCGAGATCATGGTGGAAGACCCGATTGCCGTGTCGCCGGAAATGAATACCCTCGATGCGGTCGAGAAGATGCGGGAGCACCAGATCGGAGCCCTCCCGGTCGTGCGTGAGGACCGGCTGGTGGGCATCATCACCGAACGCGAATTCATCCAGATTGCGGGCAACCTGCTGGACGATACGCTTGGCGATTTGGAGGCGTCGTCCGACTAAGCGCTTCCGTTCAATCCGTGCGGAGACGACGAGCAGTGGCACGTGCCTCTCCTGCGGTCCTCGATGGCATCCGGCGTTCCGGGTCCGGGGTTGAAGGAAACTCGGGGAACGTCGCTCGGGGACTTGCGTGCGAGAATGCGCCGCAAACGTGGCTCTAACTTGCTTTTACGCACACATTTCGCTGGACCGCAATGGACGACGAGCAGCGCGAACGTACGATCAGCGGACACACTGTGACGATCGACCGTACCCTCTGCATCGGCTCCGGCAACTGCACGAACCTGGCGCCGGAGATCTTCGTGATCGACGAGCAGAACATTGTCGAGTTTCAGGACGAGACGCCGGACATTGACGCCGGGCGCCTGGAGGAGGCGTCGGCCATCTGTCCGGTCGATGCGCTCATCCTGACGGACGAGGACGGCGAGCAAATTGTCCCGTAGCGGTCGTTCGGCGTTGGGCGTTGAGGGTTCGGCGTTCTGCGTTGAACGTTGGGCGTTGGGCGTTTCGCTCCTGTGCGAAGAGACGTGTGTCAGTTGTCCGTCGAGCGTCGGTACCAGGCGATGAGGGCGCCGGTGAGAAGGCCGGCGGCGAGGGCGAGAAGAAGCTCCAGAATCATGGTGGGGATGGTCGGGCGATTGATGGGGGAAGATTTCCGGAGAGGTTGGAGGCACTGTTGCCATTGAGCGGCCCGTCTGCCCGGAATGAACAGAGGCGTGGATGCATAGAAGAATCCCGATGGGTGCTAATCGTTCTCCAGATGCGGCGGAGCGCAAGCGGCGAGTGTCGTCGGGAGGGAGGGGAGAACCGAGTAGGCGGCGGGGGCTATTCAGGGAGGGCGCGCTGCTCCCACGCCCGGAAGCGTTCCAGTTCGCCGCGGATGCGCTGTACGACGGTCGTGATGACGGTGGCGTCGTCCACGAAGCCGAGGGCACCGAGGGCGTCGGGGACCAAGTCGAGCGGCGTGATGAAGTAGAGGAGGGCCCCGACGATGAGGAGAAGCGGCGTCCACGACACCTGCCGGTACGAGCGGTCGGCCCACCGGAGCAAGAGCCGCATCATGGTCTGCAGGTCGTCCCAAACGGCGGTCAGCAAGCTGGCATGAGCAGTCATGCGCTCGTAGGCCCGCCGGATGAGAAGAACGACGCGAAAGCGCCGTTGCAGAACCCGAGAGGCGGCCTCCGAGAGCACATGGAGAAGCTCGTCCGGATCTGGAGACAGCGACTGGCCGGAGACGGCCGGAAGCTCCTCGCTCTGAGAGCCGTCGTCGGACATCGTGGGGGAGGGAATGAGGGAGGAAAAGCGAGGTCGCTCGGAACGATCCTCTAGGTGACATCCGGTTTTTCGGTCGGCGGGGGGGACTCGTTCCGCGTACGTTGGAATGTTCGGCGCACACGTCGCTCTTGCGGGAACCATATTCGTCTCGGATCCCGACATCATCGGACGGATCCCGTATGAGTGGGAATATGATGTACCGTCACACTGCACGCCGTTGACCGTGGATACCGTACTCACTCGTTCCTCCGACGAGGCCGCTGCGCACGTTCGGGCGGGGCGGCTCGCCGCGTTTCCGACCGAAACGGTGTACGGCCTCGGGGCGGATGCTTTTCAGCCGGAAGCGGTGGAGGGAATTTTTGCGGCTAAGGGCCGTCCGGCGAACAATCCCCTCATCGTCCACCTCGCGGATCGGGCGCAGATCGACCGGGTGGCCGCCGCCTGTCCGGCAAGTGCCGATCGCCTGCTGGCGCGCTTCGCCCCGGGGCCGATCACCTGCATTGTGCCGCGGCACCCGGGCCTCCCGTCCGTCGTGACGGCGGAACTCGACACCGTCGGGGTGCGGATCCCGGGTCACGAGACCGCGCAGGCGTTTCTCCGGGCGTGCGAAACGCCCGTCGCCGCTCCCTCCGCCAACCGCTCGGGCCGTCCCAGCCCCACCACGTGGCGGGCCGTGCAGGAGGACCTGGACGGCCGCATCGCCTGCATCCTACAGGGCAATCCGACCGAGGCCGGCGTCGAGTCGACCGTCGTGGACTGCACCGCCGATCCGCCCGCGGTGCTGCGCCCGGGCGCCGTGCCGGTTGAAGCGCTGGAGGACGCACTCGGGACCGTTGCGGTGCCCGACGACGAGGCCGAGGAAGACGCTCCCAAGAGTCCCGGCACCAAGCACCGACACTACGCCCCGGCGGCACGGGTGCACGTCATCGAGGACCCGACCGAGGCGGATCCGGCCCCCGCGGCGGCGTTCATTGGGTTCGATCCGCCGCCCAAGGGCGAGTTTGCGGCGGTGCGCCGGCCGGCGGATGTCGAGGCGTATGCCCACGCGGTGTTTGCCTTCTTCCGAGAGTGCGACCGGGCGGGGTGTACCGACATCTACGCGCAGCGGGTGCCGCCGGCGGGCCTGGGCCGCGCCCTGAACGACCGGTTGACTCGCGCCGCGGCGCGGTAGATCGCCGCGTTCGGCGTCAGCCGCGGGTGGTGCGGATGAGCCAGCGGGCCAGGGGCGGCAGCAGGCGGCAGGCGGTCAGCAGGGCGCGGGTCGTCGTGGGGTGGAAGGCCGTCCGGTGCACCCAGCGCCCGACGCGGAGGCGGCGGCCGAACTGGTTCGACCACTGCGTCTCGTAGGCGTGCTTGAACGCGGGGGCGGAGCGCCGCCCGGACAGCAGGTCGTCGGCGAGCGGGGCCACGAGGTCGGCGGCCGACAGGGCCATGGCCATCCCGTCCCCGCAGAGGGGGGCGATCATGCCGGCGGCGTCACCCACCATGCACACGTCGTCGACGAACTGCCGCTTGGGCATGAGGGGCACCTGACTCACGGCCTCGAACTGCTCGCTGGCACGGGTCCAGCCGCGGAGGCGATCGCGGAGGACCGGGTTTTCGTAGAGGGCCTGCTCCAGCATAGCAGTGGGCGTGCCGCCGGCGTCCGTCAGCGCGTCGGTCCGCCCAATCCAGCACACGTTGGCGCGCCCGTCCTCGACGGGGCCGATGCCGCAGTAGCCGCCTGGGGCCGCGTGTACCTCAATCGTGTCTGTGATCGCCTCCAGATCGCCCGTGTAGTGGGCCTTGAAGGCGACGGACGGGGCTTGTTGCTGCAGAAAGGGCCGGTCCAGGGTGCGGTCTAGCACGCCCCGGCGGCCGTACGCCCCCAGTACGAGACGGCCCTCGACGGTGTCGCCCCCGGCCGTGACGGCGAAGCCCTCCGCCAGCGAGCCGGTGACGGCCGTGACCTTCGTGCCGGGCCGCCCTTCGGTTCCCCACGCGCAGGCCCGGTCGAACAGCAGCTCGTCGAGCCGGTAGCGGCTGAGCCCGAGGGCCGTGCCGGGAAGCGCGTGCTCGACGCGGGTGCCGTCCGGCCCCGTCAGGCGCGCCCGGGTCATCGGCGCCGTGCCGAGGGCGGACACCTCGTCCATCACGTCCAGCGTCCGGAGCGACGACTGCACCTCCGGCGACAGGAACTCCCCGCACAGCTTGTGCCGGGGGTAGGTCGCCTTTTCGAAGAGGACAACGTCGTGCCCGTGCCGGGCGAGCTGGGCAGCGGCGCTACACCCGGCCAGTCCGCCGCCAATGACAATCGCGTCGTATCGCATGAATGGAAAGACCCGTTCCGGGGTAGTTGAGCGGAGAATCCATACGCATACTCCTCGTATGCGGGACCTCCCGTTCAGGCTTCGGCGGTTTTTGACGGAGGCGTAACGCCCGGGATTATTGTTCGGGAAGCGTCGAGAGCGTCCACCGGAACGCCCAGTGCCACCGTATGGTCGGAGTCGGGAGATCGGCCCGGTCTGCGAGGGCGAACAACTCCGCCTTCCGAAAGCCCCGCAGTACGGAGATCGGGCCGTCGTGCTGCACCATCGGCGACATGCGAAGGAGGCGGCTCAGGACCCAGATGCCCGCGTAGGCGAGCGGGTGCCGATGCAAGTCGTTGATGACAACGCCGAGCCGGCTGACGCGGTTCATCTCGTGGAGCAGCTGGACGGCGTCGGGGCCGTGAATATGGTGCAGGAAGAGGGCGGCGTGCGTGACATCGAATGCGTCGTTGTCGTAGGGGAGGGCGAGGGCGTCGCCGATATCGAGGCGGACCCGGGGACGGAGCACGGGCGGGAGCGTTTCGTCGAGCCAGGCGCGGCCCCGGCCCACCGTCACGGGATTGAGGTCCACCCCGACGGCCTCGACAGACGTATCGCGGCGCTGTCCCCATCGCACAAAGCGGTCCGGGTAGTCGCCGGTGCCGCTGCCCACGTCCAGCACGCGCAGGGACTCTCGGGAGCGGAGCAGTGGGGTGAGCACGGTCGCGGAGGCCCGGTAGCCGCCGAAGAGGACGTTGATCTGCCGCAGGTTCCGGAGCGCCTGCGTCAGCGCCTCGCCGCTCACGTCGGGATCGTCCATCCACTCCGACTGGCGGCTGCGCGAGGAAAAGTCGAAGTGGGACGACGACACGACACGGAGAACCAGGCGATGAAATGAGCGTGGAGAGACTGAACCGGCGCAGTCGGGGCGTCCGTTCCCGGTCGACGTGTCCGGGCAACGGGCCGTTTGTCCGACGCAGAGACCGGACTTCGACGAACAAGCCGATTGTCGGAATGTACGGGACACAGCAGTGCCGGGCCGGACGCGAGGCAGACTACTTTGTGCGGGACCGAGGCGGACTGTTACGAGAGAGGGGGGCGGCGCAATCGCACGTGAAAGCGTCGATTGGAGGCTGGAGGCTCATTCGCCTTCCGAAAATCCGATTTTGCCGGGAACGAGCGGGAGAATAGGGGAAAAGAAGCATGGGAGAAGACCGTTCGCGGCTCCGAGAAGTCGTTTTGGGCAGCCGAACTCACGATGTGATTGCCGTAGCTCCCGGGGCCGGTGTGGTTGTTTTCGTCCAATGCGTTTCCATACGCTTCCATGGCTCTTCTCTCCGTCGATGCGCTGACAGTGGTCCTTGACGGACAGACGATTCTCGACGACGTGTCGTTCGATCTTTCGGCGAGAACGTGGACGGGACTGCTAGGCCCCAATGGGAGCGGCAAGACCACCCTGCTGCGGGCGATTGGGACACACGTCCCATTTGAGGGGACGATCACGCTGGACGGGCGGCCGGTCGGGGCGTGGTCGGCGGCGGAGCGGGCCCGCCGGGTGGCCACCGTGCAGCAGGCACCGTCGCTCACGTTCGACTTTACGGTGCGGGATCTGGTTCTCCTCGGCCGGACGCCGCACCGGGGGTGGTTGCAGCGCTACCAGTCCGACGACCGGGAGCGGGTGCAGGCGGCCCTGCGCCGGGTGGACCTGGACGGCTTTGCGGACCGGTCGGTGTTGTCGCTGAGCGGCGGCGAGCGGCAGCGGGTCTTTCTCGCACAGGCCCTCGTGCAGGAGGCGGATCTGCTTCTGCTCGACGAGCCGACCACCCACCTCGACGTGCAGTACCAGTTTTCCGTGTTGCAGGAGGTGCAGGCCCTCGTGGCGGAGGGGCGGACCGTGATGACCGTCTTTCACGATCTGGAGCGGGCGGCCCGGTACGCCGAGCGGCTGCTTATCCTCGACGAGGGACGCCTCGTGGCGGACGGCCCGCCCGCCGCCGTGCTGACGCCGAATCTGATTGCCGAGGTGTTCGGGATGGAGGCGCGGGTGGAGTCGGGGGCCGACGGCGGGGTGGAGATCGACTACGTGGAACCCGTGTCGGACGACGCGTCCCGCCCCCCTGCGTCGCCTGTGACGAACTCGTGAGCCGGAAACGCCGCCCGAGACTGCCCGTGCGACCGGAACGATGCCGTCTCCTACACAAACCAGCACACCGCACGACTATGCCGGATCGGATCTACACGCGCACCGGGGACGACGGAACGACCTCTCTTTTTGGCGGCGAACGAGTGGCGAAGGGCAACGATCGGATCGATGCCTACGGCACCGTCGACGAAACCAACTCGATTGTGGGCCTGGCCCGCTCGCACCTGTCCGGGGAGGCAGGGGCGGAGCGGCTCGACCCCGTGCTCGGGGACATCCAGGAAGAGTTGTTCGTGGTGGGGGCCGACCTCGCCACGCCGGTCGACGCCACCCCCATCGTGCCGCGCGTCAAGGCGCACCACGTCAAGCGGGTCGAGGCACGCATCGACGACTTCGACGCCGACCTCCAGCCCCTGAAGAAATTCGTGCTGCCGGGGGGCTCGCCGGCGGGGGCGTCGCTGCACTCGGCGCGGACCGTGTGCCGCCGGGCCGAGCGGCTGGTCGTGCGCGCCAGTGCCTCCACGCCCATCAACGAAAAGACGAAGGTGTACCTGAACCGCCTGTCCGACCTCCTCTTCGTCCTGGCCCGCTGGGCCAACAAGCAGGCCGGCATGCGGGAAGATAAATGGATCCCCGAAGATGAGGACAACCCCGACGAATAGTCGCAGCTCATGCCCGATCCCAATAATCCGGATCCGTCCTCAGACTCATTCTTCGAGCGGGTGTGGGCGGTCGTGGCCGAGATCCCGCCGGGCCGCGTGACGACCTACGGCGACATTGCCGCGTATCTGGGCCGACGCGGGGCGGCGCGGACCGTCGGCTGGGCGCTCAACGAGGCCGTGGGCACCGATTTGCCGTGCCACCGCGTCGTCAACCGATACGGGGCGCTCACGGGGCGCCGCCACTTCGAGACGCCGCACGTGATGGAGGAGCGCCTGCGGAGCGAGGGCGTGACGTTTGCCGACGAGGGGCACGTCGACCTGGAACAGCACCGGTGGGTGCCGGAGGACGAGCTGTAGCGTCTCTGTTCGATTTCTGCTCAGGGACCGATCGGCGTCGCACCCCGGCGAGTCGACACGTCCGCTTACACAAAGATCAAAAAAAGAGTGAACGGCGGGTAGGGTGTCCGGATTCCGTCGGCGCTCTCGTATTATACCATTTGCCACTCGAAATATTGAATGGTTAGTTGATGATCCTTCGTGCTTCCAGAACGGATCGATTTCGACATGGGCCGCCGACTCAGTATCGAGTGGGACGACAGCGAGCAGAGCCTCCAAGACCGCTACCAACGAGCAACCGACCACCAGGACCGTACTCGCCTTCAGGCCCTCTGGCTTCTTCGAAAGGGACGTACTCTTTCAGACGTGGCTTCGGTCGTGGGAAAGTGCTACGAGACCGTGCGGAGGTGGACAGAATGGTACCGGTCTGGAGGCTTAGAAGAGGTGCTTTCCCGCCGTCATGGAGGAAGCGGGGGACGGGAGCCGAAGCTTTCAGAAGAAGAGGAGCAAGCTCTCCTCCAGAAGGCACGCGAGGGGAAGCTCCGTACAATCTGGGACGGGGTCGAGTGGGCCCGATCCGAAGCCGGGGTTGAATGCAGCTACTGGGGAATGCGCCACGTTTTCGACCGGCTGGAGCTGAAAAAGAAGGTGCCTCGCCAGCAATCCCCCGACGCGGACCCCGCGCCGCGCGCCCCGCGGAGCAAGAGGCGTGGAAAAAAGGGGCTGAGCGAGTGTATTGAGGCGGACAGGGCCTCCGAACCAGTGTTCTTCTCAGTGTTCTTCGGGGATGAAACGCGACTGGGTCTGATCGGACAGGTTCGTCGCCGCTGGGCTCTGCGGGGCGTGAAGCCGCTGGGCTCTGCGGGGCGTGAAGCCGCTGGGCTCCGCGGGGCGTGAAGATCCGACAGCCGGTGGAGTTTACGTACGAATGGGCGTATCTGAACCTGGCAGTCAATCCGATGGAAGGAACGCTCCGCTGGAACTGGACCTCCGACATGAAAGCCGAGTCGATCGCTCCAGTGCTTAAAAGCTGGGACGATGCCCTGGAGGCAATCGCGTGGGACGGAGCCAAGGGCCACCAGGGGAGCGAATACGACGAGAAAGACATCTCTTGCATCCAGCAACCTCCGTATTCCCCGGAGCTCCAGCCGGCCGAGCGGATTTTCCAGTACCTGCGGGCACGAATTGAGGGCATCGTTTATGGAGAACTTGATCTCAAGAAGGAAGCGGTAGAGAATGAGCTTCGAAAGCTCGCTGCGCGTCCAGAGAGGGTTCAGAGCCTCACCTGTTGGGACTGGATCGAAAGGACGCTGACGCAGCTATCACACTAGCAGACTACTCTTCATTGGGCAATTGGTACAATAACGCCTATGACGGGCCAAATGGGGGCGGTGATACGAATCCGCGCCTCACGAACGTGACGTTCGTCCGGAATGAGGCGGGGAATGGCGGAGCGATTCATAATCGCGCCTCTGAGGGAAACGGCTTTACGGCGACGGCCAACTTTGTGCTCGTCAATGGTCTGTTTGTCGGCAACGACGCGTTTAGCTTTAGTGGAGGCGGCGGGGCCATTCGCAACCAGTCTGCGGTTACGGGCGGGGGATCAGCGATTTTGAAACCGACGATTGTGAACGCAGCCATCATCGGCAATACATCGGTCGTTCACGGGGGCGGCATTTCAAATAGCTACCTGAATGGGGATCTTGAGCCGACCATCAGAAACACACTCCTTTGGGGCAATCGGGCCGATACGAATGACAGCGGTTTTGGGAACGGGGATCAGATCCGGGTTAAAACGGGGGGCAGTGTGATTGTGGATCACTCGCTCGTCGAAGAGGGCGATGCGGGCATTGCCGGAAGTTCGGCCTTCAGCAATGGCACGGCGAACCTGAAAGCAGACCCGCTTCTGGAGTACGCGCCCCGGTCCGCCGGGAACGATCAGGAGATCGCGACCGACGACGACGGCTTGCATCCGACGCCCGGTTCTCCGGTAATCGGGGCGGGCGACAACACGCCGTTTCAGGCCGGCGAGGTAGCGGAGAATGTTGCTACCGATGTCACCGGAGCGACCCGCCCGAACGGCACCGTGGACATCGGCGCCTACGAGGGCGGCCAGGACCAGGAGCGCACGATCTACGTGGATCCGTCGGCGACCGGCGCGGCCGACGGCACCTCCTGGGCCGACGCCGACACTACGCTACAGGACACGTCCAACCTGGCCAGTGGGCCGTTCGGCTATGCCACCGGCAACGACGAAATTCGGATCGCCGAAGGCGTGTACACGCCTCAGAAGGCCGACATCAGCGGTTCTAACAGTGTGCACGTTCTTGTTCTAGATGGGACAAGGGGCGGAAACGTGACTCGAAGCACGCTTTTCGACGGGCTCACCGTGACGGCTGGGCAGGCCGACGGCGCCCCTGCTGACAACGAGAATGTTGGAGGTGGGCTTTATTGTGAGAGAAATGCGTCGGGCAAGTGCAGCCCGACATTACAGAATCTCGTCTTTGCGGGCAACACGGCGACGGTCGGGGGAGCACTCTATAACAATGGGAAAACCGGTACGTCGAGCCCCCTGATCGTAAATGGCGTCCTGACGGGAAATGAGGCCACAAGTCTTGGTGGAGCGATTTACAACAACGGGAATGGGGGAACCAGTCGACCGACGATTTTCAGCACGACGATTGCCGGCAACACGGCGGGAAGCAGCGGCGGGGCGATGTATAACAATGGCGGTTCTGGGGGCACCGCTGAGCCGACGCTCACGAACGCCGTGCTGTGGTCCAACAGTGCAGGAGACGGAAGCGAAATCTATAATGAGAATGCCGCTGCCTCGATCAACTATTCGATTGTCGAGGGCGGGGATGCAGCGATTACAAACGGCACTGCCGTTAGCAGCGGTACCGACAATCTGGACCGCGACCCCGTGTTCAACGGCGGTTCGTCGGCTGCGGGAGACGATGGGCGATTTGCGACGGTGGACGATAGCCTCAGCCTGGCGTCGGGCTCCCCTGCTCTGGATACCGGCACCAATGCCCCGTTCGCGTCCGGCGGGGCGGCCGAGAAGGTCACCACCGACATTACGGGCACGCCACGGAAGCAAGATCTGGACGCCGACGGGATGGCTACCGTCAACATCGGGGCCTACGAATCAGTGGTGCCGGAGCCCCCGACGGCCGCCCGCGGGCCGGTGCTCAGTGTGACGGGGGCAACCCTCGCCGGAACCGTCAATCCGGGGGCGAGGGAGACCTCGGTTCGGTTTCGCCTGTACCCGGCGGGTCGTTCAGAGCAGGACACCCTTCTGGCGGCGGATACGCTGGACGGGGCTGTTGATGGAAGCTACGATTCAAAAAGTGGATGTAACGCCGGCCGGCCTCGACTACTACGCGACCGTGTCCAGCGGACGGGGCACACTGACCCTTCCGGCCGGTGGAGACGCGGCGGCCCAACGAGCGCCACTGCACCTGCCGTCTGAGTTTGATAAGTTGTCGCCGCCGGAGGAGGTGGGAAACAGTCTCTTTCAGGAAGAAACCTACCGGATGGTGTCGGTGCGTTGATGCGTTTTGCGCCGAGGGTTAGCGCGTTGGTGCGTTGAGGGTTGTGCGTTCGTGCGTTGCACGTTTTTGCGTTGAATGTTCGCGGGAGGGTTGGGAAGGTACATGTTTGTAGCGTCCGACGACGTTCCCGTGGTACCGCTGGGATGTGAGGCCTCATTTCCGTACAGGCATCGTCGTGATCCTCGTCGTGGGCGAACGCGTCGACGGCCCTCCGGAGCACGTCTTGGCTCCGTTGCAGCACGTGCGGGGCTCTGGGCTCTGTGTTCTCGCAAGCGAGAGAGGGGCCACTCCCTTTCATCGGCATTTCTGAGGGGCCTGCCACGCTTGATTGGACCGGTTCACGTCGGGGAACGCTGTTTTAGGATCGATCTCGACGCGGCGGAGGGGGGGATTGGATGGGACCGTCACTCGCACGGTGTCGGCATCTCGGAGCCAGGGATCGACGGGGAGCGTGCGCTGGGTGGTCGTGCCGTCCACTCGGGTGAGCGCAAGCCGCACCGGCATCGGGGCGCGGCCGGGACTCGTGACTGTAATCGTGGTAGAGTCACCGCTCGTTTTTACACTGTGCAGGGTTTGATCGAGCGTCGCGGTCGTGTAGATCCAGGTGTGCCAGAACCAGCCGAGGTCTCGCCCGCTGACGTCGGCGACGGTGTTGAAGTAGTCGTACGGCGTCGGGTGTCGGCCCCCCCAGCGCTCGTAGAACGTCCGCTGCGCGGTCCGAAAGAGAGACGGCCCCAGCAGCTCACGAAGCATGCGCAGGACCTGCGCGGCTTTGTCGTAGGGCAGGTCGAAGTAGAGCGACCGCGGAATGTCGTCCCCGTGCGTCGACAGCGGGACTTCGTATCCCCGGCGCGCGATACGGAGATAGGTGCGGCGCTGCCCCGTTTCCGAGTCGTTGGGACGGCCTCGGGGCCGCGGGCCGGGGCCGTAGCGGCGGCGCAGGGACTGAGCGGTGTGGTACTGCGTGAATCCTTCGTCCATCCACGGGTGTCGCTTTTCGTTGGTGCCCACGTGCATCGGCACCCAGTTGTGCGCGACCTCATGCGTCAGGTCGCCGGCCAGTTTGAGGGGATCGGCCCAGGGGCGCATGACGGTCAGCATCGGGTACTCCATGCCGCCGTGGTCGAGCACGCCCTCCATCGCGGTCATCGTGGGATACGGATACGGCGGCAGGGCTTTCGAGAGAGATTCGACGGCCTGCCGCGTGAGGCGGGCGGCGTGCGGCCACGCGGCGGCGGCCGGACGGGGGCGATAGAAGCTGTGCACGAGGACGGTATCCGGGGCGTCGGCGGTGGACGGGGACACGAGCGCCCGCGTGGCGTCCCACTGGTGGTTCGGGCTTGTGCCCCATGCCACATCCCGCACGTTCTCGGCACGGAAATGCCAGGTCGTAGGGGCCGCTGAGGGGCGAAGCGTGCGATTGACATCCGACCCGGCCGCGTGAACGCGAACAGTCGAGTCACTATGCTGTGCACGGGCAAGGCGACGCCGGGTGCGGGGTGCTAGGACCGAGTCCGGGTTTTGGAGATGTCCGGTCGCCCCGACGAGCCAGCCATGGGGAACGGTCAGGCGTACATCGTAGTCGGCCCGGCCCATGTAGAACTCGGCCTGCCCGGTGTAGGGCTCGGCGACCCACCCGTCAATGTCGTCATAGACGGCCACCTGCGGGTACCAGTAGCCCAGAAAATACGCGTTGTCCTCCCGGCCGTGACGACCGTCGGCGGGGGCGGGCGGCACCGTGAAGGCCCACTCGGCGACAAGCGACAGGCTATCGCCGGGGGGAAGCGGTGCCGGAAGGGAGAGCCAGGCGACCGTCCCGTCGATGCGATATCCCGGGGACTCGTTTTTTGAGAGCAGGCGGCCGTTGGCCGAGAGGCGGCGCAGCGTGACGCCACCGGTTCGAGGGACGTTTGAGCGGGAGGCCGTGTCGTCCCGAAACAGATTCTGCCGAAGGTGGAGCGCCACGCGACGGAGCGTGTCCGGAGAGCGGTTGACGTAGGTGATTCGTCCCGATCCGACGAGGCGCTGGTCGTCGGGATGGAGACGAGCCTCCAGGTCGTAGTGCGCGTACTGCTGCCAGTACCGGGGGCCGGGGCGGCCGGTTCGGGTGCGTGTGCCGCGCCGGACGGCTCGGGTGAACGTGGAATCCTCGTAGACCGCGAAGCGGGTTCTCGGGGCGGCGGAGGACTCAGTGCGCGTAGGCGCCGGTCGGGTCTGAGCCGGGACCGGCTGGACCGACGGCAGTAGGCCGCCCCACGCGATGGTCAGGAGCACCAGTCGAAGTAGAACCGGGAAGAGGCCGGGGGGACGCATGGGGTCAGAAATCGAGACGAAAACGAGCGCCGAGTTTTAAGGAATGGATTTTGTCACATAAGTTTACGACCTACTGTTTAGGCACGAACAAAATGGGAGTGGCTGGGCGTCCCGTTGAGGGCGCAGGACGTCCCGGTGCGTGTCCTCAAAATGGGGGGCCGCGACTCCCGTCGGTCAGCGGAATGAAATTTCTCCAACATCGTGTATTTTCCTGACACTGACTCACATAGGCCCGTTCGAAGCGGTCCCTAAGATCCGCCCGATTGGAAAATGAGAGCACACGGACGGCGTTTCTCCTGTTCTTCTTGTTTAGGTTTTGCTTAGAATGAGTAATTCGACGCCCTCTTCAGAAGCGGACGCGACACTGTACGATCCCCCGGACGAGCACGCCGCGGAGTTCGACGCCGAGCAGGAGCAGGAGGAGCTCGATCTTGAGATCAGTACCGAGCTCGCCAATCAGCTTCTGGAGGTGGCCCGTCATTTGGGCCTTCATCCCTCGATCGTGGCGTCTCGCGCCATCGGGTTTATTTGCGACGAGGTCGAGCTGGTAGAGGAAGACGCCTTGAACTCCGGGGATCTCATCCAGAAGTACCAGAGCCGTCTGGATATGCTCCACAGTGCTGGGGTCAAGCAGGATACCGAGACGGACGACCCGACCGATTCGTTCAGCTGGGAGGACGTGGAAGAACTCATCCAGGAGGCCGAACGAGCGTCGGAGGAGAAGGACGGTGTGTATCTCGGGGAGGAGGAAGAAACCGAGAATGAGTCGTTTACCCCGGCTCCGGACGAGCCCACGGCGTCATTGAACAAAGACGACATTCCCACCGACGAGGACGACGGGCCGCCGGACGAGTCTCCCAAGGCCGACGAGTCGTAATACAGTCGTCCCCGCGGGGGACAAGGGCAATCTTCACGGCACAGCTCCGCCCGAAGGCGTTCCACAGTTACGCCGACGGCGTTGCCGCACCGGTCTGCTCCTTCAGGGCCGCCACGAGTTCGCCGCAGAAGGCCGGGATGTCTTTTACGACGCGGCCCCACACCTGATTGCCGTCCCGGAAGGCGGCCTCGTCCACCCAGGTGGCGCCGGCGTTCACGAGGTCGTCCTTGATCCCCTGGCTGCCGGTGGCGCGTTTGCCGTTGACGATGCCGGCGGAGATCCCCACGAGCCCGGCGTGGCAAATCTGCGCAACGATCTTGCCCTGCTCGTCGAGAGTGCGAACCAGCGATGTAACGCCCTCGTCGCGCCGGAGCTTGTCGGGCGCCCAGCCGCCGGGTACGACGATGCCGTCGAAGTCATCGGCGTCGAGGTCCCGGGCGGCGATGTCGCTGGTGGCCGGCACGCCGTTTTTGCCCGTGAAGGTTTTGTCGGCTTCGCGGCCGGCTACGACGACCTCCGCGCCCTCTTCCTCCAGGCGCATCTTGGGGACCCAGAATTCCAGATCTTCGAAGGATTTATCGACGAGGATGACAATGCGTTGGGTACTCAGATCCATAGGTCGGCGGTGGAACGTTGAGGAAGGATACTTCTGTTATTGCAAAGGGCTTTGGAATAAAGCCCCATCCCCAAACGGGTGAGCACGGCCGACCGATCCGTCGCCGGAGCGGAAGCGCGGTTGTCAAGAGCACCGGCTATAGCACCTGAATCAGGGCGCTCCACACCGCGGCCATAACGAGGCACCCTGCCATCATCCACTGGTCCTCATTCTCGTCCCACGCGTCGCGCTGGTAGAGGCCGTAGAGGGCAATCGGCCAGGCCAGGATCACGTAGGCCCTTATGTAGGCGGATCGCTTGTACCAGATCGGCCCGGTGCGCTCCGAGATGGTGGGGCCGGGGAAGGTTTCGCCGCAGACGGGGCAGAAGTCCTCGTCGTCCTCGCGGTGGGCGCCGCAGTTCGGGCAGGATTTCATGGCGGCAGCGGAAGGAATGTGATTGGAGGAGGGCGGCTCAGTGCCGGTGTTTCTCGTCGTGTCCGGAATCGCGTAGGCGTCCGTGAGCGTGGGAGAGCACAGGGCAATCGAAAGTTCAGCTCTTACCAGGAGGGGATCCGCTCATCTGCCTCGTCCGGCCGCTACTGCCAGTGTAGTATGTGCGTTTGTGAGCAGTGTCCCGACTAATCGGAACTCGTTCCGAATCGGGGTAGGTGCGTGGGAGGGAGGTGCCTTCGACATACGCGCTACCCATATCCGGGCAAGATGCAGTCGTCAATGGGGAATGGCATGAGCCGTTGAGAATGCGGATCAGTCGTAGTACGATCGCACTTTCTCGGCCTTCGAGGGCCCGACGACGTCTGCGAGGGCGTCTTCCTCCGCTTCTTTCACCTTCGCCACGGACCCGAATTCGCTGAGGAGGGTCTGGGCGGTTTTCTCGCCGACGCCGTGGATGTCGAGCAGCTCGGACTGGAGCGTCTGCTTCTTGCGACGCTTACGCTGGTAGGTGACGGCAAAGCGGTGGGCTTCATTCCGCACCTTCTGGAGCTGCTGAAGCGCCGGACTGTCTTTTCCGATGAGCACCGGATCGGCGTCGCCGGGGCGGAAGACCTCTTCCAGCCGCTTCGCGAGGCCGATGACCGGGAACCGATCATAGACCCCGACCTCCTTGAGCATCTCCACGGCCGCGTTGAGCTGGCCCTTTCCGCCGTCGATGACCACGAGGTCCGGCCAGGGGCCGTCTTCGTCGCGCATGCGGCCGTAGCGGCGCTCCACCACCTCCCGCATGGCCTGGTAGTCGTCGGGGGTGCCCTCCTCGGTTGTACGGATCTTGTAGGTCCGGTAGTCACTCTTGCGGGGCGTGCCGTCGGTGAAGACGACGCAGGAGGCCACTGTCTCTTTGCCGCCGTGGTGCGACACGTCGATGCCGTCGATGCGGCGGGGGAGGTCGTCCATCCCGAGTTCGCCCTTCAGCGCCTTGACGCCCTCCGGAATCCGGTCGCGCTCCCGCTTCATCTGCTGGGTCTTCCACTCGCCGACCAGCAGCTTGGCGTTGGAGGTGGCCATGCGGGTGAGGCTGGCCTTGTCGCCCTGTTTCGGCACGTTGATGGGGACCTGTCGGCCCTTTTCGCGGCGAAGTAGTTCCTTGAGCGCGTGGGTGTCCTGGGCCGGGTGGTCGTTGGGGGCGTGCGACAGCAGCACTTCCCCGGGGTAGAAGTTGGCGTCGGCGTAGTAGCTCTCGACGAACGACAGCATGAGCTCCTCGTCCGTCCGGCCTTCGATATGGCGCAGGTACTTGTGCCGTTTGCCAATCATTTTGCCCTCGCGCACCTGGAACAGCACGCCGCACCCGATGCCCTCGTCGCGGTCCAGGTGCAGGGCGAACACGTCGCGGTCGGCAAAGTCCTGGCTCACGATCTTCTGTTGCTGGGAGTACTCCTTCAGTGCTTGAATCTGGTCCCGCAGGCGGGCGGCCTCCTCAAAATTCTTGTGGTCGGACTGTTCATGCATTTCGTCCTCCAGCAGGTCGATGAGCGCCTGCGTCTGGCCGTTGAGCAGCTTCTCGACCTGCTCGATGGTCTGCATGTAGTCCGCTTCCGACTGTAGGCCTTCGCACGGCCCCTTGCAGTTGTCGATGTGGTGCTGGAGGCACACGTCGTACGTGCCGGCCTCGATCCTCTCTTCGCTGAGGTCGAGCGAGCAGGTGCGGAGCTGGAAGACCGACCGGATCGCGTCCATCATCGTGTTCATCTTGGATACGTCGGTGTAGGGGCCGAAGTACTTCGACCCGTCCTGCTTTACGGTGCGCGTCTTGAAGACCCGCGGGAACCGCTCGTTTTTGATGCAGATGTAGGGGTAGGTCTTGTCGTCCCGCAGGTTGACGTTGTAGCGGGGCTGCAGCTCCTTGATCTGGTTGTTTTCTAGAATCAGGGCCTCGACCTCCGTGTCGGTAATGATGACGTCCACGTCGGCCGCCTTTTTGACCATCACCTGAATGCGGCCGTCGCGTTGCCGGCTCTGTTGAAAGTAGGTGCGCACCCGGTTACGCAGGTTTTTGGCCTTGCCCACGTAGAGCACCGAGTCGTCCTCGTCGAGGAATTTGTAGACGCCGGGATCGGTAGGGAGGTTGTCGAGCTTCTGCCGGAGCGTATCCGGTTTGTCGGCAAGAAGGTCGCTCATCGGGACTGCTGTATTGCGGATTGCGTGTTGCGTGACGCGGCCCAACGATAGCGCGGACGCACGGAGGAACGTCTCGCCGTCGGTTCGGGAGACCGGAAATACACGGGCTACGACGGAATCGTATCGCTGCAAACGGGACCGTATGCACGTTGACCCCGCCCGCTCTGATCCCCCGGAAGGAGGACCGCCAAATGGCCGACCACATCCTCACACCCGCCGGTACGTCGGTCGGTAGAGCGCCGGGAAGCGACTGTTCCATCGATTGAGAGCGGAGGGCAACCCGTTCGGAACGGAGACGTACGGTTTATACCACTTAACACGTCACAATCTTTTCGTAGACCCATGGCTAAGAAGCTCACGCTCCGGATGGACGAGGATGTCATCGAGCGCGCGAAGGAGTACGCTGCCGAGCGGGGCATCTCGGTGTCGAAGATGGTGGAGCAGTACTTCGCGGCGGTGACAACCGAATCCGTTCCTGACGAGCATTCCGAGGACGACCAGGAGTCGCTGCCCCCTTTCACGCGTCGTCTTGTGAATCGGGAGCCGAGTTCCGGCGACGTGGATGAAGACGCCTATTATCGGCATCTTGAGGAAAAACACCGATAGAGACTGTCGTGATTTGCTTCGACACGAATGTGGTCCTGGACACCATTCTGCGACGAGAGCCTCATCGCGCGGTTGCCACTCGGTTGGTGTATGCTGTTGAGGAAAGTATCATCTCCGGGCAGCTCGGGGCAACCACGCTGACAACGGTTTACTACATCGTCCAGCGGGAGTACACGGCCGAGGAGGCGCGTCGGGACGTCCGAGACTTGCTTCAGACCTTCAATGTGGCGCCTGTGCAACGGCGCGTGCTGGAGAACGCCGCTCAGTCTAACTTCTCCGATTATGAAGATGCCGTGCTCCACGAGGCCGCCCGGGAAAGTGGGGCGGACGGCATCGTGACTCGGAATACAGACGATTTTGCTCCCGCGACGCTCTCGATCCACACGCCCCGTGAACTCGTTCATGGGATTGACGGATCACTGTCCTTTTGAGAAACTGTCCTTTTGAGAACAAGTGCGGTCCGGTTCCCAGTTTTCGGTTCCCTTCTTTTCGTTGATTGCGCAATTCACCCTCGTTCATGGCTAATTCCGACCCCTCGAGCATTCTCATCACGGGGGCCACGTCGCCCATCGGGCGCAGCATTGCCCAGCGCTTCGCGCGGCACGGCTGGCGCCTGGGCCTCTTTGATCGAGACGCGGACGCCCTGGAGCGGCTCGGTCAGAAGTTGTCGGCGGCGCCCCAGGTGATCACGCAGGCCATCGATGTGACCGACGAGGCGGCGGTGCACGACGCCCTCAATGTCTTCACGGAGCAGACCGGTGACGATCTCCATGTGCTCGTCAACGCCGCGGGCGTCATGCGGTCGGGGCGGTTTGAAAACCTGGACCTGCAGGCCCACCGGGAGCAGATCGACGGCAATCTCTGGGCCATGCTGGCCGTCACGCACGCGGCCTTTCCGTTGTTGCGCGACACCGAGCGGGCGCGGGTCATCAGCATCGCGTCGGCGTCCAGCATGTACGGGACGCCCGACCTCGCCAGCTACTCCGCGGCGAAGGCGGGTGTGCGGTCGCTCACGCAGGCGCTCAATCTGGAATGGGCGCACCATGACATTCACGTGTGCGACGTGGTGCCGCCGTACGTCGATGCGTCGGCGGAGGAGGCCGAGGCCGCCGGGCTCCCATCGCCCCCCCGTCGGCTGGCGCCCAATCTGTCGGTTGACGATGTCACGGACGCGGTGGAGCAGGCGGTCACAGAGAACCGCATCCACTGGCCGGTGGGGAAGCAGTTTCGGTGGATCTACCGGCTCTCCGACATGCTTCCGGCCTCCGTGGTGCGTCTGCTCATGCGGTACGTCTCTGGGTTTTAGCGTTGGTGCGTTGGGAGTTGCGCGTTGTGCGTTAGGCGTTGCGCGTTGGGCGGGACGCCGTTCGGCGGAGATGCGAGGGCACCATCGGACGCGGTGACTATCGGCTAAGGGGGGCGTCGCCGCCGGCCGCGTCTCCCCAGATTTCCTCCAGGCGAGCGTCACGACCGCAGCCCTGCCGGTAGTTCTTGTATTCCCCCAGGTTTTTCTTGTAGTAGTTCTGGTGGTATTTCTTGGCGGCGTAGAAGGCCTTGTAGTCGTGAATCTCGACGGCGATGGGGGTTGAGAACTGGGCTGCAACGGTCGACGTGCTCTTCTTTGCGAGCCGACGTTGCTCGGCGTTGTGGGCAAAGATCGCGGGCCGATACTGGGACCCGCGGTCGCAGAATTGGCCGGTGCCGTCGAAGGGGTCGACGTTGTGCCAGTAGATCCGCAGGAGGCGTTTGTACGACACCTTTGTGGAGTCGTAGATCACCTGGACGGACTCGGTGTGATTGGTCTTTCCATATGCGACCTCTTTGTAGGAGGGGGTTTCCATAGAACCGCCTGAAAAGCCGGAAATGGTGGCCTCGACGCCGTCGACCTTATCGTAAGGCGGCTCCATGCACCAGAAGCACCCCCCGGCAAACGTAGCCGTGTCCGCGACGGCGGTTGGGAGGTCGACTCCGGGGTCGGTCTCGGGGGCATCGCTGTCGCCCGACGACGGGGTGCAGGCCAGGAGTAGAAGGCCGGTGATGAGGACGCTGAGAAGCGGAAGGCGTGTGGGAAAGGGAAGCATGGGTGAACGAAACTTGAACAAGAAAGGTCGCGAAGCCGCCGTGGTCGAGGGTGTGTTCGAATGCACGTCGCGTTCACTTGGCTCCTGTTGTTGGGGGAGACGGGCCCGTTGTTACACAGGCGTCGCGGTCCGGCCGTGAAGTCTGTGCGAAAGCAAAGGCCCCCGTGCGGCTGATGACTGGGGAAGGGGCGGTCCGGTCGATACTAAGACAGGTCCATCTCTCCGTACTCGTCTTCGAGAAGCAGCGTGCCGTCGTCGAAGACGGATGTCCGAAAATACGTCCACGTGGGGCCCGTGCCGTCGTACTGGGCCGTGTGCAGGACGGCCAGGCCGGACACCTTCTCGCTCAACTCGTCAATCACGTCGTCGATGTAGACGGGGACCATGATTTCGTTCAGGGCGGAGCGCACGTGGTCGTAGACGGCGTCATTGACCGCGTCCGGTGCCCGTTCTTCAAACACGAGGTTTTGGCCGTCCGCATGCACGACGAAAAGCAGGGTGCCGGTGCCCGTGCCGGGATCGATGCGCGCTACGGTGTGGATGGTGTCCGTCTCCGGGCGCGGCTCGGTGCCGGTGAGAAGAAACGGGTCGCTGTCGGTTTGAAACCGGACGACGGGCCGCTCGTCACGGTTGGGCGCGTTGATCTGGACATCGAGTCCGGGGCCGGTCGGAGCATCGGTTTCTTGCCAGTCGTCGTGGGGGTTGTACCAGGGCATTGGGGGGTGGGTTGAGGAGTTGGTGAGTTGAGGAGTTTGGGAGTAGGCGGGCAGTCGCACTGTGGTCGCTGGGGAGAGCGTAGGGGACGGCTGCGGTCGGGTTCCGGGAACGGTATGGAGGCGGGGCGATCATATGTTGGAATGCGTTTGAGAACGTGGGAGGCGCTTTTGCCGCTCAGAAACCAATCTGCCGGGGGGGATGGATGCCTGGATGCATGGAGGCAGGGACGCTGTGCTCGAATGCTCCTCTGTGCTCCTCATAACGCAAGATCCAATTCCCCTGGCTGTGGAGGAGCGGAGGTCGGAAACGAAAATGCCCCACCCGGGAATACCGAATGGGGCGGAGGGGGCAAAATGGAAACGAGGCGACTACGCAGTGACCGTCTCGCCCCGGACGAAGTCGCGGAGGACGTAGTGCAGAATGCCGCCGTGGCGATAGTACTCGACCTCGATGGGCGTATCGCACCGATTGAGGATCGTGAAGACGGTTTCGGTGCCGTCCTCGGCGGTGGCGGTGATCTCAATTGCCTGACCCAGCTGCAGGTCCTCGTTGAGGGGAATGTCGAACGTCTCCGTGCCGTCCAGGTCCAGCGAGTCGACGTCCTCGCCGTCGGCAAACTGCAGCGGCAGCACGCCCATCCCAATGAGGTTGGAGCGGTGGATGCGTTCGTAGCTGGCGGCGATCACGGCCTTGACGCCCAAGAGGTCGGTGCCCTTTCGCCGCCCAGTCGCGGCTGGAACCCATGCCGTAGTCCTCCTCGGCCAGCACGACCAGGGGCACATTGTTGTCTTGATACTCCATCGCGGCCTCGTAGATGGATGTGACCTCCCCATCCTTGATGTGACCTCCCCATCCTTAATGCAGCTTCAAACGATCTTTTGGGGAAAGCAGTTTGCTATTGCTCCAAGCTCCAGCTTGAGGGACGGACGAGGTCCGTCCAAAGCTCGATTGCACAACGGACCAGTTGAAGCTGCATTAAGGAAGTTTTTCGTCACGCCGCCCTCGATGCCGGGCACCAGCTCGTTCTTGATCCGGATGTTGGCGAACGTGCCGCGCATCATGACCTCGTGGTTGCCGCGGCGGGCGCCGTACGAGTTGAACTTGTGCGGCTCCACGCCCTGTTCGATCAGGTACTTGCCGGCCGGACTGTCCGGCGGAATCGCCCCGGCGGGGCTGATGTGGTCGGTCGTCGTGGAGCCGCCCAGCTTGGCGAGGACGCGGGCGCCCTCGATCGAATCGATGTCAGGAATCTCGGGCGTTACCGATCCGTGAGTACGTTTCTTTACACGGATCGGTGGGTCGACAAAGAAGGGCGGCTCCTGGATGTAGGTGGAGTCGTCCTCCCAGTCGTAGACCGATCCCTCCGGAACCTCGATCTGATTCCAGGTCTCGTTGGACGTTTCGATGCCGTCGTACTCCTCGGCAAAGAACTCAGGCTTGACGACCGTTTCGATCATCGTCTCGATCTCATCGCTCGGCGGCCAGAGGTCGGACAGATAGACCTCCTCGCCGTCGGCCGTCTGGCTGATGGGGGCCGTCGTGAGGTCGATGTCGACGGTGCCGGCCAGAGCGTAGGCCACCACAAGGGGCGGGGAGGCGAGGTAGCTGGCCTGCACGAGCGGGTGGATGCGGCCCTCGAAGTTTCGGTTGCCGGAGAGCACGCCCGCCGCGATCAGGTCGCCGTCCTCGATGGCGGCCTCCACGGCGCCGGGGAGCGGGCCGCTGTTGCCGATGCAGGTGGTGCAGCCGTAGCCGACGGTGGCAAAGCCCAGCTCCTCCAGATACGGCAGCAGGTCGCCTTCCTTCAGGTAGTCGGTCACCACCTTCGAGCCGGGGGCGAGGCTGGTCTTGACGTAGGGGTCGACGGCGAGCCCGGCCTCGACGGCATTTTTGGCAAGCAGGCCCGCGCCCAGCATCACCGACGGGTTGGAGGTGTTGGTGCAGCTCGTGATCGCGGCGATCACCACGTCTCCGTGCGTCATCTCCATCTCGTGCGTGCCGTCGTCGTAGTGCCCGGTGTCCCCCAGCCGGTCGTCCTCCAGGCCGAGGCCAGTGGGGCCGGCAGGGGCTGTCAACGATGTCTCGAAAGACCCCGGCAGCTCCGGCACGCGGATGCGGTCTTGGGGCCGCTTCGGTCCGGCCACGCTCGGGACCACTTCGCTCAGGTTGAGCTCCAGCACGTCGTAATAGTCCGGCTCCGGAAAGTCGGGGGTATGGAAGAGGTCCTGCTCCTTCATGTAGCGCTCCACGAGGTCGACCTGCTCGTCGCTCCGGTTGGTGCGGCGCATGTAGTCGAGCGTTTCGTCGTCGATGGGGAAGAAGTCCATCGTGGCGCCGTACTCGGGCGACATGTTGGCGATGGTCGCCCGGTCGGGGACCGTCATGGTGTGCAGGCCGGGGCCGAAGAATTCGACGAAGCGACCCACGACGCCGTACTCGTGGAGCATCTGGGTGGCGGTGAGCACGAGGTCAGTGGCCGTGGCGCCCTCGGCGAGTTCGCCGGTGAGGCGGACGCCGACGACCTCCGGCATCAGCATCCGGAGCGGCTGCCCCAGCAGGGCGGCCTCCGCGTCGATGCCGCCGACGCCCCAGCCCAGCACGCCGAGGCCGTTGATCATGGTCGTGTGGCTGTCGGTGCCGACGAGCGTGTCGGGGTAGGCGAGCGTCCGGCCGTCCTCCAGCTCCCGCGTCCACACGCCGCGGCCCACGTACTCCAGATTCACCTGGTGGCAGATGCCGCTGGCGGGGGGCACGACGCCACCGATCCGTGAGAAAGTACGTGAACGACTTTCTTCGGTCTGGTGGAGATCAGCCGGACTCGTCCGAGCCGAGCATGTTCGGCAAGATGCTGGGAGTCCCAGATCCAGGCGATCTGAGATTCTGGAGAT